>CAYNUO010000009.1:24437-33727 GCA_964400405.1 uncultured Bifidobacteriaceae bacterium | reverse complement strand
CTCGGCGCTGGCACCGTTGTAGGTGACCTGGACTTCCGAGATCGCCAGCTGGTTCATGTTCTGGCCGGCCTTGAAGATGCCGCCGTTGGTGCCCATCGAGTTGTTGGTGTTCATGCCGTCGAGGGCGTACTTCATGTCGGCGGTCGGAGCGTTGTGGATCGACACCATGCCCTGCTCACCTGCGCCGCCGCCCACGTCGGAGCCGCTGGTCACGCCGCTGGCCACGGACCCGAGGGTCAGCGCGGAGAAGCTGCTCACCGTCTGCGCGGTCGGCAGCGTGTCGAGCACCTCGCGGGTGAGGTTGTTCTGCGTCTTGACGTTCTGCACGTCGACGATCGGACTCGAACCCGAGACGGTCACGGTCTCCTCGAGACCGCCGACCTTCAGTTCGGCGTCGACCGGAGCCGTGAAACCGGCGGTCAGCGTGACACCTTCGCGCTTCACCGTGGCGAAGCCGGACAGCGAGAACGTCACCGTGTAGGTGCCCGGCCGGAGGTCGACGAGACGGTAGGCGCCGCGGTCATCGGAGACGACCGTCTTCACCTTCTCAATCAGCGCCGGACTGGCGGCTTCCACCGTCACACCGGGCATTACCGCGCCCGACGTGTCCTTCACGATTCCCGCGATGCTCGCGGCCTGGGCCAATACGACCCTCGGCAGTGCAAGCAGCAAGGCCATTACCGCTAGTACGGTCACCCTTCTCATCGTCCATCTCCTCTTTGGCAACACCTGCAACCACACCGACGGCCCCACGCATGACCCCTATCCACATGGAAGGGTCATCGCGGCGCCGGCTGGTGTCCCGTCCGCGTCCAGCTCAGCCGGATAGCGGATCACCCCTGAAACAACCTGTGGTGAGTACAGTCAGAACCGGGGCTGGACTATACGGCACCGGTGCGCACGCCACATCCCCCTGATGAGGGAGGACGACCGCCGGGGCGCCTGACAACGGCGCAAAACCGGCAGGTTTCCGTGCGGAACGGAAGCCCCGCACGCCGTGGAACGCACCCGATAAGCGGCTCAGACGTGCCGGTAAATCGGCCCCCGGGCGACGACGTCGTCCAACAGACGCGCGTCGAGCGTCTCCGACGTGTCAGCCTCGTCGCCGGGGTGCTCCCAGCCGATGGCCTGGAGCACGTCCTGGTGGCTGTAGTAGCCCGTGTAGACGGCCTCCAGCATCGACGTGAAGGCCGCGGGATGCGCCTGCTCGATCCGCGCCAGCACCGCGTCGAGCCCCTCGTCGGTGCCGAGTTCGTGCTCGTCAGCCGCGTGCACCAGATGCAGGATGTCGAGAATCGGCTGCCGCAGATGCGCCGCGTCCGCCAGGACGCCGTCGACGAACGTCGCCAGCCCGATGTCACCCGCGCCGGGCATCAGCCCCTGCGGAGGAATGAGCCGGTTCGCAACGCGCGAGAACAGCGCCGCCTCGTCGTTCGTGAAGACCAGGAAGGCGCCCGCCGCCACAGCCGCCGCGGCGAGATCCCCACTGGCGACCACGGCCGCCGCGGGGATGGAGGCCGCCGCCGCGCCCGGCAGCGCCACCGCGGCACCGGTGGCCGCCGATGCGGCGATCACGCTCTGGAGGAACTTCCGGCGCGAGACGTCGGATGCCGGCGCGGGTGTCAGTTCTGAATGCTTGTTGGCCATATGGTCTCGTCCTCTGCGCGAGCGGCTAGCTCTTGAGCAGATCCTTCGAGTTGTCCTTGACGTAGTCCGCGATCCGCAGCGCGAGGCTCTGGAGCGTGGACGTGACCACGGCGGAGCCCGCCGACACGAAGATGCTTCCGTCGATCACGAAGAGGTTCTTCACGTCGTGCGCGCGGCCCCACTTGTCGACCACCGAGTTGGACGGGTCGTTGCCCATCCGCGCGGTGCCCATCAGGTGATAGGCGCCGCCCTCGGCGAGGGGCTTGGCGCTCAGGATCTTCGTCGCACCGGCGGCCATCATCATCTCCGTCGTGCGGTCGACGGCGAACTTGATCATGTTCTCGAGGTTCTCGCTGCGCTTGAAGTGCAGCTTGATGCCGGGGATGCCGGCGTCGTCCTTGATCGACGGATCGAGCTCGACGTAGTTGGTCGCCTGCGGGATCTCCTCGAACAGGATTGACGTGCCGACGGTGTGGGCGTACTGCTGCTGGAACGCCGCGTGGTGCAGGCGCCCCCACGGCAGCGGGGAATCGCGCTCCTGCCGCATGGCCGCGGGCACGACCATCGCCTTGGGCTTCGGCGGTTCGCCGAGCGCCGCGCGCACCGGCCCGGAATAGCCGGTCGAGAGGTACCAGAAGCCGCGTGCGAACCCGCGCCGGCCCGGGTCACTCTCATAGAACTGGTCGCTGACGAGGCCGGTGGACGAATACCGGCGGGGCGCCGAACTCTCGTGCTCGAACAGCCCCGTGATGTCGTACATCGGGTGCGCCATCAGGTTCTTGCCGACCTGACCGCTGCTGTTGGCCAGCCCCTGCGGGAACAGCTTCGACTTCGAATTGAGCAGGACGCGCGGCGTGCCGAGGCCGTTGGCCGCCATGACAACCAGCCTCGCCTTCTGCTCGGTGAGCCGGCCGTTTTCGTCGTAGTACAGCGCGCCGTCGGCGAGCCCGCGCTTGTTCACCGTGATCTCGCGGACGCGCGCCCGCGTCTTCAGCACCACGCCCCGGCTCAGCGCTTCGGGCCAGAAGACGACGTCGGAGCTGTTCTTCGCTTCACGCGGGCATCCGGTGTCGCACGCCTCGCAGTTGGTCGGGCACGGCTTCCGGTTGCCGAGCGGCTCGGTCAGCGTGGCCGTCGTGGTGGGCCAATAGTGCCAGCCCAGCTTCTTGAAGCCACGCGCCAGAATCTCGGCGCCGGGACCGAGGGGATACGGCTTCTGGCGACGCGCCTTGATCGGCGGCAGCGCCGGGTTGCCGAGCGCACCGGCCACGCCGACGATGTTGTCCAGCATGTCGTAGTAGGGCTCGACGTCCCAGTACGTGATCGGCCAGTTCTCGCCGACGCCGTCGAGGCTCTTCCCGACGAAGTCGCTGGGGTGGTAGCGGTTCCAGACGGCGCCGTAGTGCAGGGTCGCCCCGCCGACGGCGTTGCCGAGGATCGGCTTCCAGTACGAGTCCGAGAAGTCGTAGGGGTACCCGTTCTTCCAGTACCGCACGCCCTCCTTCGGGTCCGGAGGCGTCGTGAGGCGCTCGCGCTGCGGCGCGGCCTCCGGATGCGGCTGGCTCTGGGCGACGTCGGCCACCGGGAAGTTCCAGGAACCCTGCTCAAGGCAGACGATCTTGATTCCGGGGATCTTGCTGAGATGCCAGGCGAAAACGCCGCCGGAAGCGCCGCTGCCGATGATCAGGATGTCCGCCGTGTCTTTTTCAGCCATTCGCCCTCTCGTTACGCGCGCAGATTATCGTGCGAGTCGGGGGGTGGACCGAATCCCACAAAGGAGGTAGAGCTACCGGTATTTCTCCCAGATCTCGTCCATGCCCTGCCGCATCGAGGGCTTGAAGCTCTCGCTGGAGCGGTAGATCCGCTTCTTCCACTTCCAGCCCTGCTTCGTCTTGACCAGCCAGTCTTCATAGACACCCGAGTGGTCGACGAAGGGCGGTTTGGCCGTGACGTTGAACGTCAGGAGATAGACGGACCCTTTCGCCCCTTCCGGCGTCGGCGTGATGACCAGGCCCGTATAGGTATGGCGGGAGGACCAGCCGTTCTTCTGAAGGCCGGCGTGGAAGTTCTTGATCATCCGCTTCAGGGCCTCGGGGCCCTTGGCACTGTTGAACTCACCGTCCTCGGTGAAGAAGGCCGCGTAGTTGCTGCCGTCCTCGGCCCCGCCCATGTCCGTGATGCGGGTGTAGGAGTTGTAGTGGTTCTGGATGTCGATGTAGTCCTGCGGCGAGAGGCCGGGCGCCTTCGCCGACACGGCCGGCGTGAACCAGCCGGCGCCGAGTGCCACGCCGCCGAACGCGACGGCCGCGCCGAGCACGAACCCAAGAGCGAACTTCGGTGTCATCGCTGTCTCCTCTCGCGTCTACACGCCGGCAAGCAGGTTGAGCTCGCCGTTGCTGTCTCCGAACCGTTCGACCGGCAGCCCCAGCTTCTCGATGATCGTGAGCTGCAGGTTCGCCAGCGGCTTCCCCTTGTGGGTGTAGTGCATGCCTCCCGTGATGGGCAGGTCCTTCCCCGCCACGACGAGGGACGGGAGGTCGTAGTGGAAGTGGATGTTGGAATCGCTCATGCCGGCGCCATAGAAGAACAGCGACCGGTCGAGCAGGGTCCCGTCTCCATCGCGCGTCGACTGCAGCTTCTCGAGAAAACGGGCGAAGCCCTGCATCTGGTACGCCTGAAGCTTGGCCAGCCTGACGAGCTTGGCCGGGTCGTTCTCGTGGTGCGACAACGGATGATGGGCGTCGGCCACGCCGATCTCGTTGAAGGTGCGGACGCTCAGTTCCCGTCCGAGCGCGAACGTGAAGACGCGCGTGAGGTCCGCCTGGAACGCAAGGAGCAGGAGGTCGAACATGAGCGCCGCGTGCTCGTCCCACCGCTCGGGCACCCGGGCCGAGGGCTTGTCGACCGGCGGCAGTTCCACCTCGGTCTGCCGTTCGGCCTTCTGCAGCCGCCGTTCCACGTCACGGATCGCCTCGAGGTACTGGTCCAGCTTCGCCCGATCGGACGCGCCCAGTTCCAGCTGGAGCCGGCCGGCCTTCTCCGTCACCGCGTCGAGGATGCTCCGCCGCCTCTGCGTCAGTGCGCTCCGCGCCTCGGGACTCGTATCGGGGGACGTGCCGAAGAGACGCTCGAAGACCGCGCGCGGGGTGTATTCCATCGGGTTCGGCGTCGTCGCGTTCCGCCACGACACCGTGTTGTTGTACGCGCAGCTGTAACCGGGAAGACACGCGCCGGCGAGGTCCGCCGGCTCCATCGCGAGTTCGATCGACGCGAGCTGCGTCTCCTTCTCGAACTCACGGGCGACGACCTGGTCCATCGAGATGCCCAGATGGATGTCGGGGCCTTCCGTGCGCTTCGGCCGGCATCCTGTGAGCCATGCGGACTGCACGCGCGCGTGCACGGCGGTGTCCTTCCCTTCCGCCATGTTGCTGTCGAGGCCGCTGATGACCACGGCCCGGTCGCGCACCTTCTCGAGCGAGCGGAGCGTCGGCGACAGTACGAGTGCGCCGTCGTTCTCTGGCCGCCACTGGCTCATCGCCATGCCGTTGGCGGCGTAGACCACGCCGAGGCGGCGGACGGGCTGGGCCGCGGTGAGGCGCACGGGCGTCAGGGCCGGCACCATGCTGTCGAGCAGCGGCAGCGCGAGCGTGACGCCGCCCGCCTTGAGGACGGCCCTGCGTGGGAGGCATCGTTTCGTCACAATCATCCGCGTGCCTTTCGCATCTGGAAGGGAGTGCTCGTAGCGATCGCCTTCACGAGAGCCGACCAGCGGTACTCGCCGGCCGACGCGTCGCGCGCGATCTGCCGGACGGCCGGCATGTCCCAGTATTCGACACCGCGCCCGAGCGCATAGGTCAGCAGCTTCTGGGTGAGGTTCAGCGCGAAGGCATCGCGGTGGCCGAGAAGCGCCCGCCGGAAATCCGCAGGCCCGGTGAACTTCGCGCCGCTCGGCAGCATACCCGACGGGTCGATGGGCGTCCCCGCGTCCTCGACGCGCCATCGGCCCACCGCGTTGAAGTTCTCGAGGGCAAAGCCGAGCGGGTCCAGCTGCGCGTGACAGGTCGCGCAGACAGGATTCCTCCTGTGGTTCTCCATCCGGGCCCGCACGGAGGCCGGCTGGGCGCCGTCCTTGTTCTCGGGAAACGGCGGCACATTGGGGGGCGGCATCGGCGCCGGCACGCCGAGCAGCGTGTCGAGCAACCACTTCCCGCGCAGTACCGGCGACGTGCGGTTCGCGTAGGAGGTGACCGTCAGCACCGCTCCCATGCCGAGCACGCCGGCCCGCCGATCATCGGGCAGCCGCACCCGCCGGAAGTGGGATCCGTAGACGCCCGGCATGCCGTAGTGCCGGGCCAGCGCTTCGTTCACGAACGTGTAGTCCGCGGTCAGCAGCTCGAAGACGCTCCGGTCCTCGTTGATCTGGCTCTCGAGGAAGAGCTCCGCCTCGCGCTGAAACGCCGCACGCAGGGAGTCGTCGAACTCCGGGAACTCCCGGGCGTCTGGCGTCGCACGTGCGAGGTTTCTCAGCCAGAGCCATTGGCCGAAGAAGTTGGCGCGCATTGCCCCGGCCTTCTGGTCCTTCAGCATTCGCGTGACCTGCCGGTCGAGCTCGCCCGGCGCGCGGAGCCGGCCCGCGGCCGCGACCGCCAGAAGCTCTTCGTCGGGCACGCTGCTCCACAGGAAGAATGAGAGCCGCGACGCGAGTTCCAGGTCGGTGACGCGGAAGACGCCTCCTGGCCGGACCGTCGCGGGATCGCGTTCGATGCGGAAGAGAAACTCGGGGTCGACCAATACGGCTTCGAGGGTCCGCTGGATGCCGGCCTCGAAGTCCGCGCCCTGCCTGCCGCGCTCGTAGTGCCGCATCAGCGCGCGCACGTCACGTTCGGTCACCGGCCGCCGGAAGGCGCGACGCGCGACCCTGGCGACGATGCGACTCGCGCAGGCCGTCTCGGCTGAGCGTGTCGCGGGCCGGCAGACGAAGACCGCACGGCGGCTCGCCGTGTCCGAGGGGCGGCGGGCGTTGAACGGACCCAGGATCCGCACCGACTCGACGCCCATCAGCTGCTTCCCTCGCGTGGCGTCCGTCCGCGTCCCGCCGCCGTAGGCGAAGCTCGTCGTGGGCAGCCGTTCCGGTCCGAGGCTCTCGACGTACCAGCGCCCGTCGTGGATCGCCACACCGAGCGTGTGGCGGCCGGCACGAACCGGCAGCCTGATCTCCAGTTTCTGGTCGATCGTCTGTGCCTCCTGCTGACCTGGCCGCTCCATCGCCGGGAAGTCAAACACCCGGAGCCGTTCCCCGTCGAGCCGGACGTCGATCTGGTGCGCGAAGTCGAGCCCGCGCACGATGCTGAACTGCGGGTCCGACTGCAGCTTGATCTTGATCAGGTACTCCCCGTCGAGCGGGAAGTAGTGCGAGATGACCGTCCCGCCCCGCGTGCCCGCCGCAAGATCGTCACTGGCCCGGTCCTCCTGCTGCAGCCCCGGCGACACCATGACCGTGAGGCTGTCCTCCCCCAGCGCGGGGTCGCCGACCGCGAGGGCGGCGATCCGTTCGGCCGCCGCAAGGTACCGCTCCATCAGTCCGGGCGAGACGGAAAGGGCGTCGCCGATGTTGTCGAAGCCGAAGCCGCCGTCGTCGGCGGGCAGCAGCGCCGTCGAGTCGATGGACAGCGCGAGGATGTCCCTCACGGCGTTCGCGTACTCGGCGCGGTTGAGCCGGTGCACCGACGGACGGCCCGGGTTGGGCGCCGCAGCGGCCGCCGCGTCGATCGTGCCTTCGAGCGCGTGGATGAAACCGGCCCGCGCCCCCGCGTCGAGGGGCCGCGCAGTGGCCGGCGGCATCAACCCGACGCGGAGCTTGCGCAGCACCCGCTCCCACACCTCGGGGTCGGCGGCCGCTGCGGCCGGGTCGCGCCCCTCGAGTGAGAGGTCTCCCGTCTTCGTTCGGTCGTTGTGGCATCCGACGCAGTACTGCTTCACGAGGGCGGCATCGGGTGGCGCGACCGGGGCCGGCCTCGCGGCCCGGGCCGTGCTCGCGCGCAGTGCCGGAGCCTGGAAAGCCCCGACGACGATCGCGCCGAGCAGGGCGAGCGCCCCGGTCAGTGACGGGCGATGACTCATTCGATGCCCCCCGCCTCCTTGAGGAATGCGGCGGTCTCCGGATGCGAGAAGAACATCTGCGTGACCATGATGCCAAGCGCGATGCGATACGGCGTCTGGCCGGCGTTGTTGCGGGCGTTGAGCACGGCGCCGCGCGCGAGGAGGTCGCGGGCGACGGTGCCGTAGCCCAGGAAGGCCGCGCCATGCAGCGCCGTATCGCCCTGGCGGTTCACGGCCTTCACGTCGGCGCCGAGGTCGATGAGGAACCTCACCGCCTCCAGGTGACGCGATTCCGGGATCCGCGTCTCGGACTCCTCGACCGCCAGTCCGGCTGCCGCCATCAGCGGAGTGGTACCGTCCCCGGTGGCAATGCCCGGGTCCGCGCCACGGGCGAGAAGCATCTTCATGACGTCGATGTCGCCGACGCTCGCCGCGAAGAAGAACGGCGTCGCCCCGACCGGAGACGCGCCATTGTGGATCTTCCAGGCCGACGAGCCGAACCGCGGCACGAAACGGGTCGTCCTCGCGTTGACGTCGGCTCCCCGATCGAGCAGCGCCGTGATCATGCGGACCCGCCGGTCACCGCTGAGGCCGACCAGGCGCGGCCAGTCACCGGCGCGGTAATCCCGTGAGAAGGCGGACTCCCACGTCCCGGCCGCCCAGTGAAGTGCCGTGTAGCCTGTCCCGCTCGCCTTCGCGTCCGCGCCGGCCGCGAGCAGCAGCTCGGCGATCTCGACGTGTCCGCGAACGACGGCCATCAGGAGCGGCGTCGTGCCGTCGGCCGCCGCCGCATTCACGGGCGCGCCCTTCGCGAGAAACAGCCGCACGGCGTCGATGTCTCCGTGACGGACGGCGAACAGCAGCGGCGTGTAGCCGGACGCCGTCGTCGCCCGGAGGTCGGCGCCCTTCTCGACCAATCGCGTCACGACGGCGCGATGCCCCTCCGCCAGAGCCCACAGCAGCGCCGTCTGTCCCTTGCTCTGCTCGCGGGCCGAGAGGTCGGCGCCGGCCGACAGGAGCGCGTCCACGACGGCGAGGTTCCCGGTGCGCGCCGCGCTCATCAGGGCCGTCTCGCCGGTGGGCAGCGCGGTCGACGCGCGGGCGCCGTGCTTCAGGAGCAGCGTCGTCAGCGCGGCACTGCCGTTGGTCGCCGCGAAATACAGCGGGGTGACGCCGAACACGTTCGCGGCGTTCGCGTCCGCGCCGGCAGCCAGGAGCGCCGAGGCAGTTGGCAGGTGATCCCACTGCGCCGCCCACAGCAACGCGGTGGCGCCATCGGGTCCGGACGAATTCACGTCGACCTGCGTCAGCAGCGCGCGAACGCCGGACCAGTCCTGCCCCTTCGCCGCGGCGACGAGCCGGAGGTCCGGTGCGGCAGCCGCAGGTCCGGCCCAAAGAAGCACGGAGAGGAGCAGGGTCAGCAGGATTGGACGCGGCGGCACGTGATGGGATCGGCGAATGGCTCAGTTGGGCGTTCGGCCCAGCGTTTCAGCTCTGGCAGCCTAGT
This sequence comes from uncultured Bifidobacteriaceae bacterium, assembly GCA_964400405.1. Lineage (GTDB taxonomy): Bacteria > Acidobacteriota > Vicinamibacteria > Vicinamibacterales > UBA2999 > CANKJK01. Next base: position 24,474 of record CAYNUO010000009.1, on the reverse strand, counting down.
CGTCAGGCGCGTCTGAGGCATCCCCCGGTGGAGGGAG
>CAYNUO010000009.1:0-24337 GCA_964400405.1 uncultured Bifidobacteriaceae bacterium | reverse complement strand
GCGTCCCTCGCAGCGTCCCTCGCAGCGTCCCTCTAAATGGGGATCCCCTTATCGGGAGGCGTCGGGTAATCTGACCCACCACTTCTACCGAGAGGGGAATACCGTGTCCCGAACGTGTCTCGTACTCGCGCTCCTCGGGCTGCTCAGCCCGGCACTCCGCGCGCAAACTCCGCAACTGTCTCCGGCCGAAGTCGCCGGGCGGAAGATCTTCCAGACCCGCTGTGCGATGTGCCACGTCGGCCAGGACCCGGCGACCGAGATGGGGCTCGGCACCGCCGCCGCTGCCCCCAGGCGGGCGTCGACGTTCGGTCCGCTGCTGAGCAAGGCACAGGCCGCCGACGAGGCCAAGCTGCGCGACAAGATCAAGAACGGCAGCGCGCGCATGCCGGCGTACAAGCTCGCGCTCTCCGACGACGAGATCGGCCAGGTGGTCGCGTTCATGAAGACCGTCGAACAGCGCATGACCAAGCTCGCGATTCCGCGGGCAGGTGAATAGGAGCCCGCGATGCTGACACGTACCCGATTCACGGCCGGCGCGGCCACGGCCGTCGCCAGCCTTACGCTGGCGCTGTCCCTCTCGGCGCAGGGCGCGAAAGAGAGCCTGCTCACCGGACGGGTCACATCCCCGTCAGGCGCGCCGATCGAGGGTGTGGCCGTCTCGGCCCAGATCCCCGGCACGCCGATTACAACGTCGGTCTACAGCCAGGCGGACGGCCGGTACTTCTTCCCCGCGATGAATCCCGGCGCCTACAACGTCTGGGCGCAGGCGGTCGGCCTCGAGCGCGGTGAGTCGAAGGCGACGCTCGCCGGAGGCACCGTCAAGGTCGACTTCAAGCTGGCCGACACCACGGACATCATCCGGCAGCTGTCGGGTTATCAGGTGCTGGCGGCACTTCCGGAGGACACGCGGGAGCATCGGCGCGGCAAGGTACTGCTGCAGAAGATGTGCACCTACTGCCACTCAACCGCGACCGTGCTGCGGGACCGCTTCGACCAGGCCGGCTGGGAGGTCATCGTCGGCGTGATGACCAACGGCTTCAACCCGGCGAACACCAAGCCCCTGACGCCCGCGCAGAAGGAACTCGCCACGTACCTCACCGAGATGCGCGGACCCGGTCCGTCGCCGATGAAGCCGCGGGTCTACCGGCCGAAGGGCGAGGCGACGCTGCCGGCGGTCTACGAGTACGACGTCGAGTACGAAGGCGGCGGCTACTCCGCCCACAACGGCAGCGACTGGCGCTACGGGCAGGCCAGCTCGGCCGGCGGCAATGGCGGCATGCATGACGCGGCCGCCGACGACGGCGGCAACATCTGGATGACCGTGCCCGGCTCGCGCGGCAAGCGGACCGTGGCGCGGATCGATGGCGGCACCGGGGCCGTGTCGGAGTACGCGGTCCCGCTCAGGGACGGCACGGGGATCGCCAAGGCGCACGGGATCTCCAACGGCCCGGACGGCCGCATCTACTTCAACGCGTCGCCGCGCATCGCGTATCTCGACGGCACGATGGGCATCATCGAACCGAAGTCGCGCACGGTGGAGAGCATCGCGCCTCCGCCCGGTATGACGCTCGTCAGCGGCTGGCTCGGGGTCGACGCCAAGGGCTTCATCTGGGCCGCGAGCGGGACGATGCAGAAGGGCGCCGCGCTCCGCTTCGACCCCCGGACGAAGGCCTTCAAGCAGTTCCTGTCGCCCACCGCGGCCATGACCTACGGCATCGCGGGCGACATGGACGGCAACGGCTGGTGGACCGGCGTGAACGACGACATCATCGTGCACGGCAACGGCGCGACTGGCGAGGTCAGCGAGATCAAGCTCCCGCCGCAGCTGCCCGCCGAGTTCGTGCAGCCGGGTGACTTCGCCGAGGGTGAGGAGATCCCGCAGCCTGGCATCGGCGGCAAGCAGTCACCCCGCCGGCCGTACGCGGACCTGAAGAACCCGGCGCTGTGGGTGCCGAACTTCTATGGCAACTCGCTCGTCCGGATCGACACGCGGACCAAGGCGCTGAAGTACATCGCCGTGCCGTCCTCGGGCATGAACCCCTACGAGGCCGCCGTCGACAGCCAGGGCCGCGTGTGGGTGACGTTCCAGAACTCGGACGAGATGGGCCGGTACGACCCGTCAGCCGGAACCTGGACGATGTACAGCTATCCCACGAAGGGGATGGCGCAGCGGCAGAATCACATGTACGAGAAGAACGGCGTGCTGCAGTTCGTCTCGGCGTCGGGGCCATCCCATCGCGTCGGAAAGTTCGTGGTCCGGAGCGCCAAGGACGTCCAGGCGCTGCGCGACAAGACGAAGTAGTCCGGAAACGGCAACGGGCTGGTGGTCGAAGGACCGCCAGCCCGTCGCACTCCCTGCAGCCGGGCGGCCACCTCCGCAGCCCGCCCCGCACTGGCCAGCCTGGCTCTAGGCTTTGGCCTCCGGCGACGGACCGAACAGGTCCTGCGTCGCCCGCCTGATGAAGATCAGCCCCATCGCGGCGTTGAAGAGGATGAAGAAGTTGTGCTGCACGAAGCCGAACGCCGTCATCTCACCGGGGTTGTTCGGGAAGAGCAGCACCCAGAGCAGGATGGCCACCGACCGCATCGGACCTGGCGTGGCCGCGCCGAAGAAGATCACCGGCAGGTAACCCAGCATCTCGCCGAAGTGCGCCTCCACACCGAAGAGCCGCAACGCCAGCGTGTAGATCACCACCGCCGAGAGGAGCGCCGGGGTACGGATCGCCACCACGGTGAGGTAGTTGCCGAGGGTCGCCTTGCGGAACGCGTGGAAGATCGGCTTGTCGCGCAGGGCGACGCCCTTGCCGATCACGCCGCTGAAGAAGAGGTGAAACACGACGAAGAACAGGCCCGCGCCAACCGCGATCGTCGGGATGACGTGGAACACCTCGGGAAACTTGTCCCACTGCATGAGCACGCCGACCGTGGCCCAGACGAGCAGGTAATAGATCTCGCAGAACATGATGAAGATCATGCTGGAGCCCACTTCCCACCCCGGGACGCCCGCGCGCCGATTGAGATAGAGCCCCACGGCACCCTTGCTCACCTGCTCGTTGACGATCGAGAGGATGTAGGAGGCGCCACGCACGGGAATCAGCTCCGCGTAGCCGATGCGCGTATTGAACCAGTTGACGACCTTCCAGAGGACCAGCGTGTCGATCAGGAAGAAGACGACGCAGTAGGGAATCATCAGCCCGAGCCAGCGGAACCAGCTCACGCGCGCGAAGATGCCCGCGAGGTACGGCACGAGGCCCATCCCCTCCCGCGCGGCCGCGCCCTCCAGGCGCGTGTAGAGGACCGCAAGACACACGGCCGTGATCACGAACGGCAGCAGCTTCTGCCAGAGGGGAACGGACGGGCGCGCGGACGCGGCGCCGGCCGGGGGAGTTACGTCAGTCACCGAGTCATCCTCGCTGCGCGGGTTCGATCCCGCGCCTGATCATGGTGTCGAGCCCGGTCAACGCAAATCCGAGCACCTGCGTTGCCGGTGACGGGTCCTGATTGGTGTCAGCCGTGATCACGTCGAGCACCTCGGCCGAGAACCCGCCCTTCTTGAAGAGCCCCTGCACCTGCAGGATGACACGAAGCAGCGCCACCGGCACGGACTTGACGGTGACCGTGCGGCCGCTCACCGCAGCCGCGCGCTCGACGATCTCGCGCTCGCGGATCGGCTCAGGGCCGACGACGTCGAGCGTGACATCCCCGGCGACGGACCGACTCGACGCCACCAGCGCGGCACGCGCCAGGTCGTCCACATACAGCGGCTGCTGCCAGTTGGCACCGCCACCCGGGAGCGTGCAGGTGGGCTTGCTCAGATGGCGCGCGACGGCGGCGGCGCCCTCGGTGCCCGGCCCGAGGAGCAGCGGCGCCCGGAGGATCGCGTATGCCAGGCCGCTCGCACGGACGGCGTCCTCTGCCTGTCCCTTCGTGCGGAAGTAGCGGTTGCCCGACGCGGAGTCGGCCCCGATGGCGCTCACGAGTACGAGCTTGCCGACGCCGCTCGCGACGGCCGCCTCCACGACAGCCTTCGTGGTGTGCACGTTGGCCGTTTCGTAGGTCGAGCCGGGCCGCTCGATCAGCGTCCCGGCCAGATGCACGACGGCGTCGGCGCCGGCAAAGGCGGTACGCAGGCTCTCTGGATTGTCGTAGTCGATCCGCGCGCACCGGTCGGCCGGGAGCGGCGGAAGGTCTTTCATGGCGCGCTCCGACCGGACCGCGGCGACAAGCGTGAGATCGGGGTGCTGATCAGCGCGGCGCAGGATGGCCTGCCCGACGGCGCTGTTCGCTCCTGTAATGACAACTCTGGTAGTCATGCGTGTTGAACGATGGCGGGATACAACGCGTTCGCGGCGCCGGTCAGCGGGCGCCGCGAACGACAGATGCGATGTGGGAACGTGCGGAATCGCCCGGTGGCGCTGCCTATTCCTGTGGCGGAACCGGTTTCAGGGGATAGAGGTCCGGGGCGCAGTTCCAGTACCAGTTGCCGCCGAGGAACGGAATGCGGCTGCGCGGTTCGAAGTTGCAGTGAGAGAGCGGGATCATCGTGGACGTATCGAGGGTCTGCACGCCGTTGGCGCCGCTCTGGACCGAGAGCACATGCACGTTGGCCACGACGCGGCGGATGACGCCCGGGTCGGCCGTGGCCGGGACGGGGGCGAACGTCGCGCGCGTCGCCTGGGGCGCCTCGATCGTGACATCACCTTCAAGTGCGAGCTTCCCTACCGGGGGGCGGTAGAGATAGCTCACCGTCTTGCCGGGACCCACCTTGAGAAAGTCCTTGTAGGCGACCGGGATGCCGCTGTCGTCGCTGTAGATCATCAGGCGGAAGTTGTTGCCCGACTCCGCCACATTGGTGGCCTTGAAGAGCAGCATTTGTCCGGTCGCCAGCTGCACCGACGGCATGACAATCAGGGGCGCGCTGAGCCCGAATGGCTCGCCCTGACTCGGGTCATCAGTGCCCGCGCCGCGCACGGCGACGGCATAGCCCAACCCCGCGAGTACAACGATCGAGACGAGCACGCCTGTGATGATGTTCTTCTTCACAACATCCTCTTTCGACTAAGAACCGTTAGGAGTTGAGTGGCTCGAAGCGCCACAGGTGGATGTAGAAGCCGGGTGCCCACAGATTCTGCCCGTTCTCGCGGGCAATATCATCGTGCTCCTGCGGGTCGCTCAAGTAGACGAGCTTGCCATCGTAGAGCTTGTTGCCAATCTTCACGCGCACCACCGGGTCGACGAGGATGTTCTTGTTCCAGTGGCGGCCGGACGGCATCTTCTTGCCGGCCGGGTAGCCCGAACCGATGTAGAGACGGCCGTTGTGAATGAAGCGGGCCGTCGTAACGGAAAAGGCCATCCCCGGTACGATCCGGTCCCGCGTCTGTATGGCGGTGAGCCCCCGCACCGACTTGGCGAACGTCCAGTCCGTCACCGGCTCGGTGACGACCTCACCGCTGAGCCAGAGCCCGGGATGCGTCACTCCCGGATCGAACTTGAACACCCGCGCGAGCCCCAAGAGCACGATGGCCACCACGAGAAACGTCCCGATGATGCCGCCAACGATCTTTGCCAGATTCTTCACGTATCCCCTCCCTTACCCGCAGGCGTCGCCGAAGACCGGCGCTGCTGCCCCCTCGGCCGAAGCCGGCATAGCTTACTCACAGGACGCGGAAAGAGGATCCCTCTTTGGGGGGATCGTCGGTTGCGTCAGAAGCGCAGCAGGCGGTTGATCTTGAGCACGAACGCCCGGTTCTTCAACGTGCGAAGCGCCGTCGGCGCCAGGTCCCGTTCGTCGGTGTAGACGGCAAAGACCTCGCTCCCGGGCAGATACTCCCACCGGAAACGCAGGTTCGTGCTGAGGCCGCGGTCGGCCGAGCCGAACTGCACCAGGCCCGTGACGAACATCCGGGTGGTGAACGCAAGGTCCCCGCGTGTCCGTACCACGGTCGTCGTGAACGCGCCGGCGGACACGTCGGCACGATTGAGCGACAGCGACGGCTCGAACGAGAGGTGCGGTCCGAGGCCGATGCGGGCGGCCGAGAGTCCGACTGTCGTGATGCTCCCGTCGTAGAACGCGCCCTGCTGCAGGGACACGGTGCCCGAGAGCCGCCGCTGCAGGCCGAAGGTGTACGACATCCTCCCATCGGTGAACCCGTATCCGCCCGGGGCGATCGCCACGCCGCGGGCCACCACGAACGGCCGCACGAGCCGTTCGTAGTTCCGGTTCACCCGCACGTCGAAGGTGTCGCCCGTCTGGAACTCCGCCGAGAAGGAGCCCGCGACCAGGCTGCTTTCGCGCAGACCGCTCGGGTTCGTGTGCCGGCTCGCGTCCGCCTGCCAGGTGAACTTCCGCACCGCCTTGAGGCGCGTCTTCGGGCGAGGACTGAAGCGGAAGGACCCCGATTCGCGGTTGAACGCCACGCGGCGGACGAACCCGACCTCCGGATTGAAATCCGCTCCGACGTGCAGGTAGTCGGCACTCGCGCCGTAGCGGTCGGCCCCGTAATCGAAGCGGCCCTGGTAGCTGCGGGCGTCTCCGGACCGGCCGGGCGTCCTCGTCTCGGCGTAGTAGCCACCCATGTCCACGTTCCGGAAGAACGAGAAGGCCGCGTCGGCGCCGACGGCCTGGCTCCCCTGCCCGCCACCTGCGGCAATCGAGCGGTTGGTCACGATGAGCCCGACCGCGCTCCGCCGCAGGATGTCGCGCTTCAGCCGCACGACCGTGAAGTTGGTTGACGGTGAGCCGTCCACCTCCCCTGTCTGCAGATTCATCAGTCCAACGCTGAGCGGGCCGACTTTTCCGGTCAGGCGCCCCCCAAGGTCGATGGGCGTGACGCGGCCGGCGTTGAGTCCGATCCGGCGGCTGTAGAACAGGACCGGCACGTCACCACCGCCGCGGGCGAAATCGAAGATGCCTCGACCTTCGAGGAAGAACTCACGCTTCTCCGGAAAGATCAGGTTGAAGCGCGTGAGATTCACCTGCTGCTCGTCCACTTCCACCTGGGCGAAGTCGGTGTTGTAGGTGAAGTCGGCCGTCAGGTTCGCGGACACGCCGTAGCGGAGATCCGCGCCGAAGTCGGGCTGGACGTCGTTGCTGACGGGCGGGGTCTGCAGGTTGTCGGTGGTGACCCGGGAGATGGCGTACGGCTTGATCTCGATGTTGCGGCTGGCCGACGGCACCGTGAGCCCCACCAGGGTGGCCGCGAGGGAGATCTGGGAGATCCCGTTGGAACCGGCGTTGGCCGCGGGCACGGGGTTCAGATGCGTCCACTCGTTACGGCGCCGGATGACGCGCCGCACCTGGATGCCCCAGGTCTGCTCGGTGCCCGACTGATAACGGATCGACTTGAACGGAATCGCCATCTCGATGGTCCAGCCGCCGTCGAACCGGGCGGTCCGGGCGTCCCACACCGGATTCCAGTCGAAGTTGCTGATGCTCTCGTCGGTGACGGCGAAGTCCGCGCGCGCGCCGAGCGGATTGGAATAGAAGATCAGCCCGTTGCGGCGGTCGTGGAACGTGTCGAGCATCACGCCGAACGTCTCGTTCTGCCGGAGCTGCGTCGTGTCGCGCCGCATCTCGCTGACCACCCACTCGGATGGGGGCGCCGTGTCGAAGCAGCGCCCGACGATGTAGAGCGTCGTATCGTCGAACAGGACCCAGGCATCGGTGCGCTGGGACGACGGCTGCCCCGTGTCGGGCACCGACTGCGTGAAACCGCCGAACGGCAACTCGCGGGAGTAGACGGCGTCGTCGAGCACGCCGTCGAACCGGAGCGGCTCGGTCAGCCGGATGGCGCGCACAGTGGCGCGCCCCTGGGCGTCGCGCGTGATGACCTCGGGCGCGACAGGAATCGGCGGGGCCGGGAGCGCCACGGCGGTCGCGAGCTTTGCTGGTCCCTGGGCAGCCACGCCTGCCGGGGCGGCCGCCAGGAGGGCGGCCAGGGTAAGCATGAGGCGTATACGAGCGGACAACCGAAGCATCTTGCCGGTGGTGCCCGGCCGCACACATCCCCCGATGGGGAGATGGTACCTGACGCGGCCTACCCCCTACGGGGGAATCTTCGCGGGCGCCTTGCAGGCGATCATAGCGAGGTCCGGTCACGTGGCCGGGCATCGTGAACCCACGGCACCGCCCGCCGATTCCTCAAGGATCCGAACGACGTGATCGTCCCACGTGCAGCAGGGACCGCTGCACTCACGTGCCTCCTGCTCTCGTCCGGAGCACCGCTCGCCGCGCAGTCGGGGGTCTCGACCCGCCAGGCCGCCGTCGTCGGCGGGCTGCCGACGCCCGAAGCGCCGGAAACGATCGCGCGGGACGGGAATGGCCACGCCACCGTGCGGGCCGTGGCCCTGCCGGGCCCGATCGCCATCGATGGCCGGCTGGACGAGGCGTTCTACACGTCCATCCACCCGATGTCAGGCTTCCTGCAGGCCGAGCCGCAGAACGGCAAGCCGGCCGAAGAGCAGACCGAGATCTGGATCTTCTTCGACAAGACGACCCTCTATATCGCCGCGCGCTGCCACGAGAGCCGTCCGGAACGCGTGATAGCCAACGAACTCCGCCGCGACCACAACAACATCATCCAGAACGACAACATCGCCTTCGGGTTCGATACCTACCTCGACAGACGAAGCGGGCTGGTGTTTGAAACGTCACCCATCGGCGCCAGGCTCGACGTCCAGTACGCCTACGCGGGTCAGAGCAACTACGACTGGAATCCGCTGTGGCGGGTGAAGGTCCAGCGCGACGACCAGGGCTGGACGGTGGAAGCGGCTGTGCCGTTCAAGTCGATCCGCTACGGCAATGACCCCGAGCCGATCTGGGGATTCAACGTCCGCCGGTCGAGCCGTTGGCGCAACGAGGTCTCCTACCTGAACCCGATTCCGCTCGGGATAGGGATGGGCGGCATCTTCCGCTCCGAGATGTCGGCGCCGCTGCTCGGCCTCCAGGTACCGCCCAGCGGCCGCGTCGTCGAGATCAAGCCCTACGTGGTAGGCGGCCTGACCTCCGACCGCACCGTCTCGCCGGCCGTGGCCAGAGACCCGAGCGGCGACTACGGCCTCGACGTGAAGTACGGAATCACGCCCAACATCACGGCGGACCTGACCTACAAGACCGACTTCGCCCAGGTGGAAGCCGACAACCAGCAGGTGAATCTCACGCGCTTCAGCCTCTTCTTTCCCGAGAAGCGCGACTTCTTCCTGGAGAACCAGGGACTGTTCAATTTCGGCGGCGGGTTCGGCGGCAGCAACGTGCCGACGATGTTCTACAGCCGGCGGATCGGACTGAACGCCGGACGGCCGGTGCCGATCGTCGGCGGCGGCCGCGTCACCGGCCGCACCGGGCGCCTGAGCTTCGGCGCCATCACGATCCGCGCCGACGACGAGCCGGTGACCAGGACGCGGCCCACGACGTTCTCCGTGCTGCGGCTCAGGCGCGACGTGCTGAGGCGAAGCACGATCGGCCTGATCGCCACGGACCGCACCGTCTCGCTGGACGGCCGGGGACGCAGCATCAGTCTGGGCACGGACGCGCGGTTCGCCTTCTTCAACAACCTGCTCGTGAACACGTACTGGGCGCGCACCGACACGCCCGGCCCCACCGGAAAGGACTCGAGCTCCCGTCTTCAGCTCGACTACTCCGCCGACCGGTACGGCGTACAGCTCGAACAGTTGAACGTCGGCGCCCGCTTCAACCCCGAAGTGGGCTTCGTGCGCCGCGTGGACATGGCGCGCCGGTTCGCGTCGTTCCGATTCAGCCCGCGGCTGCAGCACCCGCTCGTCCGCAGGGTGCCGATCACCGTCTCGCTCGATCACGTCGCCAACGGCGGCGGCCGCCTGGAAACACGGGCAGCGACGGCCGAGTTCGGCGTCGATTTCCAGAACAGCGACCACGTCGAGGCGGCCTACAGCGCCAACTACGAGTTCCTCCCGAGGCCGTTCGCGATTGCGCGAGGTGTGGTGCTGCCGGTGGGCGGCTACAACTTCCAGTCCGGGCGCGTGCAGTACGACTTCGGACGGCAGCGATCCGTCTCCGGGTCCGTGAGCTACGAGGCGGGTTCCTTCTACAACGGAACCAAACAGATCTGGTCGGTGGGCGGCGCGAGGTTCAACGTGGGGCCGCGATTCTCCACCGAACCCACCGTCTCGGTGAACCGGGTCACGCTCGTGCAGGGCGCGTTCACGACGACGCTCGTCGGTTCCCGCGTCACGTTCACCATGACGCCGATGATGTTCGCCAGTACGCTGCTGCAGTACAACTCGGAGGCGAGGAACGTCTCGGTCAACGCGCGTCTCCGCTGGGAATACATCCCCGGCAGCGAGTTGTTCGTCGTCTACAACGAGCAGCGCGACACGGCGGGGGCGGGCTTCCAGAACCGATCGTTCGTCGTCAAGATCAACCGGATGTTCCGGCTGTGACGACCGCGCCGCCGAATCCGCCTGCCGGGGGCTGAGACCGGGCTCCTGTCGTCAGAAGTAGCGATACGACGGGTCGGCCTTGTCGCGCCGGCCAGCGGACTTCCCATTGGGGCCGGTGGCGTCCTCCACGGTTGAGAAGTCGACCACGATCTGCCGGTGGTCCATCGCCCAGCGGCCGTTCCGCTTCGACCAGCGATCGAGATAGCGCCCGCGGATGAGACGGGTGTTCGCCGTCGTCTCGGTGGGCTGCGCGTGCAGCGACGAGATGAAATACGTCTCGCTCGTCGCCCTCTCCCCGTCCACGTGGGTGAGGATGTTCGTCATCTGGTGCGTGTGCGAGTGAATGCGCTCGTGCGCCCGCCAGGCGGACTCGATCCACTCCGCACCGGACCCCTTGAACCCGGACGGGCTCATCTCCACCGTGGCATCCGGGTGCCAGACCGAGAGGGCCAGCGCCTTGTCCATGCGGTCGAGGCCGCGGCAGTAGTTGTAGATCTGGTCGCGAATCTGGTCTTTGTCGACCAGCAGTCGCAGGGCGGCGGCGTCAGGCATCCCGCTGCTCCGGCTCTGACCGGTAAGGGCCGTCCCCTGGATCAGGAATCCAACGACGAGGCCGACAACCAGGGCTCCGATCACGTCGGCCCAGGCAAGCGCGCGGCGGACAAGCATGCTCCACACTCCTTCTTGGCCGAGCATGTTCGTGCATCAGCGCGGCGCACCGCATCATCCATTCGGGGGAGACCTCGGCGCAGACACAGGCGCCCGGTATCCCCCCACGGGGGAATGAACCCGGTCGCGCCCCGGAAGTACGATGGCCGCCCCGTGGCGCCCGCGCCCGACGGGATGGGAGGAGCACGGTGATGGCAGCACAGCAGGATCGTCCGGCGCAGACACTGACGAGCGAGGGCTGGCAGCCCTCACGTCGCGAGTTCCTCGCGGGCCTCGGCACCGCGGGCGTTGCCGCATCGGCGGTCGGCCTCGATGCCTTCGCGCAGGCCGGAGCCAGCATCCAGCTGCTCAATGGCAAGGATCTGACGGGCTGGTACCTCTACATCATCGGCCAGGGCCGCAACAACGACCCGAAGAAGGTCTTCAGCGTCGAGAACGGGATGCTCCACATCTCCGGCGAGCAGGTCGGCGCGCTCATCACCGAGAAGGAGCACGCCAACTATCGCCTCGTGCTCGAGTACAAGTGGGGCGAACGCATGTGGCCGCCGCGCGAGAAGGACGCGATGGACTGCGGCGTGATGGTTCACTGCGGCGAGAAGGATGCCGCCGTCGTGGGCATGTGGCCGCGGTCGATCCAGTGCCAGATCTATCAGGGCTCCGTGGGTGACATGGTGCTGCTCGCCGGGGACGACCCGATCCGGGCGACCTTCGAGGGCGAGGAGAAGGGCCGCGCGTTCAACCACGTCCCTGGCGCGCCGCAGGTCGTGCGCGAGGCGGGCGTCGGCAACAAGCGGTTCGACATCATCAACCACTACGGCAAGGACCCGAACTGGAAGAACGAGAAGGGCTTCTTCAACGCGTCGGACGCCGAGAAGCCCCATACCGAGTGGAACACGATGGAAGTGATCGCCAAAGGCGACACGCTCACGTGCATCCTGAATGGCCGGACGGTCAACAAGGCCACCAACCTCAATCTCACGAAGGGCCGCATCGGACTTCAGTCCGAGTCCGGCGAGATCTACTTCCGGCGGCTGGAACTCTTCCCGCTGTAGGCGCGGGAAGCGGCGGACCCGCTACCGCGTCAGACGCGTGTAGGTCGCGGGCCAGTCGGGACGGGTGTCCCGGAGAATCTCGACGACCGCCTGACGGTCCGCCCGCGCCATCTGCCGGTGGCGCGGATCGGTGTCCGCGCCCGACAGCACGTGCCACATGCGTTCGTAGACCAGGCTCCGCATGGCTGCCGGAAGCGCCTCGAACATCGGCGAGTAGATCAGATAGCTGCACGGATACCGCATCAGCCGTGTCGTGAGGTCGATCTGCCGCAGGCTCCGCCCGCGACGGTCCATCGGCCCGATCGCCGAGAACCGCTCCGCAAAGCCGGACGTTCCCACCATGCGCTGCGGCAGCGGCGTCTCCTCGACGAACAGCAGCGCGTCGGCCAGCGCGCGGGCGATGCCGCGCTGATCCTCGGGTGTCTTCGGCTGGGCCACGCGGGCCGCCCAGTTCGCACGGACCAGCAGATTCACCACATGGACCTGATGCGTGAACACCATCAGGGCGGCGACGTCGCTCGTGTTCCCAGGATAGCCGTCGCGATCGAAAAGCCCGTCGACCGACGCGATCGGCAGCGGATGCCCAACCAGCGCCGCCGCGTCATTCCCGCGGTGTCCCTTCGGCACGGAGGAGCCCGTGACGAACCAGCCGCCGAAGCGCTCGTCGAACGGGGTTGACGGGGTCATGTAGCCGGCGGGGCCGAAGCCGCCGGTGTCGAGCCGCAGGGCGCTGAAGAGGATGAGACCAGGAATTTCGTGCGTCCCGCGCGTGCGGTGGCAGCCCAGGCACACCGAGGCCCGCTGAAACCGCGGCTTCTCGCCCGACGCCTGCTTCAGCGTGTAGTAGACGGTGCCACGCTCCGGATCCTGCGTGGCGAGCTCGAGCATGTCGGCGTCCCGCACCCAGGCGACCTGCGTGGTGTCGTTGTAGAAGATGGCGCGCGGGCCCTTCTCCGTGACGTGGCGGCCCTGAAAGCTCGCCCGTGAGTAGACCAGCATCTGCGAGTCGACGGGAATCTTCAGCGCCGCGAGCACCGACTTCAGATAGCCGCTCCGGCCGTCGAAGGTCAGACGCGCGTGGCCGGCGTCCAGCTGCCTGTCGAGGCGGTCGATGTCATTTGAAAGCGGGCCGGCTGCGTAGCGGATGCCGGGGTCATCCAGCGTGCCCGTGAACGCCGGCACGCCGTCCGTGACAACAGGACCCGGCACCTGTGACGCCGCCAGTACGGCCCAGCAGGCCAACGCGCCGGCACCCGCAGCGAATGTGCGCAGCAAGGACATGGTCCCCGGCATCCTAGGCCGGCCGGCAAGCGGATGCATACCCCCAAGGCGGGAGAGCGGCCGGAACCGGCCCGGCGGATACTAGTGCGTGCCGCATCCCGCTGACGGGCGCTCGTCGCGCCAGGACCGTCTGGGCCCCCTGCTCGTCACGGTGTCCGCGATGCTCTGGGCGCTCGACGCCCCGTTCCGCAAGCTCCTCACCGTGGAACTGGCGTCCACCGTGATCGTGCTGCTGGAGCACCTGCTGGTCACGCTGTGCGTGCTCCCGCTGCTCCTGCCCCGGCTGGCCGAACTCCGCACGCTCCGGCGGCAGGAGTGGCTCGCGGTGCTCTTCGTCGGGTTCGGCGGGTCGGCGTCGGCCACGGTGCTCTTCACGCAGAGCTTCCACTACGTGAACCCGACGGTGGCCGTGCTGCTTCAGAAGCTGCAGCCGCTCATCGCCGTCACGTTGGCGTCGGTCGTGCTGGGCGAGCGGCCGTCGCGGCGCTTCTGGGTGTGGGCCATCGTCGCCATGGGCGGCGCCTATCTCGTGTCGTTCCCGGAATGGACGCCGAAGGGCTTCACGTGGGGCGCCGACGCGCAGGGCGTCGTGCTGGCGCTCGGCGCCGCGGTCTTCTGGGGCGGGTCCACGGTCTTCGGCCGCTACGTCCTGAACCGTGCCAGCTTCCAGGTCATGACGGGGCTGCGCTTCACGACCGGGCTCGCCCTGCTCGTCGTCGTAAACCTGTCGCTCGGGCGCATGGGCCAGGTGGCGGCCGCGTCGGGCCGCGACTGGATGCTCGTGTTCATGCTGGCCATCGTCGCCGGGTTCATCTCGCTCCTGATCTACTACTACGGCCTCCGCTCGACGCGGGCATCCGTCGCCACGATGTGTGAACTGGCCTATCCGCTCGCGTCCGTGGTCGTGAACTGGGTTGCGCTGGACGCACGGCTGTCAACGACACAGATCGCCGGGGGCGTGATTCTGCTCGGCGCCATCACCCGGCTCGGCATCGTCAACGAGAAGCAGATGCCGGAATCATCGACCGCCGTCGAAAGCCACGCGTGAAGACCCACGCCCCCCTGCGCTCCTATCGCCAGCCGCCGCCGAGGGCCTGATAGAGCCGCACGCGGGCCTGCATCTGCTGGTTCCTCGTCTCAATCAGCTCCATCTGCGCTTCGAGCGCGTCGCGCCGGGTCAGCAGCACTTCTCCGTAGTCGGCCCGTGCGGCGTTGAAGAGCACGTTCGAGATCTCGATGGACTGGGTGAGCGTGTCCACCTGACGCGCCTGCAGGTCGTAGCCCTTCTCCAGGTTCGCAATCATGGCGAGCTGGTTGGCCACCTCGGTGAACGCCTGGAGCAGCGTGCGCTCGTAGTTGTAGACGGCCGCGAGTTGCTGAGCCGTCGCCATCGTGAACTGCGCCTCCAGCCCGCGCCGGTTGATCAGCGGCGCCACCAGGTTGCCCGCCAGGTTGAAGACCAGCGAGCCGGGCGTGGCGAGGAGGTGCTTCGCGTTGAAGGAGTCGTAGCCGGCTCCCGCCTCGATGCTCAGGGACGGGAAGAACGCCGTGCGCGCCACCGTCACATCCAGCTTCGCGGCCTCCAGATCGAGCGCCGCCCGCTTCACGTCGGGCCGGTTGTCGAGCAGCTGTGATGGAATCCCCGCCGCCGCGGTCTGGAGTGGAGCCCTGAACTTCTCCAGGCTCGGCGCCACGGCCTGCGGATAGCGGCCGACGAGCACGTTGATCCGGTTCTCGGCTTCCACCCGCTTCTGCTGGAGCGCGAACTGCCGGCTCTGGTTCTTCTGCACTTCGGCGACGAACCGCTGCACAGCCAGCTCCGTGGCACGGGCCGCCTCCTTCTGGAGCCGGACCACCTCGAGCGCGCTTTGCTGGAGCTCGATATTGCGCCGCAGCACGTCCAGCTGACTGTCGATCGCCAGGATCTCGTAGTAGGAGCTGGCAATCTCGGCCACCACCTCCGTCACCACGAAGTTCCGGCCCTCGATGGACGCCAGATAGCGGAAGTTGGCCGCCTTGGCGGCCGTCCTCATCCGCTTCCAGGCATCCACTTCCCACGAGGCCGCAAAACCCACCTTCATGCTCGCCAGCGGGTTTCCCACTTCATTGGCCTCGTCGCTCACGCCCTGGCTCGTGTGCTCGCCGACCTTGTCCACGCCCAGGCCCGCGACAACACCGGCCTTCGGCCTGTACTCGGCCTGCCGGGCCATCACTTCGGCCTTCGTGATGACGATCTCCTGCAGGCGCGCGTTGAGTTCCTGGTTGTTCGTGAGCGCGCCGTCGATCAGCGCGTCCAGATCAGGGTCGCTGAAGTACTGCTTCCAGGTCTGGAGACCGGCGCCAGTCGTCACGGCGGCCGTCGTCTGCGCCGGAGGCGCTGCCGGATCCGTCGCGTCGAAGCTCGCCGGCGTGGCCGGTCTGGGCTCGGGCAGCGGTGCCAGCGTGTACTTCGGCGCGCAGCCCACCAGCAGCGCGGTGGAGACAACGAGGATCAGGCTACGCATGGTGGGTCATCTCCTCGGTCACGGAGCGGTCTTCCTCATCGCCAATCAACGACTTGCCTTCGGCGATCGTGCCGAAGACGTAATAGAGCCCCGGCACCACGATGACGCCGAAGACGGTGCCGAAGAGCATGCCGCCGAGCGCAGAGGCGCCGATGGTCCTGTTGCCAATCGCGCCTGGTCCCGTCGCGATAACGAGCGGGATGAGGCCGGCGATGAAGGCGAATGACGTCATCAGAATCGGGCGGAAGCGAACCCGCGCGCCCTCGATGGCCGCCTGAAGGACTGTCGAGCCATTGTGATGCTGCTGGACCGCGAACTCGACCATCAGCACGGCGTTCTTGCCGAGCAGGCCGACCAGCATCACGAGTCCGACCTGCGCGTAGATGTCGTTGGCCAGCCCCATCCACTTCAGGAGCAGGAACGACCCGAACACACCGGCCGGCAGCGAAAGCACCACCGCGAAGGGCAGGATGAAGCTCTCATACTGCGCGGCCAGCACGAGGTACACGAAGGCCAGCACGATCAGGAAGATGTAGAGCGCTTCGTTGCCCCGCTGCGCCTCGTCGTAGGACAGACCCTCCCAGGCGATTTCGTAGCCGCGCGGCAGCGTCGCCTCGGCCACCTCCCGCACCGCCTGAATGGCCTCGCCGTTGGTGTAGTTGCCCGAGGGGCCTCCACGGATGGCCGACGAGTTGTAGAGGTTGTAGCGGGTGATCTCGTTCGGACCCTGCCGCTCCTTCATCTTCATGAAGGCCGAGTACGGCACCATCTCGCCGCGATCGTTCTTCACGTAGAAGTTCATGACGTCTGACGGAAGCCGCCTGAACTCGGCCGCGGCCTGCACGTAGACCTTCAGGAAGCGCCCGAACCGGACGAATCCCTGCTCGTAGGTGCTGCCGATCAGGATGTCCAGGTTCTCCATCGCCTTGCCGATGGAGACGCCCTTCTGCATGGCCGCCGCGTTGTCGACGACCAGCTCGTACTGGGGATAGTTCGCCGCGAAGAACGTGAAGAGCCCCGTCAGCTCCTTGCGCTTCCGCAGCCCGTCCATGAACTCCTGGTTGATCTTGTCGAACGCCTGGTAGTCGTTGTTGTTCGTCTTGTCGAGCAGACGCAGCGAGAAGCCGCCCGCGGCGCCGTAGCCGGGAATGGCCGGCGGCTCGAAGTACTCGACGATGGCGCCGATGTCCTTCGACTTTTCCTCCAGCTCCTCGATGATCTGCGTCACCGAGTGGGTGCGCTGCGACCACGGCTTGAGGTTGATGATGCAGGTGCCGGTATTGGAGCCGCGGCCCTCGGTCAGCACCTCGTAGCCGGCCAGGCTCGAGACAGACTGGATGCCCTCGACCTCCTCGGCCACCTTCTGCAGCGATCGCGACACGTCGTTCGTGCGCTCGAGCGTCGTGCCCGGAGGTGTCTGGATGATCGCGTAGATCATGCCCTGGTCTTCGTTGGGCACGAACCCGGCCGGCAGCGTCTTGTTCACCGTGAAGATACCGAACCCGAAGGCGGCCAGCATCGCGAACGTGATCAGCCGCCGGTTCGCGATGAGGCGCAGCACACTCACATAACCGCCCGTGGCCTTGCCGAACGCACGGTCGAATGCGTCGAGCAGAAACGCGATCGGCGTCCGCTTCTTCTTCCCGTGCACGTGCGGCTTGAGCAGCATCGCGCACAGGACGGGCGTGAGCGTCAGCGCGACGACGCCCGAGAGGATGATCGACGTCGCCATGGTGATGGAGAACTGCCGGTAGAACACGCCCACGGGACCGGTCATGAATGCGACCGGCACGAACACCGAGGTCATCAGCGCCGTGATGGCGATGACCGCTCCCGCGATCTCGTCCAGCACCTGCTGCGTGGCCCGGTACGGCCCGAGGCCCGTGTCGGCCATCTTGGCGTGGACCGCCTCCACGACGACGATCGCGTTGTCGACGACGATGCCGATGGCCAGCACCAGCGCGAAGAGCGTGATGAGGTTGATCGTCAGGCCGAAGATCTGCATGAAGATGAACGCGCCGACCATCGACACCGGCACGGCCAGCGTCGGGATCAGCGTCGAGCGCCAGTCGCCCAGGAAGATGAAGACGACGAGCGCGACGAGCACGAATGCCTCGCCCAGCGTGTGGATGACCTGCTCGATCGAAGCGTCGAGGAACGACGACACGTCGTAGCTGATCTCGTAGCGCATGTCCGCGGGCAGCGTGGTCTGCTTCAGCTCCTCGAGCTTCGCCTTGACCTCCTTGATGACGTCGCTGGCGTTGCTGCCGTAGTTCTGCTTCAGCATGATGGCCGCGGACGGATGGCCGTCGATGTTCGAGTAGATGTCGAAGAACTCGCTGCCGAGCTCGACGGTGGCGATGTCCTTCAGCTTGAGAAGCTCGCCGTCGGGATTGGCCTTGATGATGATGTCGCCGTACTTCTCGGGCTGGCTGTAGCGGCCCTCGTAGGTCAGCACGTACTCGATCGCCTGCGACTTCTTGCCGGTCGCCTGGCCCGTGCGGCCCGGGCGGCCGATCAGACTCTGCTCCTCGATCGCCTTCATCACTTCGTCGGTCGCGACGTTGTAGGCGCGCATGCGATCCGGGTTGAGCCAGATGCGCATCGCGTAGAGGCGGTTGCCGAGGATCGTCGCCTGACCGACGCCCTTGATGCGCTGCAGCTCGGGGATGATGTTGACGTTGGCGAAGTTGTAGAGGAACTTCTCCTCCACCTTCTCGTCGGTGCTGAAGAGGTTGACGTACATCAGCATGCTGGGCTGCACGAAGGCCACCGTCACGCCCTCGAGCTGCACCAGCGGTGGCAGCTTGTTCAGCGCCTGGTCGACGCGCGTCTTGACGTTGACCACGGCCTGGTTCGGGTCGACGTCGGGGTCGAAGACGATCTGGATCGTCGCCTCGCCCGCGCTCGTCGCGTCCGAGACGATGTAGCGCATGCCCGGCACGCCGTTGATGGAGCGCTCGAGCGGAATCAGCGCCGAGTCGACGAGCACTTCCGCGCTCGCACCCGGGAACGCGATGCTGACGATGACGCGCGGCGGCGCGATCTCGGGGAACTGGGACAGCGGGCGCGTGCGCATGGCGAGCACGCCGAGGAACACGATCAGGACGGACATCGCAATCGCGAGGACCGGCCTGTGCAGGAATCTGGCGAACATGATGGGTGCGCCTTTACTCTGCGGGGACGTCGAGGCTCGCCAGCACCTTGTCGGGTGACTGGAGCTCGACGAGGATTTCGTGGCCCTCGCGCACCTTGCGCAGGCCGTCGAGCAGGACGCGGTCCGTTTCCGCAAGACCGTCGGCGATTACGTAAAGATGCGGCAGCTCGTGCGCGACCGTGATCTGGCGCTGATGGACGACGTTGTGGTCGTCGACGACGTAGACGTAACGCTTGTCCATCGTTTCGAAGGTCGCCTTCTGCGGAATGACGAGGGCGTGCTTGAGAGGCGTCGTGATGACGACCTTGCCGGTTTCACCGTGGCGGAGGATACCCTTGGGATTCGGGAAGGCGGCCCGGAACGCGATGTTGCCGTTCTCGTTGTTGAAGTCGGCTTCGATCGTCTCGACCCTGCCCGACTGCCCGAAGGTCTGGCCGTTGGCCAGGACCAGCTTCACCGGAATCCCGCGTCCCTCGTTGCGCGCCTTGAAATCCAGATACTCCGGCTCGCTCACGTTGAAGTAGACCCACGCCGTGCTGTTGTCCGACAGCGTCGTCAGCAGTTCGCCCTCATCGAGGAGGCTGCCGAGGCGGACCTGAAAGCGACCCATGATGCCCGTGAACGGCGCCCTGATCTCCGTGAGGTCGCGGTGGACCTTGGCCAGCGCCACCTCCGCCTGCGCCTTGTTCATCTTGGCCTTGGCCAGCGCGAGCTCGTTCGGCGACACGACCTTGCCGTCCGCCAGCACCTTCGTGTTCTGGTACTCGATCTGCGTGAACTCGACCTCCGCCTCCGCCTTCTGCAGCTCCGCCTGATAGAGGCGCGGCATGATCTGGAACATCTTCTCGCCGGCCTGCACCAGCTGGCCCTCGTCGACGAAGATCTCCTGCAGGTAGCCGCGCTCCTGCGCCCGGACCTCGATGTGCTGGATGGCGCGGATCTGCGACACGTACTCGCGCGTGACCTCCGTGTCCTGGCGAACAGGATTCGTAACCGGGTAGGTCGCCTTCTCTTCCTGATGCGGCTCTTCCTTGTGCTGGCAGCCCGCCGTCGCCAGAAGGGCGAGGCAGCCCGCGACTATCGCAGTTCGTGTCGTCACGTTCGTCATCGATCGGTCCATTCACTTGAAAACGGGTAAAAGGGCGGCCCCCGGGCCACCACACGGCGGCCGCGCGCACGGCACACGCGTGGCGCAGGCGACGACGCGGTCGCGACGGATGCCCGCTCGACGGTGAGCCGGGCCGGAGGCGTGTGGGGACTAGCTGAGGAAGGTCGGTCCGCGGGTCGGGACCGAGACGAGCAGGAGCTGCGCGAGCGGCGCGTGGGAGACCGGGTACTCAACCGTTCCGGAGAGCAGCCGCGGTGACGGGAAGACGTGGAACAGGCCGAGGGCGTCGACCCCGGGCGAGGCCGGGGCGTCCGTATCACCGAGCGTGAGCCGCGCATGCCGCTCGACGGACGGAGTGCCACTCGTGCCGCTGAACAGGCGCAGTTCCGGCGAGCCGGGAAGGCCGTCGTCCTCGCCGTCGGCAGCCGCTTCCTGGAACTCGACCGGGGGCTCGGCGGCGGGCAGTTCGGCCCCCGCCGGCGCACCCAGGCAGACAAGACACAGGAAGCACACCAGAGAGGCGGCAAACTCCGCCACGGTCGCGGCGCGCAGCGCGCGCCGAGCCAGGGGATGTCCGTGCGTGAGGGTTGTCGTGCGGAGACGCAAGAACTTCATGCTACGTGGTCCGGGCCGGAGTTTTCAAACGCGCTCCCACCGGGAACCAGAATTGGCGCCCAGCCGTCCAAGCCGCAGCCAGCGGGGTTCAGATGCGCGGCGAGTGGTCCAGAGGGTCGTCGGGCGGGTCGAACTGGATCGTCGTGTGGTGGATGCCGAACCGTTCCTGCAGTTCGTGCTGGAGCGCGTGGAGCACGTCGGACCTCGGCCGGGCCGCCGACAGATGGGCTGACAGAGCCACCAGGCCGCTGGTGATGGTCCAGACGTGCAGGTCGCGGACATCCTGGGCGCCGGGCACCTGCATCAGGCGATCGCGCACCTGCTCGACGTCGACGTTGGCCGGGGCGCCTTCCATGAGCACGCCGACGGACTCCTTCATCAACGCCCAGGATGAGTGGACGACGAGAACCCCGATGAGCATCGATGCCACCGGGTCCACCCAGGACCAGCCGAACGCGACGATCAACCCGCCGGCGACGATCGCCTGGACACTGCCCAGCGCGTCGCTCAGCACGTGCAGCCAGGCGCCTCGAACGTTGAGGTTCTCGTCACGACCGCTGTGCAGGATCCACAGACTGGCGAGATTGACGGCCAGTCCACCGGTCGCAATCGCCATCATCACGCCACCCGCAACGGTCGGCGGATTCCGGAAGCGGTCCAGCGCCTCGATGAAGATGAAGGCCGCGATCGCAATCAGCGACCCGGCGTTGACGAGCGCAGCCAGGATCTCGGCGCGGTAGTAGCCGTAGGTGTGGCGCGCCGTGGCAGGGCGCCGCGCGAACCAGATCGCGAACAGGGCCAGACCCAGCGCGCCGGCATCCGAGAACATGTGGCCGGCATCCGCCAGCAGCGCAAGCGAGTTTGCCGCAAGGCCGCCGATGAGCTCGGCGACCATGTAGACGGCGACGAGGGCGAACGTGGCGAGAAGCCGGCGACGTACGCCTGCACGTCCCGAGAACCGGTCACCGTGCGAATGATCGTGTCCAGCGCCCACGCCGTGGCCCTTGCGAGACTATATCCTCCGCCCGTCTGTTCGCTTCGGCACGGACGGCCGACCGCGAATCGACTAGGATGGGGTCGTCCTCCCCCGCATCCGCTCCCCTGCCGCTCAGGCGAGACGGGGCTCTCCCCCTCGCGAAAGGCAGCCGTGGCACCAATCAGGATCCGCACGGGATACGAACTGATCTACGAGTGTCCCCAGCCCACGCCGATGGTGCTGATGTTGAACATCCATCACACGCGTGTCGGCGACCTCGTTGAGCCCGACCGCATGGTCGTGGATCCGCCGGTTCCGATGACCGCATACCGGGATGGCTTCGGCAACTGGTGCACGCGCCTGGTGGCTCCCGCCGGCCGGCTGCGCCTGTCGGCAAGCGCGCTGCTGAACGACACGGGCGAACCCGACGACATCGCGCGGGCATCCCACCTGCACGCAGCACAGGATCTGCCTGAGGAGTCGCTCGTCTTCCTGCTCGGCAGCCGCTACTGCGAGACCGATCGCCTGGCTGACATCGCCTGGAGCCTCTTCGGCCAGTCGTCCCCGGGGGCCCAGCGCATCTACGACATCTGCGACTACGTCCATCACCACATCACCTTCAGCTACCAGGATGCCCGGTCGACGAGAACGGCCTGTGACGCGCTGCAGGAAGGCCGCGGCGTCTGCCGTGACTACGCGCATCTGGCCATCGCCTTCTGCCGGTGCCTGAACATTCCGGCGCGCTACTGCACGGGCTATCTGGGCGACATCGGCGTCCCTCCGCCCTATGGGCCGATGGACTTCGCCGCGTGGTTCGAGGCGTACGTCGGCGGGCGCTGGCACACGTTCGATCCGCGCAACAACGTCCCGAGAATCGGTCGCGTGCTCATCGCCCGCGGACGCGACGCCGCCGACGTGGCCATCAGCAACACGTTCGGCGCCACGACACTCACGGGCTTCACGGTCTGGACGGACCAGGTCGAGCACGCGGCGGGTGCGGCCGGCCCCTGGCTCCCCGCCTGAACCCCATGCGCCTGCTGACCGTCCGGCACGTCACCACCTACACGTACTCGGAGCCTGTGCGCTTCGGCGAGCATCGCATGATGTTCCGCCCGCGGGCGAGCCACGACCTCCGGCTGCTCACGTCGCGCCTCGACATTCAGCCGCGCCCGCTGGAGGTCCGGTGGCTGCACGACGTCTTTGACAACTCCGTGGCGATCGCCACGTTCGATGACGCGGCGTCCGTGCTGTGTTTCGACAGCACGGTCACGCTGGAACACATCGAAACAGCACTGCCCGACTACGCGCTCGATCTCGCGGCGCGGGAGTACCCGTTTCAGTACTCGGACGATGAACGGCCCGATCTCGTCGGCGCGCTCGCGCGCCACTACCCGAACGACGACCTCGCCCTCTGGACGACACGATTCATGGCGTCGTCAGGACCGACCTCCACGGCGGCTCTGCTCCACGCGATGACGCGTGGCATCAAGGACGAGTTCGTCTACCTGCGACGGAACGAGAAGGGCGTTCAGAGCCCTGGCGAGACGCTTCGGCGCGGCAGCGGGAGCTGCCGGGACTTTGCCGTGCTGATGATGGAAGCCGTGCGGTCACTCGGCATCGCCGCCCGCTTCGTGAGCGGCTACATCTTCATCCCTGACATGGATCCGGGCGCCACGGTCGGCGGAGGCGCGACGCACGCCTGGATGCAGGCCTACCTGCCAGGCGCCGGGTGGGTCGACTTCGACCCCACGAACAGCATCGTGGGCAACCGCAATCTCATTCGCGTGGCGGTCGCATGGGATCAGGGGAGCGCCCTTCCCCTGTGGGGTACGTTCGACGGCGCGGCTTCGTCGTTTCTTGGAATGGATGTCGACGTCAGCGTCGTCGAAGAGCCGTAAGGCAACACGCTGACAGGAAGAGCGGTGGGCACCTCAACAGCGGAAGCCGACGGCCATTCGAGGCCAATCGGCTCCGCGTCGAGGATCGGGACGAGGCGTGACCTCGTCCCGGTTGGTACTTAGAGCGCCTGGATGTTGGACGCCTGCGGCCCCTTGGGACCCTGGCCCACTTCGAAGGACACCTTCTGGCCCTCCTGCAGGGACTTGAAGCCGCTCGAATTGATCGCGCTGAAGTGCGCGAAGAGGTCCTTACCGCCGTCGTCCGGAGTAATGAACCCGAAGCCCTTGGAATCGTTAAACCACTTCACAACGCCTGTTGCCATATAGCTATCTCCTCTAGAGACTCGCGCCTGTAGAGGCCATCCACATCGTGCGGCGCATCTCGTCCACCTGTGAGCGTACTCGATCTCGATGGCCGGATGGTGAAGCCGGACCAGTAGATTCGCCCCAGCCCGGGAGCCCGGAGCGAAAGCGAAGCCGGACGAGTGGATTCGCCCCCGCTCGCGTGACGCGAAGCGCCGCACGGCGTGACGGAAGCCAGCCGGGGAGCCGGGAGCGAAAGCGAAGCTGGAACAGTGGATTCGCCCCCGCTCGCGTGACGCGTAGCGGCGCGCGGCGTGACGGAAGCCAGCCCGAGAGCCGGGAGCGAAAGCGAAGCTGG
>CAYNUO010000008.1:59819-68425 GCA_964400405.1 uncultured Bifidobacteriaceae bacterium | reverse complement strand
CCGGATAGCTGCGCCCGCCGAAGATCGCGGTGCCGACGCGCACGATCGTGGCGCCCTCCTGCACGGCCACCTCGAAGTCGCCGCTCATGCCCATGGACAGCTCGCGGAGCATCGACGCGGGCACCCCTTCGGATGCCCAGCGGTCGCGCAGCTCGCGGAGCTTGCGAAACCACGGTCGCGCGTCCTCGGCGTGCTCGGCGAGCGGCGGCAGCGTCATCAGTCCCACGACGCGGGCGGCTGTGCATGCCGCGGCGGCGTCGAGGATGGCGCGGGCCTCCTCGGGTCTGGCGCCGAACTTGGTGGCTTCGTTGGCCAGGTCGACCTGGATCAGGAGTTCGGGTGCGGCGCCGGCTTCGGCGGCTGCGCGGTCGAGTCGCTGGAGCAGATCGACGCTGTCGACCGACTCGATCATCGCGAACCACGGCGCGGCCTTCTTCGCCTTGTTGCTCTGGAGGTGGCCGATCAGGTGCCAGCGGATGTCGGGCGGATGGAAGGCGGAGATCTTCTCGAGGCCTTCCTGCACCTTGTTCTCGCCGAACAGGCGCTGCCCGGCGGCATAGGCCTCCTGGACGGCTGTGATGGGGAATGTCTTGGAAACGGCGACGAGCTGGACTGCGGAGGGGTCGCGACCGGCTGACTGCGCCGCCGTGGAAATGCGTTGGCGGATCGCGGTCAGCCGGTCGGCGAGTGACACGGCGTTACTTGATCATGCCCTTGATGGCGGGCAGCGTGGCCTTCACTTCGGCGGCCTTGTCGCCGTTGGGCTCGGCGACGAGATACGCCTCGAGCGCCTTGACGGCATCCGGGAACTGGCCGAGGTTCAGCGAGGTCATGCCGAGCTGGTACTGCGCGAAGCCGTGCCCAGGGTTCGACTTCACGGCGACTTCGAACTGCGCCTTGGCCTCGGCGAACTTCTGCGTGTTGAAGTAGGCGACGCCGATGCCGACGGCGGCGTCCGCGTGGGACTTGTCCATCTCGAGCGCCTTGTTGAACGCGGCGATGGCCTTGTCGTACTCACGCTTGGCGTTGTGCTCGTAGCCGATGTTCGTGTAGCAGTCCTTGCAGTCCGGCATGATGCCGAGCGCTTCGTTGTACTTCGCGATGGCGCCGTCGTGGTCGCCGGCCTCGGCGGCGGTGCCGGCCGCGGCGAAGGCGGCCTGCAGGGCCTGGAACTTCTTGTTGTCGGCGGCCGCACCGGCAGAGGGCGCGATCCGGAACGCGAGGTTCGAGCTGCCGCCCTGGCGCACATTGGCCATGAGCGTCTGTTCCAGCTTCTCCTTCTTGGCCGTCACCTTCCAGGCGCCGGACTTGAGGCCGATCATCACGAACTCGCCCTTCTTGTCCGAGTTGGTCTTCTTCGTGACGCCGTCGGGTCCGACGAACTCGAGGCTGGCACCGTCAACGGGAGCGCCCGTGTTGTCGACGACCGAGCCCTTGACCAGGCCGGCCTGGGCAAACGCCGACGTCGCAAACGCAAGGGCAACGCCCAGAGCAAACACCGCGCGGAACAGGGGGGTCCGCATAACCATTTCTTCCTCCAGTCAGTAACGGGCTGTGCCCCAACGGCGGGTGACGAGTTGCCTCGGAGCGCCCACCAGTTTACATGAAGGATATTGCAAGGCCCGCGCCGTGATTTTTCGAAGAGATCCGGCCGAAATCCAGCCGGATCCAGTCACGACCCGGCAGAGTTGCGCAGGAACCGCGCAACATCTTCCAGGCTCATGGTCACGGGTGCCGGCGGCAGGCTGTTCAGGAAGCGGCGGCCGTAGCCCATGGTCCGCAGCCGGGGGTCGAGGATGGCCAGCACGCCGCGGTCGGTCCGGTGGCGGATCAGCCGCCCGAGTCCCTGCTGGAGGGTCAGGATGGCCAGCGGCACGGTGTACTCGGCGAAGGCGTCGCCGCCGCGGGCGGTGATGGCCTCGATCCGGGCCGCGGTGACCGGGTCCGACGGCGACGCAAACGGGAGCTTGTCGATGATGACGCAGCTCAGCGCGTCGCCCACGACGTCCACACCCTGCCAGAAGCTCGAGGTGGCGAGCAGCACGGCGTTGGGTGTGGCGCGAAACTGGTCGATGAGCTGGGTGCGCGGCGCCGACCCCTGCACGAGCACGGGATAGGGCAGCGTCATCTCGAGGAACCGCTGCACGGTGCGGAGCACGGCGTAGCTGGTGAAGAGCACGAAGGCGCGCCCTTCGGTGCACCGGAGCAGGTCCAGCACTTCCTTCGCGGCGGCTTCGGCAAAGGTCGGGTGCTTCGGCGCGGGCATCCTTCGCGGGAGATAGAGCACGGCCTGCTGCGTGTAGTCGAACTCGGAGGCCACACGGAGTTCGTCGGCTTCTCGCAGTCCGAGGCGGCCGCGTGCGTAATCGAATGAACCGTCCACGGCGAGCGTGGCCGAGGTCAGCACGACCGTGCGCATGCGGTCGAAGAGCGCGTCGCGGATGATGCGCGACACATCGATGGGGGCGGCCCGCAGCAGCACGCCGCCACGGCCGCGCGTCTCCAGGAAGTAGACGAAGTCCGGGTCGTTCGCACGCACGAGGAACTTCAGGTCGCGGGCGAGATCGCCGGCGCGGCGGGCGATGGAGTCCAGGTCGCCGTTGCTCGGCGCGCCCTCGGCGCCCCCTTCTGACGGATCCGGCGGCCGTGAGGCGAAGGTGGCCGAGGCCTGCAGGCCGTCGAGCGAGCCGGCGAGCGCCATGCCTTCCTGGAAGTGCTCGCTCATGGACTCGGCGGTGTAGCGGGTCTTGCTCTCCGCGCCGCCTGGAGCCGGCGTGCCGGCATTGAGCGTCAGCCCGGCAAAGAACGCGCGGGCGTGGTCGGCGACACGCATCAGATCCCGGCGCAGCCCCTCGCGGGCGGAAGGCGAGGCGGCCAGGCCGTCGGCCACGGCGCGTTCACCGTCACGGATCAGCTCGTCCACACCGTGGCTGCTGCCGGCCACGCCGAAGTACTGCGTGGCCACGTCCTCGAGCTGGTGCGCTTCGTCCACCACGAGCGTGGCGCAGGCGGGAATCACCTCGCCGTAGTTGCCCTGGCGGATGGAGGCGTCCGCGCAGAGCAGGTGGTGATTGACGATCACGACGTCGGACTCGGCGGCCTTCTGGCGCACGCGCGTCACGAAGCACTCGCTGTAGCGCGGGCAGTCCTGCCCGAGGCACGTCTCGGCGGTCGCGGCGATGTCCTTCCAGAGCGGCAGGTCGTCGGGCAGGTCGCGCAGCTCGGCGCGGTCGCCGGTCTCGGTCGTGCGTGCCCACGCATTGAGCACGGGCAACAGGACACGGTCGCCGGACTCGATCAGGCGTCCCGCCGCGGAGGTGTCGCCGCCGACGCCATCGCGGTAGAGCTCGAACCGGTGCAGGCACAGATAGTTGCTGCGCCCCTTCATCAGCGTGGCGGAGAACGGGATGCCGAGTGCGTCCCGGAGCGCGGGCACATCCTTGAAGTAGATCTGCTCCTGCAGGTTCTTGGTGCCGGTGGAAACGAGCACGCGGCCGCCGCTCAGGATGGCGGGGATGAGGTACGCGAGCGTCTTGCCCGTGCCGGTGCCGGCCTCGGCGAGCAGCGTCCCGCCTTCGGCGATCACGGCGGCGACGGCGTCGGCCATCTGCCGCTGGCCCTCGCGCGGCTCGTAGTGCTCGACGGCCCGCGCGAGCGGCCCTTCAGGTGAAAACGCCTCGGTGACGACCTGCTGCAGGGTGGGAGCGGCGTCGTCCCTCACGCGTCGAGCACCTGCTGGGCGGCAGCTTTGGCGCGGGTGCGGATGGCGCGGGGCGCCTGTGCGGGCGCGTCCCCTTTGATCGTCGTCAGCTCGGCGCGGAGCGCGGCCCTGGCACGGCTGAATCGGGCCTTCACGTTGTCCTCGCTGATGTTGAGCGCGTGTGCGGTCTCACGGGTGGAGAGCCCCTCGACCTCCCGCAGGAAGACGACGGCGCGCGATTCGGGCGGCAGCGCCTTCAACGACTTCGCGAGCTGTGAACGCAGGTGCCGCAGTGCGGCCTGGTCCTCGGGCGACTTGCCGGGATGGGCGAGCCCTTCGGCGGCCGTCTGACCGTCGCCGTTGGCTGCGTCCAGCGATTCCAGACGCGACGGTTCATCGACCCGCTTCCGCCGGCTCATCAGGCAGGCGTTCCGCACGGTGCGGTAGAGCCAGGGCCGGAACGCGCCGGCGTCCCGCAGCTTGCCGACGTGCCGGTACGTGCGGAGCAGCGCCTCCTGCATCGCGTCCTGGGCGTCGTCCGGCTGCCCGCAGACGGCCATCGAGAAACGCCAGGTCACGTCCTGCGCCGCCACCAGCAGCTGTTCCATTGCGGCTTCATCCCCGGCCATGGCCGCTGTCACCAGGGCCGTGTGTGCGGGTGTCACCTTTTCGCGGTTCATGAATCTCTGTGATCGTGGACGATCGCCCGATGATACGACGCCCCTTTGGATACATGGCTTTAGCTGTGCTCCTTCTGGCCGGTTCCGCGTCGGCGGCGCCCCTCACGCTGGATGACGCGGTGCGGCGTGCCCGTGCGACGCATCCCTCGACGGTCGCGGCCGCGGCGGCGGTGCGGGCCGCCACGGAGCGGGTCGCGGCGGCGGAGGCGGGCCGGCTGCCGTCGGCGGATGTGACCGAGAGCTGGCAGCGCGGCAATCAGCCCGTCTATGTCTTCGGCTCGCTGCTCGCGCAGCGCCGCTTCCTGGCCGAGAACTTCGCGCTCGACTATCTGAATCACCCGCCTGCCACGAACAACCTGCGACTGGGCGTGACGGTGGAGCAGCCGCTCTTCACTCCCGCCACGAACGCCGCCGTTCGATCGGCGCGTCTGGCCGCCGAGATGGCCGGCGTGGCGCGGGGCGCCGTGCAGGTGGACCTGCGCCTCGCGGTTACCGAGGCCTGGGCGGGCCTGCTGGTCTCGACAGCCTTGCGCCGCGCCGCGGACCAGGCGCTCGACGCGGCGATCGCCGACCGCGAGCGTGCGGGCCATCGGCGCGATGCCGGGCGTGCTACCGAGTCGGACGTCCTCCAGTTCGACGTGCTCGTGGCACGCATGCGCGCCCGAATGGCGCGTGCGGCGGCCGATGAAACGGTGGCCCGGGCGCAGCTCAACGCGCTGGTGGGGGAGCCGGTGGAGGCGCCCACGGAGGTGGCCGCACTGGCTCCTGCTCCCGCGCCTGTCACCGGGAACGACGTGGCCGCCCGGCCCGACGTCCGGCTCGCGCGTGCGCGGGAAGCGCTGGCGGCGGCCGATGTGGAGCGCGCCCGGGCCGCGTTTCTCCCGCAGGTGGTGGCACAGGCGGGTTGGGAAGCCAACGGCGGCTCGTGGGCCACGCGCTCACCGAGCTGGGTCGTCGGCGTGATGGGCCGCGTGAATGTGTTCCGTGGCGGCGCGGATCGGGCGCAGCTGGCGGCGGCGAAGGCGGAGACCGAGGCGCGGGCCGCCGAGCGGCAGCAGGCGGAGCTGGCCGCGCGCGTGGACGTTGTGGCCGCACGGGCCCGTCTGGACGCCGCGCTGGCGGCCGAGGCGGCGGGGCGGTCGGCTGTCGCGCAGGCCGTGGAGAGCCGGCGCATTGTGCGCGACCGCTACGAGCAGGGACTCGCCGAGAGTGTGGCGCTGCTGAACGCGGCGGAACTGGTGGTTGATGCGGAAGCGGCGGATGCCGCGGCCGCGGCGGACGTGGTGATCGCACGGGCGGCGCTGGATCGCGCGCTGGGGAGAGAGTGATGACGCGCAGGGGATGGACAGCAGGCGTGCTGACGGCGGGTCTTGCCGCGGGTGTCGTGGCGGCCGGTTGCTCGGCGGACCGGCATACGCCTGACGCGGCCGTCAGCGCCGCGCTCGTGGCCGTGCGTACGGCGGTGATCGCCGAACAGGCCGTGGCCGCGACGACGGAGCTGGGCGGCACGGTGGTGGCGCGCACGTCCGCGGCGGTGGCGGCGCGTGTCGTCGCCCAGGTGCGCGAGGTGCGGGTGCAGGCAGGGGATCGCGTGCAGGCCGGCCAGGTGCTGGTGGTGCTGGACGGTGCGGACCTGGCCGCGGGCAGCCGCAGCGCAAGTGCGGCGGCGCAGGCAGCCGGGGAGGGCGTGCAGGCAGCCGAAGCCGAACGGCGCGCTGCCGAGGCGGCACTGACGCTCGCACGGGCGTCCCACGGCCGGGTGCAGGCGCTCGAGGGAAAGAAGTCGGCCACGCGGCAGGAGCTGGACGAGGCGGTGGCGATGCTGGCCGCCGCGGACGCCCGCCTGAAGGCAGCGGATGCGCGTGTCGCGCAGGCGAAACAGGGTGCGACGGCGGCCGGCGCGGCGGCGGAGGCCGCGCAGGTGGCGGCCGGCTTCGCCACGCTCACGGCCCCGTTTGCGGGTGTCGTCACCGAGCGACTTGTGGAGCCGGGCGCGATGGCGATGCCGGGCGTGCCCCTTCTGCGGCTGGATGGCAGCGGTGGCTTCCGCGTGCACGTGAAGGTGGACGAAGCGCGCGTGGCGGCGCTGGCCCCCCGGACGGACGTCGAAGTGGTGGTGGATGGGCTGGCCGGTGCCGCGCCGCTCGCCGGGCGTGTGGAGGAAGTGGCGCGGGCGATCGACGTCGATGCGCGTGCGTTCCTCGTGAAGGTCGGCGTGCCCGCGACGGCGGGCCTGACCTCCGGCCAGTTCGCGCGGGTACGCGTGCCTGGCGCGTCGCAGACGGCGCTGGTGCTGCCTGACGGCGCGCTGGTTCGCCGCGGACAGATCACGTCGGTGTTCGTCGTGGAGAACGGCGTGGCACGCGTCCGCCTCGTGGAGACGCGCGGCAACGTGGTGGCGGCCGGACTCGCCGCCGGCGACCGCGTCGTGGTGGCGCCGCCGACCGGGCTCACCGACGGTCAGCCGGTTCAGACAGGGGGGCGCTGATGGCTCGCAGGTTGGGACTCGCGGGACGGCTCGCGGCCGGCTTCATCCACTCGAAGCTGACGCCGCTCTTCATCGCCGCGTCGATGGGGCTGGGTGCCGTCGCGGTGCTCGACCTGCCCCGTGAAGAAGAGCCGCAGATCATCGTTCCGATGGTCGACGTGTTCGTGGAGATGCCCGGGGCGTCGCCCGCGGAGGTCGAGCAGCGCGTCACCCGGCCGCTCGAGCAGCTGCTCTGGGAGATTCCCGGCGTCGAGTACCTCTACTCCACGTCCAGCCCCGGCCAGGCGATGGTCATCGTCCGTTTCAAGGTGGGCGAGGCGGAGGAAGCGGCGCTGGTGCGGCTGAACCAGAAGATGGCCGCCAACTTCGACCGCATCCCGCCCGGCGTGATCGGCCCGCTGGTCAAGCCGCGCTCGATCGACAACGTCCCGATTCTGGCCCTGACGCTCACGTCGGCCCGCTACGACGACGCGCAGCTGCGGGCACTGGCCGCCCAGCTCCGCGAGTCGATCGCCGAAGTCGCCGACATTTCGGAGGTCACGCTGATTGGCGGACAGCCGCGCCAGGTGCGCGTGACGGTGGACCCGGCCCGGCTGGATGCCGCCGGCTTGTCGGCCGCCGATGTGCAGCAGGCGATCGCCGGCCGCAACGCGCAGGTCGGGGGCGGAGGCGTCGTCGGTGGCGGTGGGCGGACGGCGGTGGAAGCCGGCGCGCTGCTCGGGTCGGCCCGCGAGGTGGGCGATGTCGTCATCACCTCGACGGGTGGCCGGGCGCTGCGGGTACGCGACGTGGCGGACGTTTCCGAGGGCCCCGCCGAGCCGGAGTCCTACGTCCGCTTCCAGGACCGCGCGGGCACGACGCCGGCGGTGACGATCGCCGTCGCCAAGCGCAAGGGCACGAACGCCACCGACGTGGCGCACCGGGTGCTGGCGAAGGTCGACGGGCTGAAGGGCACCCTCGTGCCCGGCGATGTCACCGTCGCCGTCACGCGCAACTACGGAGAGACGGCGGCCGAGAAGAGCGACGAGCTGCTCTTCCACATGCTGCTGGCCGTGCTCTCAGTGGCCGTCCTCATCTGGCTGACGCTCGGCCTGCGCGAAGCGCTCGTGGTGCTGCTGGCGATCCCGGTCACGCTCGCGCTAACGCTGCTGATGTTCTACCTCTACGGCTACACGCTGAACCGCATCACGCTCTTCGCGCTGATCTTCTCGATCGGCATCCTGGTGGACGACGCCATCGTGGTCGTCGAGAACCTCGTCCGGCATGCCCGCGAGGACGGGCGCGGCAAGGGTGGGCTGGCTGCCGTGGCCCTGCGGGCCGTGGACGAAGTGGGCAACCCCACGATCCTCGCGACCTTCACCGTGGTGGCGGCGATCCTGCCGATGGCATTCGTCGGCGGCCTGATGGGCCCGTACATGCGCCCGATTCCGGTGGGCGCCTCGGCCGCGATGATCTTCTCGCTCGTCGTCGCCTTCATCGTCACGCCCTGGGCCGCGGTGCGGCTGCTCAAGGACGACGGCGGCGGGCACGGGCACGGCAAGGAAGACTGGCTGACGCGCGTCTATCGCCGCGTGATGGGCCGGCTGCTGGACCACGCCGCGGTCCGCTGGGCGTTCCTCGGTGGCGTGGCGGCGCTGCTGCTGGCCGCGATGGCGCTGGTGCCGCTCAAGGCGGTGACCGTGAAGATGCTGCCGTTCGACAACAAGAGCGAGTTCCAGGTGATGGTGGACCTGCCGGA
>CAYNUO010000008.1:44145-59719 GCA_964400405.1 uncultured Bifidobacteriaceae bacterium | reverse complement strand
ACCCGACACAGAGCGCCGTCGCGAGGTGGCCGCGCAGGTGAAGGCGATCTTCGAGAGCACCGAGGGCGTGGTGGACACGGACTGGTATGTGGAGGCCGAAGCGCCGAAGGTGTCGCTGCAGGTGGATCCGGAGAAGGCCGCGGCCGCGGGCGTCTCCACCGCCCAGGTGGCCAACCTCGTGCGACTGGCCGGCGCGGGCAGCGTGGCCGGGTTGATGCACGATGCGGCGAGCCGCGAGGACGTGCCCGTCGTCGTCCGGTTGCCGCGCGAGGCCCGGACGCTGGACGCGATCCGCTCGCTGCGCGTGGGTGGGCCGAGGCCCGTGTCCGTCGGGGAGCTGACTGTCCCGGTGTCCACGACCGAGACGACCAGCCGCTACCACAAGAACCTCCAGCCGGTGACGTATGTGACGGGTGACATGGCGGGCGGCGCCGAGAGCCCCGTGTATGCCATCGCGTCGATGAACGAGCAGATCGCGAAGCTCGCGCTGCCGGAAGGCTACGGCCT
The DNA here is from genome assembly GCA_964400405.1 of uncultured Bifidobacteriaceae bacterium. Lineage (GTDB taxonomy): Bacteria > Acidobacteriota > Vicinamibacteria > Vicinamibacterales > UBA2999 > CANKJK01. The sequence goes on along the minus strand of CAYNUO010000008.1, from coordinate 59,212 downwards.
CGAAGTCTTCAACGCGGTGCAGCCGGGGGACTCCTCGAAGTACGCGATGAAGTGGGACGGCGAGTGGCACATCACGATCGAGGTCTTCCGGGATCTCGGCCTCGCCTTCGGGGCGGTGCTGATCCTGATCTATGTGCTGGTGGTGGGCTGGTTCCAGTCGTTCCTGACGCCCATCGTGATCATGGCGGCCATTCCGTTCAGCCTGGTCGGCATCCTGCCGGCGCATGCGGCGATGGGCGCGTTCTTCACGGCCACTTCGATGATCGGCTTCATCGCCGGGGCCGGAATCGTCGTGCGGAACTCGATCATCCTCGTGGACTTCATCGAGCAGCGGCTGCGTGAAGGCCTGCCGCTGGAGCAGGCCGTAGTCGACGCGGGCGCCATCCGGTTCCGGCCGATGGTGCTGACGGCGGCGGCGGTGGTGGTCGGGGCGGGCGTCATTCTGTTCGACCCGATCTTTCAGGGCCTGGCCATCTCGCTGATGGCCGGGGAGGTGGCGTCGCTTCTGCTGTCGCGGATGACGGTGCCGGTGTTGTATTACGTCATGAAGCGGCGCATGACGCCGCAGGAGGCAGTGTGATGAACGTCGATCGCGCAATCCGCCTGATTGGCGGAGGGTTCGTGGCGGCCAGCGTGCTGGCGGGGATGTACGTGCACCCCAACTTCTACTGGTTCACGCTGTTCGTCGGGCTGAACCTGTTCCAGTCGGCCTTCACGAACTGGTGCCCGATGATGGCGATCCTGCGGAAGGCCGGCCTTCAAGGCTAGCGCCCCGACCGCGGCAAGTGCTCGACCGGGCGGGTGGGACTCTCACTTCCCGACAGCGTGGCTGTGTAATTTCACACAGCACCGGTCGGCAGCGAATGCTGAGATGTGCGACTCCAACCGGTGTCGGGAAGTGAGAGTCCCACCCACCCGGTCGGGCAGTCCGCTGCGGTCCTCTCGACGCTACTGCTGGCGTTCCGGGTAGAGCGGGAAGCGCCGGCACAGCGTCTCGACCTCCGTCTTCACGGCGGCGATGGCCGTGTCGTCGTCGGGTGAGGCGAGCACGCGCGCAATCAGGTCGCCGATCTGCACCATCTCGGCTTCCTGCATGCCGCGCGTCGTCATGGCGGGCGTGCCGACGCGGATGCCGCTGGCCGTCATCGGCGGGTTCTTGTCGAACGGGATCGCGTTCTTGTTGACCGTGATCGCGGCCTTGCCGAGCGCGGCCTCGGCCGCCTTGCCGGTGATGCCCTTGCTGAAGACGTCCACCAGCATCAGGTGATTGTCCGTGCCGCCGCTGACGAGCCGGAAGCCGTGGCCGCTCAGCGTCTTCGCGAGCGCGGCCGCATTGGCGACGACCTGCTTCGCGTATTCCTTGAACGCCGGCTCGGCCGCTTCCTTGAAGCACACGGCCTTGGCCGCGATGATGTGCATGAGCGGGCCGCCCTGCACGCCGGGGAAGAGCGCCCGGTCGAGGTCCTTGGCGTATTTCTCCCGGCACAGCACGAGACCCGAGCGCGGTCCGCGCAGCGTCTTGTGCGTGGTCGACGTCACGAAGTCCGAGTGCGGCACGGGGCTCGGGTGCACGCCGCCGGCGACCAGGCCCGCGATGTGGGCCATGTCGGTCATCATCGGCGCGCCGACGGCCTGGGCCACCTTGGCGATGCGGGCGAAGTCGATCACGCGCGGGTAGGCGCTCGCGCCCACGACGATCAGCTTCGGCTTGTGCTCGTGCGCGAGCCGCTCGAGCTCGTCGTAGTCGATCCGCTCGTCGTCCTGGCGCACGCCGTAGGGGACGATGTTGAAGAACTTGCCCGAGAAGTTCAGCGGGTGGCCGTGCGTCAGGTGGCCGCCGTGGGCGAGGTTCATGCCCATGATCGTGTCGCCCGGCTTCAGCATGGCGAGGAACACCGACGTGTTCGCCTGCGCACCCGAATGCGGCTGCACGTTGGCGTGGTCGGCGCCGAAGAGCGCCTTCGCGCGGCTGATCGCCAGCGACTCGGCGACGTCGACGAACTCGCAGCCCCCGTAGTAGCGCTTGCCGGGGTAGCCCTCGGCGTACTTGTTCGTCATCACCGAGCCGGCGGCTTCGAGAATCGCCGAACTGACGAAGTTCTCGGACGCGATCAGCTCCAGGCCGTCGGCCTGGCGGTGGGTTTCGTGCTGGATGGCCTGCGCGATGTCGGGGTCGAACGCGGCCAGGGAGCGCTGCATGCGGGCAAGGGTGTCGGACATGAGAACCCCGATTGTACCCAATGCTCCGGACCCGGGGAGGGTGGCGGACTGTGTCGCATCGTCGGCGCGTCGTCCCCGTGACACCATAGTGGGTCCCATCCATGACCACACCCTACGCCCTGATCAATCGCAAGGGCGAGCAGCGCCTGCTCGCCGGCCACCCGTGGATCTACAGGTCCGACGTTGCCGAGGCCGACGCGGAGGCCGGGCAGACCGTCACCGTGCTCAGCTCCAGGCAGCAGGTGCTGGGCCAGGCGCTTTTCAGCGACCAGTCCCAGATCACGCTGCGGATGCTGACGCGCGGCGAAGCGGTGGCCGACGAGGCCCTGTGGCAGCGGCGGCTGGATGCGGCCATCACGTTCCGCGAGCGCCTGCGGATTGACGGGACGGCGTACCGGCTCGTGAATGGCGAGGCGGACCTGACCCCGTCACTGGTCGTGGACCGCTACGGCGACTATCTGGTCGTCCAGGCGCTCTCGCAGGGTGTCGACCGGCTGCTGCCGATGCTCACCGGCCTGCTCGCGGCCCGGCTGCAACCCGCCGGGATTCTGGCGAGGAACGACCCGAAGGTGCGGGCGCTCGAGGGCCTTCCGCAGGAGGTGCGCCTGCTGCAGGGCGAGGTGCCCGAGTCGATCCTCGTCCGTGAAGGTCCGGTGGAGTACGACGTCAACGTGTGGACCGGGCAGAAGACGGGCCTCTTCCTCGATCAGCGCGAGAACCGCGAGGCGGCACTGCGCTACGCGAGGGGGCGGTGCCTCGACGGCTGCAGCTACAACGGCGGCTTCGCGCTGCGGCTGGCCCCGGCGTGCGAGGACGTGCTGGCGATCGACATCTCGGAGGATGCGGTGGTCCGTGTGGCGGCCAATGCCCGGCGGAACGGCATCGCGAACGTCGAGGCGATCGAAGCGAACCTGTTCGACGAGCTGCGCCGGCTCGAGAAGGCGGGCGAGCGCTTTGACACGATCGTGCTGGACCCGCCGGCCTTTGCCAAGAACAAGGCGTCGGTGCCGAATGCGATGGCGGGCTACAAGGAGATCAACCTGCGGGCGATGCGCCTGCTGACCCCTGGCGGCCACCTCGTGACGTGCAGTTGTTCCTACAACGTGACTGAGCCGATGTTCGAGGCCGTGCTGCACGAGGCGTCGATCGACAGCGGCGTGCCGGTCAGCATCGTGGAGAAGCGCATGCAGGGCCGCGACCATCCGGTGCTGCTGGGCGTGCCGGAGACGCACTACCTGAAGTGCTTCATCCTGCGGCGCCTCGACTGACGTGACCAGGCGAACCTGCCTCATCACGGGCGCCTCGGCCGGCATCGGCGCGGCCTTCGCGGAGGTGTTCGCCGCGCACGGTTTCGACCTGATCCTGACGGCTCGGCGGACGGACCGCCTGGAGTCGCTGGCCGCTGACCTGACGGCACGGCACGGAATCGTGGCCCACGTCATTACCAACGACCTTGCGGCGCCGGACGGCGCGGCGGCACTCTGCGCGGAGCTGACGGCCCGGGGGCTCACGGTGGACGCGCTCGTCAACAACGCCGGCTACGGCGTGCCGGGCCTGCTCACGACGCCGGGCTGGGAGCAGCAGCGCGGCCTGCTCCAGATCCTCATCGCGGCCGTCGTCGAGCTGACCTACCGGCTGCTGCCCGGCATGATCGAACGGGGCTACGGGCGCATCATCAACGTGTCGTCGCTGGCCGGTCTGATTCCGGCGCCGGCCGGTCACACGCTCTATCCGGCGTCCAAGGCGTTCGTCATGCGCTTCTCCGAGGCGCTCTCCGAAGAAGTGCGCGGCGGGAACGTACACGTCACGGCGCTCTGCCCAGGGTTCACGCTCTCGGAGTTTCACGACGTCACCGGCACGCGCGCGTCCGTCAGCAAGCTGCCGTCGATCATGTGGCTGGATGCCGACACGGTGGCCCGCGCCGGCTACCAGGCGGTGATGGCGGGCGCCTCCGTGCACGTGCCGGGCCGGGCGAATCGCGTCATCGCGTTTGTGGCGCGCCACGCGCCGTGGGTGCTGACCCTGGTGCAGCGGCGGTTCTCGTGGGCGTACCGGAAGACACACTGACCGGCGCGGCCGATCCGCTCGCCCCCGGCGTCAACCACGCGCTGGCGCGCGAGCGGGCCGCGGTCATCAGCGACGTCACCTACGCGCTGCAGCTCCGCATCGGTGAGGCCGGCGGCGCGCCGATCGACGGCGAGGTGCACATCGGCTTCGAGCTGCGCGAGGCGGCGCGGGTCGTCGTCGACTTTGCCGGTGCCGCCGGAGACGTACGTGCCGTGCAGTGCGCCGGCGGGCCGGTGCCGTTCACCGCCGTTCACAGCCACATCGTGATCGGTGCGGACCGGACCGTGGCCGGCCGCAACGCGCTGACGGTGCGCTTCACGGCCGTCGACGCGGCTGTGCATCACCGCGACGGCTTCCTCTACACACTCTTCGTACCGGCCCGCGCCCACACGCTGTTCCCCTGCTTCGACCAGCCGGACCTGAAAGCCAGGGTGTCGCTGCGCCTCGACCTGCCTGAGGGGTGGAGCGCCGTGGCGAACGGCGTGGAGGTCGAGGAGCCTGACGGCCGGATCCATCGCTTCCAGGAGACGCCGCCGATCTCCACGTATCTGATCGCGTTCGCCGCGGGACGCCTGCGTCAGGAGGCCGTCCGCTCCGGCCGGTGGCGGTTCCGCGTGTTCCATGCCTGCGACGACGCGGCGCGCGTTGCCCGGAACCTGCCGGCGGTCGCGGACCTGCACGCCGCCGCGCTCGACTGGCTGGAGGAGTACACCGGCGTTCCGTATCCGTTCGGCGCATTCGACCTGCTGCTCGTGCCGTCGTTCCAGTTCGGTGGGATGGAGCATCCGGGTGCGGTGTTCTATCAGGAGGCGTCGTTGCTGCTGCCCGAGGCCGCGACGGCGGAGGAGCAGCGCAACCGCGCGCACCTGATCGCCCACGAAACGGCGCACATGTGGTTCGGGAACCTGGTGACGATGCCGTGGTTCGACGACGTCTGGCTGAAGGAAGTCTTCGCCAACCTGATGGCGGAGAAGGTCCTGGCTGGTCGCGAGTCCGACGCGGCGGCGCGGCTCCGTTTCTATCTGGCGCATTACCCGTCGGCGTATGACGTCGACCGCACCGAGGGCGCCCATCCCATCCGCCAGCCGCTCGACAACCTGGCCCGCGCGAGCGAGCTCTACGGGCCGATCGCGTATCAGAAGAGCCCGATCGCCTTCCGGGATCTGGAGCGGCGGATGGGGGAGGCGCGATTCCGGACGGCGGTGCGCGCGTACCTGCGCGACCACGCGTGGCGTGCAGCAGGCTGGCCCGAGCTGCGCCGTGGCTGCGAGCTGGTGCACGGGCAGCCGCTCGCTGCATGGTCGGACGGTTGGATTGAGACGGCCGGTCGGCCGGACATCAGTCTGCCGCAGGCCTGGCCGCCCGCGCACTACGGCCGCGTCGTGCTGGACGCCACCGGTGCGCGCGACCTGCTCGACGCACGCAGTGGCGCGGCCACGCTCGACCGCATCGCGGACCCGGAGCAGCGAGCCGTGTCGTGGATGGCGCTGTGGGAGGCGGTCTGCGACGGCGTGCTGCCGGCCCGGCGCTTCGCGGCCGCGCTGCTGGAGCGCGTGCCGGCCGAAGGTGAGCGGCTGCTGCGAGACTGGCTGGCGGCACTGCTGCACCGCGTGTTCTGGCGCTGGCTGCCCGACGACGACCGCCATGCGCTCGCGCCGGACGTCGAGCGGATGTGCCGTGCCGCGCTGACATCGTCAAGCCACCGCGAGGAGCGTCGGGCCTGGCTCGGACGGCTGTCCGGGCTGACGTCGACACCGGACGGCGTCGCGTGGCTTCACGACGTGTGGAGCGCCCGCGCGTGTCTCGGACAGGCACTCGGGCCGCTCGACGAGATCGCGCTCGCGGAAGCGCTCTGCGTTCTCGACGGCGAGCGGGCCTCCGCGGTGCTGGGCGTGCAGCGCGGCCGCGTGACGGATGCCGGAGCGCGTGCCCGTCTCGACTATCTCGCGCCGGCGCTGCACGCCGACCGTGCCGGGCATCGTGCGATGGTCGACGGGTTCGCCGGGCCTGGGCGCCACCAGCCCGAAGTCTGGATGCTCGACGCGCTCGCCTGGATGCACCATCCGCTGAGGGGCACGGACGCGGTGCCGTTGATCGGGCCCTGCCTGCGTCTTCTGCCCGCGGCCCAGGCCACCGGCGATATCTTTCTGCCGCGGCGGTGGGCGCACGCGGTGCTGCGCGGGCACACCAGCGCCGGCGCGGCCGATGAAGTGGAGCGCGTGCTGACGCTCGATGCCCTGACGGCATTCCACCGTCGCCTCGTGCTCGAGGCGGCTGACGACCTGCGACGGACGACGCGGCGCGGGAGTTATTCTCGGAACAGCGGCACGACGGACGTGGCCGCGCATGAAGAAGGGAGCCGGACGTGATGGTGCAGTGGCTGACGCTGGTGATGTGCCGCGAGCTGGATGACCTCGGCAAGGAGCTGGACCTGTTCCCCGACGACGCCAGCGTCTGGGCCACGGTGCCTGGCATCTCGAACTCGGCAGGGTCCATCGCGCTGCACCTGTGCGGCAACCTGCAGCACTTCATCGGCGCGAAGCTGGGCGGGTCAGGTTACGTCCGGAACCGGGAGCACGAGTTCGCGGCGCGCGGCATCCCGCGCGCCGAGCTGAAGGCCGAGATCGCCCGCACGCGGGAGGTTGTCGCGAGGGTGCTGCCCACGGTGCCGGCGTCGACGCTCGACGCGGTGTTCGAGTACGTGCCGAACGGGATGCGCCTGCCGGCGGGGTTGTTCCTGCTGCACCTGGCCACGCATCTGTCCTTCCACATCGGACAGGCGGGCTATCTGCGGCGGGCGCTGATGGGAGACACCACGTCGACCAACGCGGTGGGGTTCGGCGGGCTCGCGTCCGCCGTGCTGCCGTAGACCGCTACGCGGTGGGCGCGAGACCTTCGACCAGCAACACGCTGCTGGTCGACGCGCTGTGGCGGATGGCCTTCGCGGCCGAGTACTCCGGGGAGTTGAGCCAGGCCTTCGCCTGGTCCGCGGAGTCGAACTCCAGCACGACGACGCGTTTCGCCGGGATGCTGCCTTCGAGCGTTTCCGCGCGGCCGCCCCTGGCGAGATAACGGCCACCGTACTGCGCCACCGTGCCCGGAGCCAGCTTCGCGTAGTCCGCGTAGCGTTCCGGGTCGGTGACGTCGATGTTCAGAAGGATGTAGGCGGCCACGGCCGACTGTCCCGACCTACTGCTTCAGAGCCTTCGAGCGGATGAAGTTGACCAGGTGCCAGGTCTCCGTCTCGTTGATGCGGTCGTCCCACGGTTCCATCACGAGTTCGGGCGGCACGCCGTTGCGGATGACGTGGTAGATCTCGCCGTCCGTCCCGCCGTGATCCCACTTGTCATCGACCAGGTTCGACGCTTCGTGGTCGCCGGCTTCCTTCGGCGGACCGCCCGTGAGGTCACGGCTGTGGCAGCCGCGGCACCGCTTCATGTAGATGGCCTCGCCGGCCGCGATCGACTCCGGTGACATCGCGACAGGGTTCTTGAGCTTGGCGGCCTCCGGGTTGCCACCGCGCTTCTCCTGCGCGGTGATGGCCACCGCCACAGAGGCGGCCATGAGCATCACGAACAAACCATTCAGCATTGCGCGCATCGCGTGTCTCCGTCTTCAAAGTCAGGACCCCGAAGTGGGCCCCGACGCTTCCGTTCCTGGAACACCTGCATCCGTCCAGGCTGATACTCGCTGTTGCCGCCCGCCTGGTGCCACGTCGGCTGCTCCAAGTGTCTCCACTAGGAATACCGCGGATCTTCCTTACAGTTCCCTGACTTCGTCAGATCACTTCGCGAGCGGATTCGGACGCAGCTGGAAGTGGATCACCTTGGGCCGCTCGCTCTTGCCGCCCTCCTGGTGCCACGTCGCCTGCGCCGCGTGCGTCGACCACAGGCCGCGACCCTTCCAGCCGGCCTTCGGGTCGTCGATGCGGCCATCCATGCCGCGCGGGTGGTAGCCGAGCGGGTACGGCACGCGCAGGACCACCCACTGCCCGTTGACGAACCCCATCAGCGAATCCGACGTGCTGCCGACGAGGAACGGCGTGTTGTCGCCCAGGCCGGACGTGTTGTACCAGTCGACCCAGTTCAGGTAGTAGGAGTCGGACGTGCCCGAGTCCTCGACCGTCTTGAAGTTGGGGCCCGGCGCCTTGTGCAACGTCCAGCCCTCGGGGCAGTGCTGGCCGGTCGCGGCCGGCCCGGCCAGCGGCGCCTTGCACTTGCGGCGGTCGAACTCCGCGTAGTGCCCGCTGTTGAGGCCGGTCCAGATGACGCCCGTGCTCCGGTCGACGTCGATGCCGTGCGGCAGGTAGCCCTGGATCTTCGCGTTCTTGTTCATGTACGGCGGTTCGTACCACTCCGAGAGCTTCGTCTTCGGGTCGTAGCGCATGATGCCGCCCGGGATGTTCGAGTAGGAGATCCAGACCGAGCCGTCGATCGGGTTCGGGATCACCGAATAGGCCTGGCCCGGGTCGAGCGCCTGGTCCTTCGTGGAGTCGACCTTCGCCTTCGCGTCGACCCAGCCGGCGTCGAGCTTGCCGTTGCCGTTGGCGTCGCGCACGCGCACGATCACGCCGGCCGCCTTCTTCTCGTCCCCGGTGGCATCCCAGACCTTCGTGTCGAACCACGCGCCGCCGCCGCCGTCGCCCCAGAGGACGTCGTCATCCGCGAACTGCAGATGGTGGCCGACCGGGCAACCCTTGATCTGCGTCACCTTGTCCGTCTTCGGGTCGTAGACGCGGCAGCCGCCGCGCGCGGTGATCCAGACCCGGCCCTTCTTGTCGAACATCGGGTTGTGCGGCGCCACCTTCGCGGCCCAGATCAGTTCGTCGCCCCAGAACTCGGACGTGTTCGGAATCGAGTCGGACCAGGTCGCCTTCGCGGTCGGGTCGTTGGCCGGGACCGGGATTTCCTTGTCGGTGTGCTTGACGGGATCGAGTACGGCGATGAAGTCGCCGCTCAGTTCCTCGACACCCACCACCGGACCGTAGGCGTTGACCGTCGGGTTGCGGCGGTCGGTCGTGATCTCGTCATGGACGAAGCGCTTCGCGTTCGCCCACTCCCACTGCGTGACGACGAGGTTGCGCTCGACGCCGGACGGACGGGGTGGCACGGGCGGGAGTTCCCCTTTGGCGATGCGGTCGGTCCAGTCGGCGAACACTTTCAGCGCCCGCTGCCGGCCGAGCGGCGCCAGCGTGCTGTTCATGAAGGTACCGCTGATGCCGATGAGCACGCGGTGCTCCCAGGCCTCGACCGACGTCTTGAACGTCGCCTTCTGGCTCGCCGTGAGCTCGCGCGTGATCTTGGTGCCCATCTGGTGACACTGCGTACACGCGTTGGTCATCTTGATGTTGCCGAGCCACGAGCCCTGCGTCTGGTTCTGCTCGGGGATGCCGTTGCCGGCGCGGCCCGTGCCGGGGAAGTCGGTCTTCGGCGGTGGCTGCAAAAGGGAATACCAGTAGTTGGCCGGGTAGTACTCCGCGGCGGCCTTCGCGTTCGGCGCCGGCACGGCGGTCAGGTTCAGCGCCTTGCCGGGCTGCGCCTTGACCTTCGGCGAGTCGACCAGCCCGTAGCCGCGGACCCACACGTCGTAGCCGGCCTTCGGCAGGTCGGGCAGTACGTAGCGGCCGCGGTCGTCGGTCACCACGATCCGGATGTACTTGGTGGGCAGGTCGCCCGTCTGGGCGATCACCCAGACGCCCGCTTCGGGGCCCTTGGGGCCTGTGACGACGCCGCCGATGTCGTCAGCGTCGATCGCGACGGCGGACGTGGCACCTTGCCGTGCGTTGACGACCGCCACTGCGGCCACGAGGACCGCCAATGCGATACCGGCCGCGAAACGCGCGGTACGGGGATGACTCGCCATGCTGTGCTCCTTCTCAGAGGTAGGCCCGGGACAACGAACGCCGGAAAGCCCAATACGAATAGCACAGGCGCTCGTGTGATGACGTTTCAGAACGTCGCAGGGATAGGGAGCGAAGGAACGACAAAAAAAGGGGCGGGTCCGATGGACCCGCCCCTTGAACTGCCGCCAGGCGGCTGGTGCCGCCGGACGCTTACTTGTCGAGCGGCGTATTGCGGATCTGGAACTTGATGACCTTCGGGCGCTCGCTCTTGCCGCCTTCCTGGTGCCAGCCCGACTGGCCGGCGTGGGTCGTCCAGATGCCCCGGCCCTTCCAGCCGCCGTTCGGGTCGTCGATACGGCCATCCATGCCGCGCGAGTGGAAGCCCATCGGATACGGCACGCGCATCGTCACGAACTTGCCGTTCACGCGCGCGTAGAGCGCGTCGGACGAACTCCCGTTGGCCATCGGCGTGTTGTTGCCGAAGCCCGATGCGTTGAACCAGTCCACCCAGTTCAGGTAGTAGGAGTCTGCCGAGCCGGAAGTCTCCACACCCTTGAACTGCGGACCCGGCATCTGGTGCAGTGTCCAGCCTTCCGGGCAGTGGCGGCCCGTCGCCTCCGGGCCATTCAGCTTCGCCTTGCACTTGCGCCGGTCGAACTCGGCGTAGTGACCGCTGTTGAGCGCCATCCAGATCACGCCCGTCGAACGGTCCACGTCGACGCCATGCGGCAGGAAGCCCTCGATCTTCGCGCGGCTGTCCATGTACGGCACCTCGTAGTACTCGTAGAGGCCCGTCTTCGGGTCGAGGCGCGCCATGCCGCCCGGAATCACCGAGTAGGACGTCCACACCGAGCCGTCCACCGGGTTCGGCACCGACGAGTAGGCCTGACCGAAGTTGAAGGCCTTGTCCTTGGCCGGGTCGAGCGTGCCGCGGGCGTCCACGTAGCCCTCGTCGAGCTTGCCGTTGCCGTTGATGTCGAGCACGACCGGCCAGCGCTTCATCGCGCCCTTGGCATCGCCCGCTTCCCACTTCTTGATGTCGAAGCTGTTCGCGCCGCCGCCATCGCCCCAGATGACCTCGTTGTCGTCGATCTGCAGATGGTGGCCGATCTCGCACTCCGGCACCCGCGTCATCTTCTCGGTCTTCGGCTCATACACCCGGCAGCCGTTGCGCGTGGTGACCCAGACCCGGCCCTTGCCGTCCATCCACGGATTGTGCGGCGCGATCTTGCTCTTCCAGATCAGCTCGTCACCCCAGTACGGCGACGGGATCGGCACGTCCTGCACCCACGCATAGCGCGCGGTCGGCGGCAACTCGTCCGGAATGGCGACCTTGCGGTCCGCGTGCTTCATCGGATCGAGCACCGTGATGAAGTCACCCGAAAGCTCCGTGACGCCATAGACCGGGCCGTTGGCGTTCAGCGTCGGCTTGGCGCGGCTGGTCGAGATCAGATCGTGCGTGAAGAAGGCGTTGGTGTTCCACTCCCACTGGCTGATGACGATGTTGCGCTCCACGCCGGAGGGACGCGGCGGCGCCACGGGCGGAATCTCGCCCTTGGCGATGCGGTCCGTCCAGTCGGCGAAGACCTTGAGCGCGCGGTCACGGCCGAGCGGCGCCATCGTGCTGTTCATGAACGCGCCGCTGATGCCGATCTGCACGCGGTAGTCCCACGCCTCGACCGAGGTCTTGTACTCGGCCAGGTGCGGCCCGAGCTCACGCGTCGCCTTGTTGCCCATCTGGTGGCACTGCGTGCAGGCGTTGGTCTGCTTGATGTTGCCGATCCATGCTCCCTGGTTCTTCAGGGCTTCCGGAATGCCGTTGGCGCCCGCACCGCGCGTGCCCTTGCCGGGGAAGTCGGTCGCCGGCGGCGGCTGCAGCAGCGCGTACCAGTAGTTGGCCGGGTAGTACTCGGCGGCGGCCTTGGCGTTTGGCGCGGGCACAGCGGAGAGGTTCAGGCGCTTGCCGGGGAGGGCGCGCACCTTGTTCGAGTCAACGAGGCCATAGCCGCGCACCCACACGTCATAGCCGGCCTTCGGCAGGTCCGGCAGCAGGTAGCGGCCGCGATCGTCGGTGACCACGATTTTGATGAACTTGGTCGGCAGATCGCTCGTCTGGGCGATTACCCACACACCGGCTTCTGGACCTTTCGGGCCGGTAACGACGCCACCAATATCGTCGGCGTCAATGGCGAGGGCCGTCGCGCCACCCTGGCGGGCGCTGACGCTGCCACCAAGCGACGCGGCGAGGATCACGGCCAGGCCGAGTCCTGCGACGGCGGAAACGCGTCCTTTCGTAGTCATCGTGCGGATACTCCTTTGGGGGGATGAAAAACCAACACAGTCTAGCCCGAGACCTGGGCGGGGTACGGGCTGACCCGTACATCTTTTCCGATGTGTCCCTTACGGAATCCTGACGTTTCAGGGCGCCGGGGCGCCCGGAAGGGAGCGCCCGCTGGTATGGCGCGGGTAACCGGCTAGATCTCGACCTGGACGCCGATTTCGACGACCCGCTCCGGCGGGAGGCGGAAGAAGGCCGTGGCGCGCACGGCGTTCTTCGACATGAACACGAACAGGCTCTCGCGCCATTGGGCCATGCCGGGGTGGTCGCTGACCAGGATGGTTTCCCGGCCCAGGAAGAAGGTGATGTCTTCCTCGTCGATCGTGAGCCCCTTCGCCTTGGCGAGGGACAGGGCTTCAGGGACGTCCGGATTCTGCATGAACCCGTAACGCACAAGGATGTTCGAGACGCCCGCGCCGAGGTCGCGGACCTCGACCTGTTCGGCCGGAGGGACGTGCGGTACCTGCGTCGTCAGCACGGTCAGCACGACCACCTTGTCGTGCAGCACCTTGTTATGGCGCAGGTTGTGGACGAGGGCGGGCGGCGCACCGGCCGCCTGGGCCGTCATGAACACGGAGGTGCCGGGCACGCGGGCGGGCGCCTGCTGCGCCACGAGGTGCATGAACTGGTCGAGGGGGACGGCGCGCGCCGTCAGGCGCTCGAAGAGAATCCGGCGCCCGGTCTTCCACGTCGTCATCACGGTGAAGAGCACCACGCCGATCAGGATGGGCAGCCACCCGCCCTGGGCGACCTTCACGATGTTGGCACCGAAGAAGAAGCCGTCGATCGTGAGGAACACCGCCGCGCCGCTGAAGACGGCCCAGAACGGCCAGTGCCAGCGCTCGAGCGCGACCTTCGCGAGCAGCAGCACCGTGATGATCATCGTCATCGTGACGGCGATGCCGTACGCCGCGGCCAGCGAACTCGACGTCTTGAAGCCGATGACGATCACGATCGTCGCGACCATCAGCGCCCAGTTCACCTGCGGCACGTAGACCTGGCCGATCTCGTCGGACGAGGTGTGCTCGATGTCCATGCGGGGGCAGTAGCCCAGCTGGATGGCCTGGCGCGTCAGCGAGAACGCGCCGGAGATGAGCGCCTGGGAGGCGATGATGGCCGCGAACGTGGCCAGAATCACCAGCGGCAGCAGCGCCCATCCCGGTGCCAGCAGGAAGAACGGCTGCGAGGCGGCCTTCTCGTCGATGAGCAGCAGCGCGCCCTGGCCGAAGTAGTTCAGCACCAGCGCCGGAAGCGCCAGCGAGAACCACGCGAGCCGGATCGGCCGCTTGCCGAAGTGGCCCATGTCCGCGTAGAGCGCTTCGCCGCCCGTCACGGCGAGGAACACGGCGCCGAGCACCGTGACACCGTGGAGACCATTGTCCCGGAAGAAGTGCACGGCGTGTCGCGGGTCCACGGCCCACAGGACGTCGGGGTAGCGGACGATCCAGCGGACGCCCAGCGCGGCCAGCACCAGGAACCAGATGACCATGATCGGGCCGAAGAGATTCCCCACGCGGTGCGTGCCGAACTGCTGGATGAAGAAGATGCCGACCAGGATGGTGACCGCCACAGGCACGATGTACGGCTGGAAGAGCGGCGTGATGACGTTGAGCCCTTCGACCGCGCCCAGCACGGTGATCGCGGGCGTGATCATGCCGTCGCCGTAGAGCAGTGCCGCGCCGAAGATGCCCAGCCCGATGAGCACCGGCTTGGTGCTCTTCGCCACGCCGGCCGGCACGAGTGCGGTCAGCGCGAGGATGCCGCCTTCGCCGTGGTTGTCGGCCTGCATCACGACCGCGATGTACTTCACGGAGATGACGACGATGAGGGCGTAGATGATCAGCGAAAGCACGCCCAGGACGTTCTCGTGCGTCGGTGCCACGGCGTGGCTGCCGGTGAAGCACTCGCGAATCGTGTAGAGGGGGCTCGTGCCGATGTCGCCGTACACGACGCCGACCGCGGTGAGCGTCAGGGCCAGCAGCGCGCTGAGAGAACGGGGTCGGTCTGGCCCGGCGGACATCGAAGCGACGAGCATAGCACCGCCGCGCGGTGCGATTCAGGTGGTCAGCGCGCGGGGATGTAGCAGCTGCGTGCCGTCAGCTCGCGATGCGAGAGACCGGCCGCCCGATCCAGCTTCGCGACCACCGGCGGCAGTTCCGCCGGGAAACGCCACTCGTCGGCGCGGCCGCCGAGCCGGAGCACGTCAGCGGCCAGACCGTCCCACCAGGGGCTCACGGCCCTGGCAATCGGTTCGACGATCAGCACGGCGTCGCCGGCCTCCGCGGCGCGTGCGAGCGCGGCCCACGCCCGCCGCCGGGTTTCGTCGGCCAGCTCGTTCAGCACCCATCCGGCCACGATGCCGCGGCGGCGCGCCGCCGGCGGCAGCGACGCGGCGTCACCCCGTCGGGCGGCGCCGTCCAGCCCGAGCTGGGCCCAGGTCCAGCGTGCTTCCCGGACGGCGTGCTCGTTGCTGTCGACGCCGGTGATGGGGGCCGGGGGATGCTGCGCGAGCGCCCACGCTGCGGAGCAGACGCCCGTGCCGCAACCGAGGTCCACGATCGGCGCACCGCCCGGCAGCCGCGCGTCGACGGCGCGGACGA
>CAYNUO010000008.1:4713-44045 GCA_964400405.1 uncultured Bifidobacteriaceae bacterium | reverse complement strand
CCGAGGTCCACGATCGGCGCACCGCCCGGCAGCCGCGCGTCGACGGCGCGGACGATCGCCGACACGGTCAGGAAGTGGAGCGGTGCATAGAAGAGCGCGAAGGCGGCACGCTTGCCGCGGCCGTCCAGCGCCGAGCCCCGGCCCAGCGTATGACGGCGCTCCACGTAGGCCGAGGAGAGCGCCCGCAGCGCCCGCGAGACTTCCACGAAGCGAAGGTCGGCCAGGTGCCTGGCTTCGAGGGCGGCCAGCCAGCGCGCGACGGGGTCCGCCGGATTGATCACGAGCAGGGGATCAGCAGAACCCGCGGTTCTTGTCGGTCGCGCGCCGGTAGGCGGTGAAGGCCGAGATGACGTGGCAGATCCACCCGAGCATGCCGCCGGTGCCGATCCAGAGGCCCGGCGTGATCACGAACCAGACGATTGCCCGCAGGAAGTCGCCGTTGTACACCTGACCCGCGCCTGGCAGGATCAGGCTCAGGACGGCTGCGATGCCGGGGCTTCTGGCAGGAGCGGTCGTCACGTCAGACGGAGCCGGCCGTGGCCGACTGCATGAAGTCGAGGATACCGTCGGCGGGCCGCGCGCCGGAGGTGCGCGACAGCTCCCGGCCGTGGGCGAACGCGGCCATCGTCGGGATCGACTGGATCCGGAAGCGGGAGCCCAGCTCGGCCAGTGCGTCGGTGTTCACCTTCAGTACGAGCCACTGGCCGGCCTCCCGTCGCGCGACTGTTTCAAGCTGCGGAGCCACGGCCCGGCAGGGCCCGCACCACGGCGCCCAGAAATCGACGAGCACCGGAAGGGCTGAGCCGCTGATGGCCGCGCTGAACGTCTCTGCGGACGGCGTCTCCACCGGCTCATCGGGAGGCGGCAGCGCCGCATGACACGACGCGCACTGCGTCCGGCGCTTGAGCGTGTCGTACCGCTGGCGGTTGGTCGTTCCGCAGGCGGGACAGGCCCGGCGGACGCCGGCTGCGTCCAGGGTGAGTGTGCCCATGTGGCTACCGAGCCTCTTCGCAGGGTTCACCCGCCAGCACCATCAGCACCTCCACTGACTTGTTGCCGCGGCGCTTCAGCGTGAACGGCGTCGCACGGGGGATCGAGACGAAGCCGCCCTCGGCGATCACGCCCTCGACTGTCCCCATCGTAATTCCCGCCTCTCCGGCCAGCACGTAGAGCACGACCTCCGCGCTGTCGTACAGGCGCTGCGGCTGGTCCTGGGCGAGCTGGAGCAGCGTGCTCCGCGTGTTGCCGCTGCACCCGAGCAGCGTCTCCAGGCGGGTCTGGCTTTTCGCAAGCCGCTGGCGCGACAGCAGATCGAGTGCGTGCGGTTTGCCGGCCGGGCCGACCACGGGCGCCGGCGGCGGTGGGGGCGGCGGCGGTGGCGGTGGCGGAGCCGGTGGTTCGGGCTTCGGTTCGGCCGGGCTGAGCGTCGCCTCGGTTTCGACCGTTCTGCCGGCGGTGACGCTGATCTCCTTCTCGAACGTGACGACGCCCTCGCCCGAGAACCGCGCGCGATAGGTGCCCGGGCGCAGGCCGAGGAACCGGACCGTGCCGGTGGCGTCGGTCGTGGCGTCCCGCGGCACTGGGCCGGCGAGCGTCACCGTGATGCCCGCAAGGCCGAGCCCCCGCGTGTCGGTCGCCTCGATGACGATGGCGGTCTTGCTGTTGGCGGCGGCCGCTGCCCGGGGTGGTGCGGGCGTGCCGGCGGGCGGAGCGGGTGTGGCGGGGACGGGTTTCGCCGCCTGCACCTGTCCCTGTGCCGCCGGAGCAGGAGCCGCGGGCGCGGCCTTCGGGGCGGATGCCGCCGGAGGTGTCTGGCCCGCGGCGGGCGTCGCCAATAGGAGCGCGCCCAGGAGCATGGGAGTCCGCATGTCGTCAGTGTAGATCCACGCTGCGTAGAATGCCGGGATGGCCAGTGTTCTCGACCGGTTCCTGCGCTACGCCACCGTCGACACGAAAGCCGACGAATCCAACCCGGGCTCTCCCAGCTCGCCGGGCCAGCTGGTCCTGCTCGAGGCCCTCGCCGCGGAGTTACGGGCCCTGGGCGCGGCAGACGTCACGCGCGACGAGCATGGCTACGTCATGGCCACCGTGCCCGCGACGGCGGCCGGTCCCGTGGTCGGATTCGTGGCGCATGTCGATACCTCCCCGGAGATGAGCGGGACCGGCGTCCGTCCGCTCGTGCACACTGCGTGGACCGGCGCCGACATCGTGCTGCCGGATGCGCCGGATGCCGTGCTCCGCCGGTCCGAACAGCCCGAGCTGGCGGCCCAGGTCGGGCACGACATCGTGACGGCGTCGGGGCTGACGCTGCTCGGCGCCGACGACAAGGCGGGCGTCGCCGAGATCATGACGGCCACCGAGTTCCTGCTCGCGCATCCGGAGATCCCGCACGGACCGATCCGCGTCGCCTTCACGCCGGACGAGGAGATTGGCCGCGGAACGGCGCACTTCGACGTGGAGCGTTTCGGGGCCGCGTGGGCCTACACGCTGGACGGCGGGCCGGTCGGGGAACTGGAGGCCGAGAGCTTTTCCGCCGACGCGATGACCGTCACGTTTCACGGCTTCAACACGCACCCGGGCTACGCCCGGGACCGCATGGTCAACGCGATCCGTGTGGCGGCCTCGTTCATCGAGCGGCTGCCGGCGGCGCAGTCGCCCGAGCGGACGGACGGCCGGGAGGGCTTCCTGCATCCGTACGTCGTCGACGCGTCCGTCGAGCGCACCGCCGTACGACTGATCCTCCGGGACTTCGACACGGCGCAGCTCGCCGTGAAGGCCGCGCTGGTCGAGGCGGCCGCGCGCGCCGCGGTGGCCGCACATCCGGGCTCGCGCGTCGAGCTGCGGGTCGACGAGCAGTACCGGAACATGCGTGAGGTGCTGGACGGTGTGCCCCACGTCGTCGAACTGGCTGCCGAGGCGATGCGGCGTACCGGACTGACACCGCACCGGCGCGCGATTCGCGGCGGCACGGACGGCTCGCGGCTGTCGTTCATGGGCGTGCCGACTCCGAACCTCTTCGCCGGCGAGCACAACATCCACTCGCGGCTGGAGTGGACGTCCCGTCAGGACATGGAGGCCGCGGTACGCGTGATCGTCGAGCTCGCGCGTGTCTCGTCTGAGACACGCGGGGCAGCGTGACCGCTTGAGGGCGGTATAATTCACCGTCCGCCAGGGGCATCCCGGTCGCGCGCGCCGCGCGGCGGGATTGAGACGACCCTTGGAACCTGATCCGGTTGACACCGGCGGAGGGAGTGCGGTGAATCAGTACAGTTCGGCCTTTCCCAATTCCACGAAGATCTACGAGCCGCATCCCGCCGAGCTGACGCCGGGCGGCGTGACGACCACGCTCCGCGTGCCGGTGCGCGAGGTCGCGCTCGACGGCGGGAACGCCCCCGTCCGGCTGTACGACACGAGCGGGCCGCAGGACGTCGACGTCCGGCAGGGGCTGCCGAAGCTGCGCGCCCCGTGGATCGCGGCTCGCAAGGCCGCCGGGCACTGCGGCACGCAGCTGTTCCACGCGCGCAAGGGCGAGATCACGCCCGAGATGGCGTTCATCGCGGCGCGCGAAGGGCTGCCGGCCGAGTTCGTGCGGGACGAGGTCGCGCGCGGCCGCGCGATCATCCCGGCCAACATCAACCACCTCGAGCTCGAGCCGATGATCATCGGCCGCAACTTCCTCGTGAAGATCAACGCCAACATCGGCAACTCCGCCGTGAGCTCGTCGATCGATGAGGAAGTGGAGAAGCTCCGGTGGGCGACGCTCTGGGGCGCCGACACGGTCATGGACCTCTCGACCGGCAAGAACATCCACGAGACGCGCGAATGGATCGTCAGGAACTCGCCGGTGCCGATCGGCACCGTGCCGATCTATCAGGCGCTCGAGAAGGTCGGCGGCCGTCCGGAGGATCTGACCTGGGAGATCTACCGCGACACGCTGATCGAGCAGTGCGAGCAGGGCGTGGACTACTTCACGGTGCACGCCGGCGTACTGCTGCGTTACGTGCCGATGACCGCGCGCCGTCTGACGGGTATCGTCTCGCGCGGCGGCTCGATCATGGCGAAGTGGTGCCTGGCGCACCATCAGGAGAACTTCACCTACACGCACTTCCGCGAGATCTGCGAAATCATGCGGGCCTACGACGTGTCGTTCTCGCTGGGCGACGGTCTGCGGCCAGGGTCGATCGCGGACGCCAACGACGAACCGCAGTTCGCCGAGTTGAAGACGCAGGGCGAGCTGACGAAGATCGCCTGGGAGTACGACGTCCAGGTGATGAACGAGGGTCCGGGCCACGTCCCCATGCATCTCATCAAGGAAAACATGGAGAAGCAGCTCGACTGGTGCGGCGAGGCGCCGTTCTACACGCTCGGGCCGCTGACGACCGACGTCGCGCCGGGCTACGACCACATCACGTCCGCGATCGGCGCGGCGATGATCGGCTGGTACGGCACGGCGATGCTCTGCTACGTGACGCCGAAGGAGCACCTCGGCCTGCCGAACCGCGACGACGTGAAGGCCGGTGTGATCGCCTACAAGATCGCGGCGCACGCGGCGGACCTCGCCAAGGGGCACCCGCGGGCGCAGGCCTGGGATGACGCGCTGTCGAAGGCGCGCTTCGAGTTCCGGTGGCAGGATCAGTTCAACCTGGCGATGGATCCGGTGACGGCACGCGCGTATCACGACGAGACGCTGCCGGCCGAGGGCGCCAAGGTGGCGCACTTCTGCTCGATGTGCGGCCCGAAGTTCTGCTCGATGGAACTGACGCAGCAGGTGCGCGACTACGCTGCGGCGAACCAGATCACGGATGTCGACGCGCTGCGCGCCGGCATGAAGGAGAAGTCCGTCGAGTTCAAGAAGGCGGGCGAGATCTACGTGAAGCAGTAGCGCGGGTCCCGGCCGGCGCGGAGCGTCGGTGCCGGACCTCCGGGCAGGCGGCTACTGTCTGGCGGCAGCCTGCTGCAGCGCGAACGCCTTGAGCGCGGGGTTGGTCAGGCCGAGCGCGGCCGCCTCGGTCCCGGCCTTCTCGGCGTCCCACTTGTCGACCACCATCCGCTTGACCATCCAGAGCGCCGCGGCGCGGTTCGCGCTGGCGCAGTGGATGAAGACCGGCTGGTTCCGCTTCTCGGTCACGGCTTTCAGAAAGCCGTCGACGACGGCCGCATCCGGCGACGCCGAGTTCATCGGCAGGTGGATGTAGGTCAGGCCCAGGGCCTTCGCCGCGGCCGAGGCGGCATCCACCTCGGCGCCGGCCTCGCTCGCCATGCGGAGGTTCAGCACGGAGCGATAACCCTGCTTCTTGACCTCTGCGAGCGCGGCTGGCGTGGTCGCGCCGGCGCACGCGACCGCGCCCTCGACCTTCGAGAAGTTGACGATGCCCGGCACGGTTTCCTTGATGACCGATTGCGCGCCGGCGGTCAGGGGGCCTGCAAGCGCGAGCAGTGCGACGAAGAGAGGGAGCATGCGCATAAGGACCTCAGGCCGTCGCCAGCGTGTAACCGCGTTCCTGTGCGCGGTTGACGGCCACGATGCCCGCGGCCGCGACGTGCGCATTCGGCACCAGATTGGCCACCAGTTCCGCCCTGATCGTCGCGGCGTCACCGTTGACGGCCTTCGCGACCAGCGTCGACACGAACGTCGTCGCCATCCCGCACACGGCGAAGTGCGCTCCCCGCTTGACCAGCGTGCCGACCGTGACATCCACGGCGTTGCCGTTGTTGTAGGGATTCGTCACCGGGACCGGACCTGTGGCCCCCGGGTTGCCGAAGGCGTGCAGCGTCGCGCCGTACTTCGCCCACATCGCATCGTTGTAGGCGTAGACCGTCGAGAAGTGCCGGGCGACGAGCACGACGCCCGAGTCGCTGTCCTTCAGCCCGTAGCCGGTCTGGTTCGCGGTCAGGAAGTTGTTGGCGAAGCGCAGCGCGTCCGAGAAGGCCGCTGCCGTCGTCGTGTCGAAGACGAAACGGTGCTTCGTGCCGAGCGTGTCCAGCCAGTCGTCCTCGCTATGCCGGACGGCCTGGAACGGGGCGCCGCCCTGCGCGCGCAACGCGGCGGGCGCGACCGCCAGGCCTGCCAGCCCGAAGCCCGCCGTCAGGCGGGAAAGAAACGAACGTCGCGCCGGAACGGGTGTGGTCGTGCGCATCTCGGTCCTCCGGGGGTCAGCGCCGGTTGCCAGGTGCCGCGGGGGGCGGCGGGACGATCTGAATCAGTGTCGCGAAGCGCTCGGGCTGTTCGCCGCGGCGCGGGTTGGGATAGCCCGCCGACCCGCCCGCCGTGTAGTCCTTCACGGTGACGCCGGGCGGGAAGCCCATGCTCTCTTCGCGGAACTTGCCGATCTCAAAGGTGTGCGTCGGCGGCTGTTCGAAGACGACCGACCCCTTCTCCCTGAGCGCCGTCCGGTAGGCCGTGACGACCTCCGCGAACGGTTGCGGCGTGCCGAAGATGTAGTAGCGCTGACCCCGGCCGGCATCGTAGGACGCGACGAACTGGGCCGTCTGCGGGATGAAGATGCCGAGCTGTTCGGCCGTGGGCCGAACAGGATCGATCGCGGCCGGTGCGGATCCGGTTCCTGCTCCAGACACTGGTCCCGGAGCGACGGGCGCGGCCGTCTGGGGCGCGGCCACCGCGGGCGCCGGTGGCGGCGCCGGAGCCGCGGACCTGGCTGGTTGCCGGGGGAACGGCTGGGGCGTCTGGGCCAGCAGTCCGGCGGCCAGCGTGAGGCAGCCGAGTCCGATGAGCGGAAGGCGTGCGCGCATGACCGTATTATCCGCGCTCCGCGCCCTCGCGGACCTGGGTACGCCAGTACGCGAGCAGGTCGTCGAGCATCCGGTCGAACGGGATTGCGGGCTCCCATCCCGTGTCGGCCGTCAGCGCGGCGTGGCTGCCGACGACCAGCGGCGTGTCGTTCGGCCGGTACAGCGCCGGATCCACCTCGATCCGCACCGCGACCGACGCCCGGGCGCACAGGCCGTCGACGACCTCCTGGATGGCGTGGGCCGACCCCGAACACACGTTGTAGATTGCGCCGGACTGCCCGCGCTCGAGGACCAGGCGGTAGGCGCGGGCCACGTCTCGGACATCGCTCAGGTCACGCCGCGCGCTCAGATTCCCGACGCGCAGGACCGGCTCTCCGAGGCCCGCCTCGATCGTCGCGACCTGCCGGGCAAACGACGGCGCCGCGAACGCCGGCTGCTGGCGCGGACCGGTGTGGTTGAACGAACGCGTCTGCACCACGTCCAGGCCGTCATCCTGGTGCAGGCGCTGCGCCAGCATCTCCTGTGCGAGCTTGCTCACCGCGTACGGGCTGGCGGGCCCGAGCGGGTGCTGCTCGGTCAACGGGTCCCGCGCTTCGCGGTAGACCGTGGCCGACCCGATGTTCAGCACCCGGCAACCGGGGAGGAGGTCGCGGACCGCGTCGAGCAGGTGGGCGGTCGCCATCACGTTCGTATCGAAGACCGCTGCGGTGTCGCCCCACGACTGCGCCACGTGGGGCGCGCCGGCGCAATGACAGATGGCGGACGGGCGGGCCTTCTCGAGCGCGGGCCGCAGCGCGGCGGGGTCCAGCAGATCAACGTCCACCCGATCCCACGCGATGACGTCGGCGCCGGCGCCCGTCAGTTCCTCGACAAGATGACTGCCCGCGAAGCCGCGCGCGCCCGTGACGAGGATGGGGCCGCTGTTCACGGCGTGCGGTTGGCGTACTGCGCCTGGTAGTACGCCTTGAACGCGGCGTCCTGTTCCTTGATGGGGCGCCACCACCACGGGTTCGCGGCATACCAGGCGACGGTCGCGCGGAGGCCGTCCTCGAACGCGACGGCGGGCGTCCATCCCAGGCCCTGCAGCTTCGTGGTGTCCAGGCAATAGCGCCGGTCGTGACCGGGCCTGTCGGCGACGGGCCGGATCAGCGAGTGCGGCTTGTCGAGTGCGTCAAGGATGCGTGTCGTGAGGTCGCGGTTGGCGACTTCGTTGCCGCCGCCGATGTTGTAGACCTCGCCGCTCGTGCCCTTCTCGATCAGCAGATCGATCCCACTGCAGTGGTCGTCCACATGCAGCCAGTCGCGGACGTTGAGGCCGTCGCCGTAGAGCGGCACCTGGATACCGTCGATCGCGTTGGTGGCGAAGAGCGGGATGACCTTCTCCGGGAACTGATACGGGCCGTAGTTGTTGGAGGCGCGCGTGATGATGACCGGCACGTCGTAGGTCGCCCAGTAGCTGTAGGCGAGACGGTCCGCCGCGGCCTTGCTGGCTGAGTAGGGATTGCGCGGCTTCAGTTCGTCGGTCTCGCGGCTCGCGCCGGACGGAACGCTCCCGTACACCTCGTCGGTCGAAATCTGGACGAAGCGGCGCAGCGCCTGCGCCCGGCGCGCGGCTTCCAGCAGCACGAACGTCCCGACCACGTCGGTGTGAATGAATTCGCCCGCGGCCTGGATGGACCGGTCGACGTGCGTCTCCGCGGCGAAGTGCACGACGATGTTCGCGGCTTCAACCAGCGGCCCGGCGACGGCCGCGTCCGCGATGTCACCGTGCACGAACGTGTGGCGCGGGTTGTCCATCACGTCGTGCAGGTTCTCGCGCCGGCCCGCATAGGTCAGCTTGTCGAGCGTGGTCACGTGCCAGTCCGCATGGCGCGCGAGCGCGTAGCGGACGAAGTTGCTGCCGATGAAGCCGGCGCCGCCGGTGACGAGAACGTTAACCATCCTGGCGTGTCCAGTCGTACGGCAGGCTGCCGTGCGGTGCGAGCCGGAACTCATCCGGCTTCTCGTAGTGATACGGCTCGTTGGTCGTGTTGACGACCAGCGCCATCTCCTGGCTGATGCACTTCCAGCCGTGGTAGACGAGGTTCGGCACCTGGACCAGCGTCGGGTTCTGTGTGCCGAGGAAGAACTCGTTCACGGCGCCCTTCGTCGGCGAGTCCTCGCGTGTGTCGACGAGCACGAGCTTCACCATGCCGGCGATGCAGACGAAGTTGTCGACCTGCTTCTCGTGGTAGTGCCACGCCTTGACCGCGCCGGGATACGTGGCCGACACGTAGACCTGCCCGAACCTCGTGAAGAGATCCTGGTCGTCGACGCGCAGCATCTCCATCAGGAAGCCGCGCTCGTCCGGGATCAGCTTCAGCGCCTTGGTCCTGACGCCATGGATCCGCACGCGGCTCGCGGGTGACACGTACTCGGCCGGTTTGGTCACTGAGAGTCCTCCGCTACCACCGGATCCCGACTTCGGAGTTGTCCCCGAGCATGAACCGGTAGGCGCTGGGTTTGATGGGTTCGCGGTAGATCCGGACGTTGCGGCCGATCAGGCTGTCCGTCACCCGGTTCGCGAGGTCCCGGATGCTGGCGCCCTCGAGCACAATGCTGTGCTCGACTTCGGCGTCGCGAATCTCGACGCCGGGGCCGATCGCCGTGAAGGGTCCCACGTAGGCGCGGATGATGCGCGCGTCACGGCCGATGATGGCCGGTCCGCGCACGACGGACCCCTCGAGCACCGCGCCCGGCTCGATGATCACCTTGCCTTCGATCCGGCTCGCCGCGTCCAGCGTGCCCTCGTTGCGGGCGTCCATCGTCTCGAGGACGAGCCGGTTGGCCTCGAGCATGTCCTCGAGCTTGCCGGTGTCCTTCCACCATCCGTCCACGATGTGCGGCCGGACGGTCAGGCCGCGGTCGATCAGGTCCTGGATGGCGTCGGTGATCTCCAGTTCGTTGCGGAAGCTGGGCTTGATGCGGCGGACCGACTCGAACACCTCGGGTCCGAACATGTAGACGCCGACGAGGGCGAGGTCGCCGATGGGTTCCTTCGGCTTCTCGACCAGCCGGACGACGCGACCGTCCTTGAGCTCGGCGACGCCGAACTGCTGCGGGTCCGGCACGCGCGTGAGCAGAATCTGCGCGGCGGGCCGTTCGCGATCGAACTCCTGCACGAAGTGCGTGATGCCCTTGTTCAGCAGGTTGTCGCCGAGGTACATGACGAAGGGCGACGTGCCGATGAACGGTTCACTGATCTTGACGGCGTGGGCGAGGCCGCGCGGCGCGTCCTGCTCGATGTACGTGACGCGGACGCCCCAGCGGGAGCCGTCGCCGACGGCGGCCCGGATCTCGGCCTGCGTGTCGCCGACGACGATGCCGATGTCGTGGATCCCCGCCGCGGCGATGGCTTCGATGCCGAAGAAGAGCACGGGCTTGTTGGCCACCGGCACGAGCTGCTTGGCGCTCGTGTAGGTCAGGGGCCTGAGGCGCGTGCCCTTGCCGCCGCTGAGGATGAGTCCCTTCATTGATTACCGTGTGCCGCCAAAGGCGCCGAACATGTTCTGGAATGTGCCAAGACCGGCCAGCGTGAACGAGATGTTGATCCGCCGGTCAGCGGACACGGGATACAGCGCCGACAGCTCGGGGTAGTTGAACGCCTGATAGTCGACCGCCAGACCGCAGCACTGGGCATTGTACGACCATCCGATGGACTGCTGTACGTTGTAGCCGCGGTTCATGTCCCGGGTGATGGAATAGCTCGCGCGCATCCCGCGGGCCGTCACGCGGCTGCCGACCCGTACGACCGTATCGAAGACCTTGCCGCCGGTCGCCAGCTGCTGCCGGAAGATCCGGCTGACGTCCCCGTTGACCTCGACGCCCCGCAGCGGCGCAACAGAGCCCTGGATGCCGGTGGAAATCGGCGTGCCCGAGCTGACGTCGTACTCGAGCCGCGACGTCGCCGTCACGCTCGTCCAGGGCTGGCTCCGGAGGCTGATGGCCACGGGCGAATAGTGGGTGGCTTTCGGGAGCCGGGATGCACTCACATAGCTGAAGTCGAACTGACTCGCCTGCGCCTGGCTGTAGTAGGTCTGCTGAATCGCCAGCGAGAGAAACTCGCGTGTCGTCGTTGCCGCCGTCGGCACCGCACCGGTGACAGGGTCGACGCGCGGGCGCGGCCGGACGAGCAGGCGGTTCGTGAGGCCGTAGGTCATCGCGGTGACGCCCTGGACGACGTAGTCCCGGACGTCGTAGAGCTGCACGATGCGGGCGCGGTTGTCCTCACCGGTCACGCGCTGGATCGATCCGAAGGGCTCGATCACGTGCTTGAGCCGCTGGATGCCGCCGTCGGTGCCCTCGCCGAAGTCCCAGATCCGGCTGAAGGTCGGGCCCGTGACCTCGGCGCGCAGGTCCAGATAATGGCGGCTGATCGGATCCGTCGATCGGCGTCCGGCCGTGTCGAGGCTGTCCGAGTAGAAGGTGTTCCGCCACGTCGCGGACGAGTTGATCGTCAGGAACGGCCAGCGCGACAGGGGCAGGCGCAGCGTCGGCGTGGCGTCATAGCGCTGAAGGCCCAGGTCGTCGACGCGGCCGGCGGCGGATGTGGTGCGGTAGACGCTGCGCGAGTATTCCGTCTGGACGGACCCGTAGACCGGCAGGCCCCAGAGTCGCACCGGTGAGATCGCGGCGCTGGCACGCGGGGCACCGCCGTAGACGAGCCCGCCACCGGTCAGCTCCAGCAGCTCGCTCCGCTGGAAGCCGCCGGTCAGCGAGTACTGACGCCAGATGCCGGACCACGTGCCGCTGACGACGCGCTGCCGCCGCGAGGCGTTGAACACGTCCTGCTGATAGAGCTGCTGCGTGACGAGGCTCGAGAAGTAGTCCACCTGTGACCGGACACGCATGTGCGGCCCGAGCGGCTGGTTGACGCGAGCCGTGAGGTCGAAGCTCCGCGTCTGGGGCAGCGAGTTCGTCGTCCCGGTGTTCGTCGCGAAGCTGGTGTTCTGCTGGTTCAGCAGGTAGGCGCGGACGTTGCCCTCGGAACCGGCGCCCGCGACGTAGCGATACTCCGCGCCGACGCCCTGTCCCGTCTTCGTGAACCAGTCGTGGAAGAACGTCGCGTCCTGGCTCCGCCCCATCGCGAGGAAGAAGGCGTTGCTGATCGCCTGGCCGCGGAGGATCGACGTGCCGTACGTCGGGAGCAGGAAGCCGGTCGCCCGCTGCCCGTTCTTGAGCGGGTAGTAGGCGTACGGGATGTACATCAGCGGCACGCCCTTGACCTTCAGCACCGTGTTGCGCAGCACCGCGTGATCGTCGACGGTGATCACCGCGCGGCCCGAGACGAGCTCCCAGCGCGGCGTCGGCTGCACGCAGGTGGTGAAGGCGCCGTTGGTCAGGCGGTACTTCACATCGGACAGCCGCTCGATCGTCTCGCCGTAGAAGTAGACGTCGGGGTCCTGGCCGGCGAAGAGCGTCCGGTCGGCCTTCGGGCCGAGCGTCATGATGCCGGAGGCCGTCGTGAAGACGCCGGTGAGCGTCGACGTGTCGAACTCCGCCTTCTCGGCGGCGATCCGGGCGGCCGGACTGCTGAACACGACGTTGCCGGTCGCGACCAGGCGGTTGGTGTCCGTGAACATCTCGATCGCATCGGCGAAGAACTTGACGCGCTCGCACTCGACCTCGACGAGGCCGGTCAGCTTCCAGTGCGTCTCGGACACACGCTCCATCTGCATCTGCCTGGAGCTGAATCCGGTGGCCGAGTTCGGCGCGCACGCGGAGGCACCCGGGCCGGCTCCGGGCAGCCGCGCGGGCACGGCACCCGGCGTGACGGTTCCGGCTGCCGTGGCAGGTGCCACCGTTCCCGGGGCAGCCGTCTGCGCCGAGACGGTCCCCGTGCCGAGCACGAGCGTCGAGACGAGCGCCATAACCGCCGTCTTCTCAAGAAGTTGCACGGGAATCACTGGAGAATATCACGCGGATCGAGCGCGTCCCGTGCTTCACCGAGAAGCACGATGGAACCCGCCGCGACGACGTCCGGATCGTGGCGCCACGCCACAGCGAGTGCCTCGCCGACGGTGGCGGCGATCACCACGTCGTGCGTGGCGTCGATCGCGCGGAGGTGCCCGGCGATGGTCGCCGGCGCCGCCGCGCGCGCGCTCGCCAGCGGCGGCAGGATCACGTGGCCGACCGCTGGCAGCAGCGGGGCGAGCATGCCGGGGATGTCCTTGTCCTGCATCGCGGCGAAGACCAGCGGCGGCCGGGTTGGGTACCAGCGCCCGAGATAGGCTGCCAGCGCGGCGGCGCCGTGCGGGTTGTGCGCCGCGTCCAGCAGCAACCGCCGGCCGCCCGTCAGGCGGAGCAGTTCGAGGCGACCCGGCCAGTTGGTGCGCTCGATGCCGTGCCGTACCGCCTGCGCCGGCACCCGGAGGCCGGCGCGCTCGTCGAGCATCCCGATGACGCGGTAGGCGACCTGGGCGTTGGCGGCCTGGTGTTCACCCGGCAGCGCAATCCGCAGCGCCTCTCCCGCGAGCACGCCATCCGCGGGGACGAGACTCATGTGCCCGGCGTCTGAGGCGAGCACGCGATCGCCGGACGCCCCCGCCTCGACGACGCGGGAACCCGCACCTGCGGCCACGGCCCGGACGACGGCATCCGCGTCCGCCGGCAGACGGCCGAGCACCACGGGAACGCCCGGCTTGATGATGCCGGCCTTCTCGTACGCGATTGCGGCGCGGGTCCGGCCGAGAAACTGTTCGTGGTCCATCGCGACCGTGGTGATGGCTGTGACTGCCGGCGTCACGATGTTGGTTGAGTCGAACCGGCCGCCCAGGCCCACTTCCACCACCGCGGCGCGCAGTCCCGCATCGCGAAACAGAACGAACGCGATGGCCGTCGTGGCCTCGAACCACGTGGGAGGTCCGCCCAGGTCGCCCGCGGCGACGAGCCGGTCGATGGTGTCGAGCACGGTCGTCGCGGTGCGCTCGAAGACCGCCTGGTCGACAGGCGCATCGTTGATGACGAACCGTTCGTGGATGGTGGACAGATGCGGCGAGGTGTACCGGCCGGCCGGAATGCCCGCCGCCCGAAGCGCCGCGTGAATCATCGCGACCACCGACCCTTTGCCGTTGGTGCCGGCGACGTGGATCGTCGTGTACGCGCGGTGGGGATCGCCCAGCGCCGCCGCGATCCGTTCGATGTTCGCGAGGCCGAGCTTGATGCCGGAGAGTTCGAGCGCGGCCAGGCGCTCGCTGACGGACATCGCGGTCAGCAGGCTACTGCGCCGGCTGGTCCGCCGTGGCGGCCGTGCCGGGCTCGGGAGTGGCCTCGGAGGGGGCGCCGGCTGGAACATCGGGCGCGGCGGCCGCGAGGTCCTGGCCCATGAAGCGCAGCGTGCGTGCGAGCGTTGCCTTCAGCTGGCGTCGATCGACGACCAGATCCACCATGCCGCGTTCCAGCAGGAACTCGCTCCGCTGGAAGCCCTCGGGCAGCTTCTGGCGGATGGTCTGCTCGATGACGCGCGGGCCGGCGAACCCGATCAGCGCTTTCGGTTCGGCGATGTTGAGGTCGCCCAGCATCGCGAAGCTCGCCGTGACGCCGCCGGTGGTGGGGTCCGTGAGCAGGGAAATGAATGGCACGCCGGCGCGGTCGAGCCGCGCGAGGGCGGCCGATACCTTCGCCATCTGCATCAGCGAGAGCGCCCCTTCCATCATCCGCGCGCCGCCGGAGCAGGACACGATGATGTACGGGCAGCGCTGTTCGAGCGCCCGCTCGGCCGCGCGGGTGAGCTTCTCACCCATCACGATGCCCATGCTGCCGCCGATGAAGGCGTACTCCATCGCCGCGATCACGATGGGCATGCCGTCGAGGTGTCCGGAGCCCACGATGAGGGCGTCCTTCAGGCCCGTGGCCTTCTGCGTGGCCGCGAGGCGATCCTTGTACGCCTTGGTGTCGGCGAAGGTCAGCGGGTCGGTGGACCTGAGTTCCGCGTCGTGCTCGACCCATGTGCCCCCGTCGAAGAGGCTCCTGAGCCGGTCGGCCGCGCCGAGGCGGAAGTGGTGCGCGCACTTCGGGCACACGTGCAGGTTGTCCGCCAGATCCTTGTTGTAGATGACCTGCCGGCAACCCGGACACTTGACCCAGAGGCCCTCGGGCATGTTCCGCGTCCCGCCGGCCTTGAGGGGCTTGCGGGTCTTCTTGAACCAGGCCATAGGGGGTTGATTATAGGCGGCCCCAGGCGGGGTCAGGCACGCGGCACGTAGTAGCGGGTGCCCCGGTGCATGCCCTCGATCTGACGTACGAGATCGTCGAGGGCATCGTCGCTGCCCCGCAGGTCCACCTGCGAGGTCTCCACGACGAGCAGCGGCGTGGCGCTGTAGTGGAAGAAGAAGTGCTGGTACGCCTCGTTCAGCTCCCGCAGGTAGGTGGCATCCGGGCCGGCGGTTCCGGGCTCGGCGTCCTCGCGGAAGCGATCCTTCAGACGGCGCAGCAGGACTTCGGTCGGCGCCTGCAGGTAGACGACGAGGTCCGGCGCGACGATGTCCTTCGCGAGCAGATCGTAGAGGCGCTGATAGATGAACAGCTCGTTGTCGTCGAGGTTCAGATACGCGAAGATCTTGTCCTTGTCGAACAGGTAGTCACACACCGTCGCCTGAGCGAACAGATCCGACTGCTGTTCGGCAAGCTGCTGGCGGTGGCGGTTGAGCAGGTAGAAGAGCTGCGACTGCAGCGCGGCGCCCGGGCGGCCGGAGTAGAAGTCGTCGAGAAACGGGTTCTCGGTCTCCTCGAGCACGGTCCGGGCGTCGAAGCGTTCCGCAAGGCGGCGCGCGAGCGACGTCTTGCCGACACTGATCGGTCCCTCTATGGCGATGTACCGGAAGTTCATCGACGGCGCGGCGGTTCCGCCGCCGGAGACCGCACGAGGCGCATGCTATCATCCCGGCGCCGTGCGGTTCACGGTCTCCCTCCTCGCGCTCTTCACCGCGGCGTGTGCGTCGGCACCGTCGGTGAAGCCCGTCACCGTGGCGATTCCTGAAATCACATGGGCGCAGAAGCTCGGCTGGATGATGCGCCTCGAGGACCAGCGGCTGCTGCGTGATCCGCATCCGCCGGCGCGCGCCGTGCTCGCACCCGCGACCCCTGGACGCGCCGAAATCCTGGCGCCGGCGGAGCCATCCGACATCGTGACGCTGCTCGGTGACCCGGAAGCGCGGGTCAGGCGTCGCGCGGCGCTCGCCGCCGGCCGCGCGGGCCTCCCGGAGGCAGCATCGGCGCTCCTTGCCCTGCTGAAGGACCCGGAGTTCGAAGTCCGCCAGATGGCGGCGTTCTCTCTCGGCCTGCTGGGCGACACGTCGGCCCGGGCCGGGCTCACGGAACTGCTCACCGACCCGCATCCGATCGTGCAGGGCCGCGCGGCCGAGGCGCTCGCGCGGCTCGGACAGCGGGAGGACGGCGCCGCCGTCGCGGCGATGGTGCGCCGTCATCTCGACGCGGGCGCCGTCAGGGACGTGCAGCCGGACGACGAACGCATCGGGCAGGAACCGGCCGACGCCGTGCGTCTGGGTCTCGTCGCGCTCGGCCGGCTGAAGGCTTATGACGCGCTCGCCTCGGTGGCCCTCGGTCCGGATGGTCTGCCCGTGTCGGCGTGGTGGCCGTTTGCCTCCGCCCTGCGGCAGGTCGGCGACCCTCGCGCGATCCCGGCGCTCCGGGCGATGCTCGCCACACCAAGCCGGTATGCCAGAACGATGGCGATCCAGGGATTGGGCACGCTGACCGCGCGGGAGGCCGTGCCCGATCTGCTGCGGATCCTGACATCGGTCCCGACCGACCGCGGCCTGGCGGTCGAGAGTCTGCATGCCCTGCGGCGGATAGGCGACGGCCAGGCGGCGCCCGCGCTGCTGGCGGTCTCGAGCGACGGCCGCTCCGACCCGATCTTCCGCGTCGAGGCCATCACCGCGCTCGGCGGAATGCCGCCGGTGCCGGGCACGGTCGACGCGCTGCTGGACCTCGTATCCGAGACCGACCCGAACGTCAGGGCCGCCGCGTTCTCCGCCCTGGCCCGCGTCGAGCCCGACAGCTTCATCAGCGCCATCGCCAACATGAACGCCGACCCGCACTGGACCGTGCGTGCCGCGCAGGCCGAGGCCCTCGCCGTGATCGAGCCCGCCCGCGCCGTGCCGGCGCTGCTGGCGCGCGTGCAGGATCCCGACCAGCGCGTGGTGGCGCGGGTCATCGCGTCGCTCGCCGCAACGAAGAGCACTGACGTGATCGCGACCGTCACGGCGGCGCTCACGGCCGAGGATCTCGTAGTCCGCATGGAAGCCGCGCGTGGTCTCGGCGTGCTCGGTGCGTCCACGGCGGTCCCACCGCTCGTGAAGGCCTGGGAGGCGTGGAGGGGTGAGCCCCACTACCAGGCCCGGGTGGCCGCGCTCGAAGCGCTGAACTCGCTCGACCCGCAGGCGGCCCGTGCGCCGCTGAAGGCGGCGCTGACCGATCGTGACTGGGCGGTGCGGGTGCGCGCGCTGGAACTGCTGCGCGCCGTGCCGGCGCCCGGAGGGGAAACGGCCCCGGACGGGCCCGCGATCAGGCCGGCGCCAGCGTCGCGGGAGATTGCGGCGGAGGAGTGGACGTGGTTGCTCGCGCCGCCGTTCTCACCGCACGCGAGGCTTGAACTGGACCGCGGCATCATCGAGCTTGAACTGGATGTGACGGATGCGCCGCAGACGGTGGCCAACTTCATGGCGCTCGCGCGGAAGGGCTTCTTTGACGGCGTCCCGGTCCACCGCGTGGTGCCCAACTTCGTCGTCCAGGCCGGCGACCCGCGGGGCGACGGCGAGGGCGGGCCAGGCTACACGATTCGCAATGAACCGAACCTCACCCCGTACGTGCGCGGCACGGTGGGCATGGCGCTCGATTGGCAGGACACAGGTGGCAGCCAGTTCTTCGTGACGCTCGGCCCGCAGCCGCATCTTGACGGTCGCTACACCGCGTTCGGGCGCGTGGTCGAGGGGATGCCGGTCGTGGAGCAGATCCAGAAGGGCGACGTGATCAGACGCATCACGGTGTGGGACGGGCGGGAGGCGCGTTAGCGCGGGAGGAGAGAACGGCGCAGGAGAGCGGCGCAAGAGGGCCGGAGAACCGGCGCCCCTCGCGCCACGAGGCACGGCAGAAACTACCGCTTCTTGGCCGTCTTCTTAGCCGCCTTCTTCTTTGCCGTCTTCTTGACAGCCTTCTTTGCCGCCTTCTTCGCCATGTGGAATCCCCCCTTTCGCAGTGTGGATTGCGCGTCCATCCAGCGTTCGCCGCACACTCTGCCGCCTGGCACGTCGGTCGGCGATGCTGCTGGTTCGCGTCTCTGAGCCCGCCGTCTCTCCGCGGGCGAAATCATCAGGTAAAAAAAAAGGGGTGCTCGCTGTGAGCACCCCCAAGGCTTCCTGAAGAACTACCGCTTCTTCGCGGCCTTCTTCTTGGCGCCCTTGGCAGCCTTTTTCGCCATTGTGTTCTCCTCGGTTGTTGTGGCCCAGCCGCGGCGAGTCACATGACCCGTCACAATTGGTGGGCTGAGCCATCAGCCCTCATACCAGATGTAGATTACGGGCGACGTCAGATCGCTGTCAAGCACAAAAGTAAGCAGGTTGTCAAAAACTTCGGCCGCGCGGCCACGCCCAATCGCGTCACCGGTGTCAAGTAACGCACGCCGGTGACCGGACACGCGTTCACGGTGTGCGGAGACGCTCGCGCGCGCGCTTCGCGTCGGCGACGGTGCGTGCGTCCGCGCCGAAGACCTGCTCCGCCCGCCGATAGAACTCGCTCGCACGCGCGAGGTCGCGCTGCCGCTCCGCGATCACGCCGGACTCCAGACAGGCGGCGGCATAGATGGTGGGCGCCTGTTCCGGCCGCGAGCCGAGCACGCGGGCGAGTGCCTTCTGCGCGCCCGCGTCGTCGTGCATCGCGATCAGCAGCCGTGCCTCGCGATAGCGGAACACCGGATCAGCCGGCCGCAGCGTGACCGCCTGCCCGATCAACGGCGCGGCGGTTCTGGTGTCCCCGCGTTCGAGCGCGCGCCAGCCCTGGAGAGACACGCGATACGCGGTCGCCTGATCGGCCGCGGGCGCGGACCTGAGGCCCGCCCGTGCCTTGTCCGCGATTTCGCCGTCACCGCGGACGAGCGCGAGCGCCGCGCGGAACTCCGTTTCCGCTTCGCCGCGCAGGCCCATCCGGTTCAGGGCGTCGCCCAGTTGCTGGTGCGCGCGGGCCGTGATGCCGGCCGGTCGGTCGGGCCGGCTGGCGATCAGGGCCCGCAGTTCCGTCACCGCGAGGTCCGTCTCGAAGAGCCGGTCGAGCTGCGAGGCGATGCCGAGGCGCGCGATCGCCAACGCCATCGCCGCCTGGCGCACGCGGCCGGCCTTCGCGGCGTCGGCAAGCTCACGCCACGTGCGAAGGCTGCCTGCCGCGTCGTGCAGATAGACCTCCTGAACCTCGGCGATGGTCTGCACGAAGTGCGGATTCGCGGGGTACTGCCGGCGCAGTCCCTCCAGGAGTTCGACCGCGTGCCTCGGGGCGTGTTCGTACCAGAGGTCGATGACGTGCAGCTGGTAGTCGATCTCCCCGCGGAGCAGCGCGCCGTTGTCGCGGGCCCGCCGCATCTCGGCCAGACCCTGCTTCCGGTCACCGCCCGGCAGGAACAGCAGGAAGCGCAGCATCTTCGCGGCGGCCGGCGCCACGTCCGCGTAGTAGTGGTAGAGACCGATGCCGAACCACGCGTCCTGGAGACCCGGATCGAGGGCGAGCGCCCGTTCGAGCGCGTCCTTGATGCGCTTGCCGTCGCGGGCGGCGGCGACGCGTTCGCCGCGCAGCACGCGCCACTGCGCCCGGGCGCCGTACGCCGCCCCGCGGTAGAACCACGCTTCGGCACGCTCCGGCTCCTTCGCGGTCCAGGCTTCCATTCCGGTCACCGCGCGATTGGCGGTATCCAGAAAACGGGCGTCGAGGCTGCGATTCCCCGGGTCGACCTGGATCTGCCACCACAGCGCGGCGAGCTCCAGCGTCTGGCAGACCTGCACGGGAGCCGGGGGACAGGTGGCGGCGGCGATCGCCGGCCAGTCGTCGAAACGGCCCGCGAGGATGGCGTCGTACGCATCACGAACCTGGGCGCCGGCGGTCAGGCCCTTGATGGGTGCGGCGGTGGCGAGGCCCGCGGCGCAGAGCCAGACCGTGAACCCGGTGGCGAGCCCGGCGGCGCCGGCGCGGCGGAGGCCTGCGGTCACGTGATGCTCGTGCGCAGCCGCTGCTTCTCCGCGTGGCGTTCGAGCGCCAGCGCGATCAGGCGATCGAGGAGGTCCGCGTAGCTGAGGCCGCTCGCTTCCCAGAGCTTGGGATACATGCTGACCGTCGTGAACCCCGGGATCGTGTTGACCTCGTTCAGATAGATCCGGCCGCGCTTGCGCTCCATCAGGAAGTCGACGCGGGCCATGCCCGCCCCTTCCACCGCGCGATAGGCCTCGAGGGCCAGTCGCTGAAGCCTGGTGCGCTGGGCCTCGGTGATCGGCGCGGGAATCAGCTCCTTCGACTTACCGGCGAGGTACTTGGCGTTGTAGTCGTAGAACTCCTCGGACGGGACGATCTCGCCCGGCACTGAGACGGCCGGGTCGTCATTGCCGAGCACCGCGCACTCGATCTCCCGCGGGTCGGGGACCGCCGCCTCGATCACGATCTTCCTGTCGAAGGACGCCGCGAGGTCCATGGCCGGGCCGACCTCGGCTTCCGTGCGGGCCTTCGAGATGCCGACGCTCGATCCCAGGTTCGCGGGTTTGATGAAGATCGGCAGGCCCAGCGTGCGGACCAGGCGATCCGTCACGTCGGCCCGCGCCGTCTCCCACTCTCGCTTCAGGACCACCAGGTACTTCACCTGGGGCAGGCCGTGCGCGGCGAAGAGCGTCTTCATCACCGCCTTGTCCATGCCGACCGCGGCGCCGATGACCGACGGTCCGACGTAGGGCACGTTCGCGAGCTCGAGCAGCCCCTGCACGGTGCCGTCCTCGCCGTATGGTCCGTGGAGCACGGGGAACATCACGTCGAGTCCGAGCGAGTGGACGACGGCGCCGCCGTGCGCACCCGTGTCACCCCGCCCGTGCTCGATGGTCAGCAGCGCATCTCCCCCGGGGCGCGCGAGCATCAGCGTCTCGCGGCCGAGCCGGCCGGGCCTCGCGGCCTGCGCCCGTGCCTGCTCGAGCACCTCCGACGCGGAGGACGCCGTCGGCGTCCGGTCCGGCAGCTGCCAGCGCCCGTCCTTGTCGATGCGGATGGCGACCGCTTCGTAGCGATCGCGATCGAGGTGCTTGAGGATGGACGCAGCGGAGGCCACGGAGACCTCGTGTTCTCCGGATCGCCCGCCGTAGATGACGCCAACGCGCAGTCGTTTCACGTGTGGCCACTAATATAAGTGACTCCCAGTGTTCACATTCCAGGTCACCGGACAGGATGGCGCCGCCCGCACCGGCGTGATGGAGACGCCGCACGGCCGCGTCGAGACGCCGGTCTTCATGCCCGTCGGCACGCGGGGGGCCGTCAAGGCGCTCCGTCATCAGGAGCTGGCCGAGGCCGGGGCGTCGATCATCCTGGGCAACACCTATCACCTGTTTCTCCGGCCCGGCGACGAGGCGGTCGAACGGCTGGGCGGTCTGCATCGCTTTATCGGATGGGAACGCCCGATGCTCACCGACAGCGGCGGCTTCCAGATCTTCAGCCTGGGGGAACGCTGCGTCGTCCGGGAGGACGGAGCCGAGTTCCGGTCGCATCTCGACGGGTCGCGGCACCTGCTCACGCCCGAACGCGCGGTTGAGGCGCAGGCGCGCCTCGGATCCGACATCGCGATGGTGCTCGACGAGTGTCTGGCTTATCCGGCGACGGAGGCGCGCGCGGCGGAGTCGCTCCGCCGGTCCGCCCGATGGGCCCGCCGGTGCCGGGAGCGCCTGCGCCAGATCCGCGACGGAGGCACGCCGGCCGTGAACCCGGGTCAGGCGCAGTTCGGCATCATTCAGGGCGGCACGTTCGACGCGCTTCGCCGGGAAAGCGTGGACGCCACTGTCGAGATCGGCTTCGAGGGCTATGCGATCGGCGGACTGAGCGTCGGCGAGCCGTCCCAGGAGATGTACCGCGTGGCCGGCGACACGGCGGCGTCGCTGCCCGCCGACCGGCCCCGCTACCTGATGGGTGCGGGCACGCCGGAGGACCTCGTCGAGGCGGTGGCCCGCGGCATCGACATGTTCGATTGCGTGATGCCGACCCGCAACGCGCGGAACGGACAACTCTTCACGAGCCGTGGCCGTCTGAACATCGGGAACGCCCGCTTCGCATTCGACGAATCACCGGTCGATCCCGACTGCCGCTGCTACACGTGCCGGCATCATTCGCGGGCCTATCTGCGGCACTTGTTCACCAGCGGCGAGATGACCGCGAGCACCCTTAACACGTTGCATAATTTGACCTTCTACCTTGACACCATGCGGAGGATCAGGGACGCTATAGCGTTTCGGACGTTCGAAACGTTCAAGCGGGAGTTCCTCGCGTCGGTTTCGGGTCCGCTCTCTGACGCGTGACCGGGAACGTGCCCGGTGTACCCAGAATGGAAGCGATGGCAAACCCCGATTTCGTGCTGGCGATGGCTGCTCCGCAAGGCGGCAATCCGCTCCTGGGACTGCTTCCCGCCGTCCTGATTCTCGGCATCTTCTACGTCGTGCTGCTGCTGCCGATGCGGCGGCGCCAGAAGAAGGTGCAGGAGTTTCTGGCGGCGTTGAAGGCAGGGGATCGCATCGTGACCTCGGGTGGCATCTTCGGGACCATCATCAAGGTGGAGGAAGACCACCTGAAGATCGAAATCGCGGAGCGCGTCAGAGTCGACATCTCGCGCAACGCCGTAGTCGGGTATCAAGGACAGGAGCGCGTGGTCCCGGAAGCCGGGGCCAACGGATAAGCCGTTATGAGCCTTCGCTGGAAGCTGACTATCTCTCTCGTCACGTTCGTGGTCTTCGCCATCGTCGGCGTCTACCCGATCGCGGCTCCCTCCCTGAAGCTGCCGGTACCTGCGGTGCTGGCCAGTCTCCAGCTCAAGCTGGGGCTGGACCTCAAGGGCGGCGTGCATCTCGTCCTGCGTGTGCAGACCGACGATGCGCTTCGCGTCGAGACGGAAGGTGAGATGGAGCGCCTGCGGGAGGCGCTGACCAAGGCGTCGATCGTGACGACGTCCATCGCCACCACGTCTCCCGTCGCGTTCAAGGTCGACGGCGTCCAGCCGCCGCAGGAACAGGCGTTCCGGCAGGCGGCCACCGACATCCAGACGAACTTCGACCGCAGCTCCGGCGGGACCGGCTCCTTCGTCTTCACGATGAAGGCGAACATCCAGAAGCAGCTCCGCGATGAGGCCGTCGTCCAGGCCCGCCAGACGATCGAGCGTCGCGTCAACGAGCTCGGCGTGGCCGAGCCCAGCATCGCGCAACAGGGCCAGAACGGCGACCAGATCCTCGTCCAGCTTCCGGGCGTGACCGACGTCGAGCGTGCCAAGTCCATCATCGGTTCACCCGGCATGCTCGAGCTGAAGATCGTCGAGCAGGGCCCGGCGTCGGCGAAGGAGGACCTCGTCCCCGGCGGCCAGCCGCCGCAGGGCATGGAAGTCCTCCCCGGTACCTCCAGCGCGCCGGGCAGCGCGGGTACCACGGTCTACTACATGGTCCGCAAGGTTTCAGCTGTCACAGGACGGGACCTGCGCAACGCCCGCCCGACGCTGGACGAGAACAACCTGCCGGCGGTCAGCTTCACGCTCAATCAGGAAGGCGCCCGCAAGTTCGGCACGGCGACTTCCGCGAACATCGGCCGGCAGCTCGGCATCGTGCTTGACGGCCGCGTGTTCTCGGCGCCGACCATCGAAAGCCGCATCACCGACCAGGGCCGTATCACCGGCAGCTTCACGCAGCAGGAGGCGCAGGACCTGTCGCTCGTGCTGCGCTCCGGTGCGCTGCCGGCGTCGCTGACCTACCTTGAAGAGCGGTCCATCGGTCCGAGCCTCGGCGCGGATTCGATCCGGTCCGGCGTGGTCGCCTCGCTGGTCGGCCTGGTCCTGATCATCCTGTTCATGCTGGTCTACTACCGGCTGTCGGGCGTCAACGCCATCATCGCGCTCATCTTCAACCTGGTCATCCTGCTCGGGCTGATGGCGTACATCGGTGCCGTGATGACGCTGCCGGGTATCGCGGGCTTCGTGCTGACGATGGGTATCGGCGTCGACTCGAACGTGCTGATCTTCGAGCGTATCAAGGAAGAGCTGGCCGCCCAGCGCGGCGTGCGCGCGTCGATCAACGCCGGATTCGGACGCGTCTTCCTGACGCTGCTGGACACCCACATCTCCGCACTGATTGCCGCAGCCTTCCTCTTCCAGTTCGGCACGGGGCCGATCCGCGGGTTCGCCGTCACGCTGTCCATCGGCCTGCTGTCGAACCTGTTCACCTCGACCTTCGTGTCGAAGACGCTGTTCGAATTCGAGCTGTCGCGTCGCCGTCAGGCGACGACGCTCTCGATCTAAGGGTTGCCGATGCAGATCCTGCACAACACCTCGTTCGATTTTCTCCGCTGGCGCTGGCACGCGATTGCGCTGTCGTGGGTCGTGATCCTCGCCGGGCTCGGCGTCGTCGTCACGAAGGGCATTCCGCTGGGCATCGAGTTCGCCGGCGGCACGGCGATCATCGCGCAGTTCGAGCAGATGCCGTCGGTGGAGGACGTCCGCTCGACGCTCGACAAGAACTTCCCGGGCGGCGGCCAGAACATCATGGTCACCTCCTACGGTGACCCGGGCCAGCGCCAGGTCATGGTCCGCGTGCCGCAGGTCGGCGCGGAAGCCGGCGCCGCGCTGGGTTCGACGGCGAAGGTGGCCGAGGATGCCCTGCGGAAGGGGAACCTCGGCGGGTTCAGCGTGGTCGGCACGGAAATCGTCGGCCCGTCCGTGGGCCGCGAGCTGACCGAGAAGGGGATCTACGCGTTCCTCGCCTCGCTGGTCGGCATCCTGGCCTACATCGCGTTCCGGTTCCAGCTGTCGTTCGCAGTCGGCGCCGTGGTGGCCAGCATCCACGACATCCTGGTCACGGTCGCGTTCCTCGCGTTCTTCCAGTACGACATCACGCTGAACGTCATCGCCGCCATCCTGACGGTGACGGGTTACTCGACCAACGACACGATCGTCATCTTCGACCGCGTCCGCGAGAATCTGCGCGCCAACCGGCGGGCGTCGCTCTCCGAGACGATCAACGTCGCGCTGAACCAGACGCTCAGCCGGACGATCATCACGGCGGGCACGGCGCTGCTGTCCGCGATTGCGCTGCTGCTCTTCGGCGGCGACGTGCTGGCGGGCTTCGCGTTCACGATGGTGATCGGCATCGTGACCGGCACCTACTCGAGCGTCTTCGTGGCCGCGGCGATCGTGACCTTCTGGCAGGGCCGGAAGCCGGTGGCGTCG
This sequence comes from uncultured Bifidobacteriaceae bacterium, assembly GCA_964400405.1. Classification (GTDB taxonomy): domain Bacteria; phylum Acidobacteriota; class Vicinamibacteria; order Vicinamibacterales; family UBA2999; genus CANKJK01. Next base: position 18,814 of record CAYNUO010000008.1, on the reverse strand, counting down.
GCCCAGGCTGTCGAACCGGCCGTCTCGGCATCCCGGCGCGGGAAGGCCGGCCGTAAGGCGAACGCCTGACGGACGTTCCGGTTCGCGTGGTACCCGGTGAGGCACTCGGCCGCCCGTGAACTACGTGCACGCCGCGCTGCTGGGCGCGCTGCAGGGTCTGACGGAGTTCCTGCCGGTTTCGTCCACCGCCCACCTGCTCGTCGCCGGACGGCTGCTCGGCTTCGAGGATCCCGGTGGCGTGTTCACGATCATGATCCAGCTGGGGTCAATCCTCGCGATCGTCTGGCTCTATCGCGTCCGGATCGGCGGGCTGGTGCGCGCCTTTCCGCATGACTCCGCCGCGCGGCGCTTCGTGATTGCGCTCGGTGCCGGGCTCCTGCCGGTGCTGCTGCTCGGGGCCGCTGGCCGCGGGTACATCACCGCCGTCCTGTATGGCAGCGCCGCGACCATCGCGGTGGCGCTGGTGCTCGGTGGCGTGGTGATGCTGGCCGTCGAGCGGATGCGGCTGCGTCCCACGATTACGTCCGCTGAGGCGACGCCGGTCGGCCGGGCTCTGGGTGTGGGTCTGTGCCAGGCTCTGGCCGTGGTGCCGGGCGTGTCCCGCTCCGGCGCGACGGTCATCGGCGGCATGCTGATGGGCATGGACCGCACGGCGGCCGCCGAGTTCTCGTTCTTTCTGGCCGTCCCGACGATGGCCGCGGCGTTCGGCAACGACCTCCTGCGCCTGGAGGGGGGCATGGCTTCGCCCAGGTCGGCAGAGATAGCGGTCGGATTCGTCGCGGCGTTTCTGGCGTCCCTGGCCGTCGTCGCACCGTTTCTTCGCTTTGTGGGCCGTGCGGGCTTTGCGCCCTTTGCCTGGTACCGGATTGCCACCGGCGGGCTTATGCTTCTGGCGCTCTGGAACGGGTGGAGCCTGAACTGACCGCCATGTCGTGGCTGCGCCGCCGTTTCATCACCGGCTTCTTCGTGCTGGTTCCGCTGGTGGTCAGCGTGGCGGCGCTCGTGTGGGTTTTCGGTATCATTGACGGCTTCACGGCGCCGGTGTCCGTGCGGGTGATCGGGCGTCGTGTGCCGGGCCTCGGCCTCGCCATCACGGCGGTGCTGGTACTGGCCGTGGGCGCGGTGACGAGCAACGTATTCGGAAAGCGGGTGCTGGCCCGGGCCGAGGAGATCCTTGGCCGGATCCCGGTCTTCGGCACCGTCTACGCGCCGGTCCGGCAGTTGATCGCGGCGTTTTCACCGGACAACGAGTACGGGTTCAAGCAGGTTGTCATGGTCGAGGTGCCGGGGCGAGGTCTGACGCTCGGGTTTCTCACCAAGGAGTTCGTGGTCGATCGCGGCCGGGGGCTGGAGCCGTTCGTCGCGGTGTATGTACCGACGAACCATCTCTACCTCGGTGACATTGCGCTCTACCCGAAGGCCGAGGCGCTGTTTCCGGATGTCTCCGTCGAGGACGCCATCCGGGTCGTGTTGACGGGCGGGATGTCGTTACCCGGTATCGTGTCGGGCGGCACGGTCCGTCATCAGTAACGTAGTCGGGCAAATTACGGGCACGTTTCACTCAGAGAAGGGACTGAACGCGATGAAGTCGTGGATCAAATGCCTGGGCACCGCTGTCCTGGCGCTCATGATGATCGGATCGTCGGCGGGCCTGGCCCTGGCTGGTCAGGCCGAAGGGCAGGAACACGCGGCGGCAGCCGCCACGCATCACACCGGGGGTGAGGCGAATCTGATCCTGCCGGATCTCTCGAGCACGGATGTCGGCGGGTACGACGGCCGGACGCTGCTGTTCGGCGGGCTCGGCGTCGCGGCGCTGGGCATCATCTTCGGCCTGGTGATCCTCAACCAGCTGAAGAACCTGCCGGTGCATCGCACGATGCGCGAGATCTCCGAGCTGATCTACGAAACGTGCAAGACCTACCTGATCACGCAGGGCCGCTTCATCGCGATCCTCGAAATCTTCATCGCCGTCATCATCGTGCTCTATTTCGGCGTGCTGTCGGAGATGGAGCCGCTGCGCGTCGGCATCATCCTGCTCTTCAGCGTCGTCGGCATCCTGGGCAGCTACAGCGTGGCCTGGTTCGGTATCCGGGTGAACACGTATGCGAACTCCCGGACCGCGTTTGCCAGCCTCGAGGGCAAGGCCTACCCGGTCTACGCGATTCCGCTGCGCGCGGGCATGAGCATCGGCATGCTGCTCATCAGCGTCGAGCTGCTGATCATGCTGATCATCCTGCTCTTCATCCCGGGTGACTACGCCGGGCCGTGCTTCATCGGCTTCGCCATCGGCGAATCGCTCGGCGCGGCCGCGCTCCGTATCGCCGGCGGCATCTTCACGAAGATCGCCGACATCGGTTCCGACCTGATGAAGATCGTCTTCAACATCAAGGAAGACGACGCCCGCAACCCGGGCGTCATCGCCGACTGCGTCGGAGACAACGCCGGCGATTCCGTCGGCCCATCAGCGGACGGCTTCGAGACCTACGGCGTGACGGGCGTCGCGCTCATCACGTTCATCATGCTCGCCGTTCCGCAGTCAGCCGTGCAGGTGAAGCTGCTGGTCTGGATCTTCGCGATGCGCATCATGATGGTGATCGCGAGCGGCGCGTCCTACCTCATCAACGAAGCGGTGGCCAAGGCCCGCTACAGCACCGTCACGAAGATGAACTTCGAGGCGCCGCTGACCTCGCTGGTGTGGCTGACCTCGATCGTGTCGGTCGTGCTCACCTACGTGGTCTCGCACCTGCTCATCGCCGACCTCGGCGACAGCACGCTCTGGTGGAAGCTGGCCACGATCATCACGTGCGGCACGCTGGCCGGCGCCATCATCCCCGAGCTGGTGAAGGTGTTCACGTCGACCGAATCCGCCCACGTCAAGGAAGTCGTCACCTCCTCCAATGAAGGTGGTCCGTCGCTCAACGTGCTGTCTGGTCTCGTGGCGGGCAACTTCAGCGCCTACTGGCTCGGTCTGACCATCGTCGCGCTGATGTCGATAGCCTTCCTGGTGACCACCTCGAGCCCGATCATGCAGGACCCGGGCTTCATGATGGCGCCGGCGGTCTTCGCGTTCGGCCTGGTGGCCTTCGGCTTCCTCGGCATGGGCCCCGTGACCATCGCCGTCGACTCCTACGGGCCGGTGACGGACAACGCGCAGTCGGTCTTCGAGCTGTCGGTGATCGAGTCGGTCCCCGGCATCAAGCAGGAGCTGAAGAAGGACTTCAGCATCGACGTCGACTTCGAAAAGGCCAAGGAGCTGCTCGAAGAGAACGACGGCGCGGGCAACACGTTCAAGGCGACCGCGAAGCCGGTACTCATCGGTACCGCAGTGGTCGGCGCGACCACGATGATCTTCTCCATCATCATGGAGCTGACCGAGGGCCTTCGTCCCGATCTGGTCGCGAACCTTTCGATGCTTCACGCACCCTTTCTGCTGGGTCTGGTGACCGGCGGCGCGATCATCTACTGGTTCACGGGTGCGTCGATGCAGGCCGTCACGACGGGCGCCTACCGCGCCGTGGAGTTCATCAAGGCGAACATCAAGCTCGACGGTGGCGCGGAGAAGGCCTCGGTCGAGGACAGCAAGAAGGTGGTCGAGATCTGCACGCAGTACGCGCAGAAGGGCATGCTCAACATCTTCCTGACGGTCTTCTTCTCGACGCTCGCGTTCGCGTTCGTCGAGCCCTACTTCTTCGTCGGCTATCTCGTCTCCATCGCGCTGTTCGGCCTCTACCAGGCCGTCTTCATGGCCAACGCCGGCGGCGCGTGGGACAACGCGAAGAAGATCGTCGAGACCGAGCTGAAGATGAAGAACACGCCGCTCCACGCGGCGACCGTCGTCGGCGACACCGTCGGCGACCCCTTCAAGGACACGTCGTCGGTCGCGCTCAATCCCGTGATCAAGTTCACGACCCTGTTCGGCCTGCTTGCCGTGCAGCTGGCCGTGCGCCTGACGGTCGACATGGGCAGCGGCGTGAGCCATATGCTCGCGGCGCTCTTCTTCGCGGTGTCGGCGGTGTTTGTCTACCGGTCGTTCTACGCGATGCGGATCGGCACGGAAGTCAAGCGGCCGGCAGGGGTCTGAGGCAACTTGAGGCATTTCCGGGTCCGGATTAATCGCTGGAGCGATCATCCGGACCCGGGCTATACTGCGCGCTCTTTGGCTGATCGTGGACCCGGGAGCCAATTGCGTGTTCCGGTGTCTAACTCGGCAAATGCGGGGATCTCAGGGGTTTCCGCCGCGCGTTGACACTGTTTTTTCGGGATCGCTATAATCGGCCGCTCTTGCCGACCGCAAGTTCCGTTTCTCAGGAGGGTAAGCCCGGTGCCACGTCACATGTTCGGCGACATTGTCGACCCGAGCGTCAAGGTGGGTTCGAATCAGGGAACCACCGTTGTCGTGTCGATTGTCGTGCACACGGTCATCATCCTCGGGATGGTCATCATCCCGCTGATGGCGGCTGATATCCTGCCGACTCCAGCTGGTGCGATGGCCGCCTTCGTGGCGCCGCCGCCGCCCCCGCCGCCCCCGCCGCCGCCCCCGCCGCCGCCTGCCGCGAAGGCTCCGGAACCGGTGGTGCAGCCGAATCCGGCTGCGGCGCCGACCGAAGCTCCGTCAGAAATCAAAGCGGAAGCGCCGGACACCAACTTCGACCGCAATGCGGGCGTTGACGGTGGCATTCCCGGCGGCGTCGTCGGTGGCATCTCCGGCGGTGTGCCGGATGCGCCGCCCCCGCCGCCCCCGCCGCCTCCGCCGCCTCCGGCTCCGGTGCGCGTCGGCGGAAACATCCAGGCCCCGAAGAAAACCAAGGACGTCCGGCCCGTGTATCCGTCGATCGCTCAGTCCGCCCGCGTGCAGGGCGTGGTGATCATCGAGGCCACGATCGGACCGACGGGCAGCGTCACGGACACCCGCGTGCTCCGGTCCATCCCGTTGCTGGACCAGGCTGCCATCGACGCCGTGAAGCAGTGGCAGTTCACGCCGACGACACTGAATGGTCAGCCCGTGCCGGTCATCATGACGGTCACCGTTCAGTTCACGCTCAGCTAGGCAGAAGCAGAGTTCCCGAAGAATACGAGTTTCGTAGAAGTCCGAGGCCTTACGCCTCTTCCCCCGCTCGTGAGACGAGGCGAGGGGCCAACTTGTCCGACAGATCGTCTCAACAATAGATTGCGGAGGATGTCGTAATGGGTGGCGAGCTGAATCTTATTGAAATTGCCCAGACCATGACCGGTCCCGCCATCGCCGTGGCGGTGGTCCTGTTCATCATGTCGTTCTGGTCCATCGGTGTGGCGATCGAGCGCATCTACACCTACAACCAGGCGCGGAACCAGTCGAAGATCTTCGCTCCCCAGGTCGCCAAGCACCTCAAGGACGGCCGCCTCAAGGAGGCGATCGCGCTGGCGGGCTCGAAGGACTACCGCTACAGCCACCTCGCGAAGGTGGTGGGCGCCGGCCTTCAGGAGTTCCAGTACCAGAAGGAAGCGGGTCTCTCGGGCAACCGCGATGACGTTCTGGACACGGTCCGCCGCGCCATTCAGCGTGCGACGGCCCTGACCGCCGCCGACCTGAAGAAGGGTGTCAGCGTGCTGGCGACCATCGGTTCCACGGCGCCGTTCGTCGGACTGCTCGGCACGGTTATCGGCGTTATCAACGCCTTCGTGGGTATCGCCTCTGCCGGCGGTTCCTCCGGCATCGGCGCGGTCTCGGCCGGTATCGCTGAGGCGCTCATCGAAACGGCGCTCGGACTGTTCGTGGCCATCCCGGCCGTCTGGTTCTACAACTACCTGACGGGCCGTATCGAGCACTTCAACGTGGAGATGGATAACTCCTCGTCGGAGCTCGTGGACTGGTTCATCAAGAACGCGGCCTAGTCATCCGGATGTTGCGAGCCGGGGCGGCTGGCCAACCTGCCAGCGCGCTCCGGCCGCTCTAACCGCACATCCCAGGAGCGATACCGATGAGTATGTCTGTCGGCGGCGAGGAAGGGGCCGTCAAATCCGAAATCAACGTCACGCCACTCGTGGACGTCATGTTGGTGCTCCTGATCATCATGATGATCGTGGCACCGATGCTCCAGAAGGGCGTGCCCGTCAAGCTGCCCGTCGCGGATAACAGCAGCGACAAGCCGGAAACGGACGACCAGACGGTGCTCGGCGTCACCGCCGACCGCGCGGTCTACGTCGATTCCGTCATGGTGCCGATGTCGGATCTGCGCCGCAAGCTTGAAGAGGCTCTGGAAGAGAAGGCCGTCAAGCTGCTCTACATCAAGGCCGATGTGGACGCCCCGTACGGCGCCGTCATGGATGCCATGGACGAAGCTCGTGCGGCAGGCGTCGAGGATATGGGCCTGATCACGGAAAAGAAGACGACCGGCGGAGGGAAGTAGCCATGTCCGCTCACAAGCATCACGGCGCAGACAAGGTCTTCACGGCCAAGACGCCGGCCGCCACCTCCGAGATGAACATCACGCCGATGATCGACGTGCTGCTCGTGCTCCTGGTGATCTTCATGGCGGCCCTGCCGCTCTCTCAGAAGGGCGTGGACGTCAACCTGCCGGCCGAAACGCAGCAGGCGACGAAGGCCGCGCCGGACATCAGCCAGATCGTGCTGGAGTACAGCGCGGACCGGAAGATCGCGGTCAACAAGCAGGACGTGACCATCGGTGAGCTCCAGGAGAAGCTGCGTGGCATCTTCGAAGAGCGCAAGGACAAGACGATGTTCATCTCAGCGGCCGGCACACTGCGCTACGGCGACATCGTCGAGGTCATCGACGCCGCCAAGGGCGCTGGTGTGGAGAAGGTCGGTATCGTGACGGACGGGATGAAGAAGGCTGCCGCCGCCGCGGCTGGCCAGTAGCTCGGACGGCGCCGACCCGGTTCGACCGGAACTTTGAGGGGCTTGGCCAGTGGCCAGGCCCCTTTTTCTTTTCGGGGTGAGGCTGCCGGGCGCCCCGCCGTGGCATCACGCTGACGCCCGCCGTCCGGGGACGGTCGTCAGGACTGCTCTGCGGGCTCCCAGCGTTCGACGATATCGAACAGCGACTCCTGGGCCTGGGGAGCGGGTGTCGCTTCCTGGCGCCACCGGAGGGCCATCTTGAGGGCGCCGGAGATGGCGTCCCGCTCGAACGGCTTGGTGACGTAGCCGACGATGCCAGGGCGCAGCGTGAACGAGGCGTCCAGTTCGTCCATCCCGGTGACCAGCACCACGGCGACCGATGCGAACCGCTCCCGAATCTGGTTGGCGAGCCAGATCCCATCCTTGCCTGGCATCCGGATGTCACAGAGCGCGACGTCGATGCCCCCGTTCTCCAGTTCCGCGATGGCGGCCTCGGCAGAGTCCGCAGTCCTGGGCGCATAGCCCAGCCGCGTCACCCACTGGCCGAGAATGCGCAGAATCGGCTCGTCGTCGTCCACAACCAGGACGACCGGAGCAGGCTCCGCCGGCAGAGGGGTCTCGCCCACCATGGATGAACTGATTGTATCCGCCAGAGGAGGTTTACGGACTGTCCGAGGTCCAGCCGTCCTTGTAAGTCGCGGGACTCGAGGCGGAAAAAAAGGGCCGCACCCGTCAGGTGCGGCCCTCATAAATTCCGCGGTCTGCCGGGGCCTAGGCGCCGGCCTGCTGCTTCTTGCGAAGGTCCTGCGCCTGGTCCCGCAGGGCGTCGGCCTGCTTCAGCAGCGCCTGCTGCCGGGCCGGGTCCTTCTCGAGGTTTGCCTGCAGGCGGAGCAGCAGGTTCTTGTAGACCATCGCTTCGGCGTAGTCGCTCTTGATCGAGAGCGCCTTGTCCACGAGGTCAACGCCGGTCTGCACCATCTTCTTCTTGTCCGCGTCGCTCAGGCGGAAGTCGCGATACGCCTTGTCCCAGTAGTAGGTGGCGATCGTGTAGTGCGCCTCCGGGTTGTTCGGCTCCCTCGCCGCGCGCTGCTGCAGCGCGTCGATGGTCTTGTCGAACTCACCCTGGCGGTTGTAGTAGCCCGCCAGCTGCATGTAGACCGAGGGTTCGTTCGGCGAGGTCTCCTTCGCCTTGGTCAGCATCTGCTCGGCCTGCTCGTAGTTGCCGCTGTCCTCGTAGATCTTCGCGAGGGCGAACAGGTTGGCCGTGTCCTTCGGGTCCAGCTCGATCATCCGGAGCAGGATCGGCTCGGCCTGACCCGGGTCGTTCAGCTTGTCGGGGTTGTTGTAGGCCGCGACGAGGAACTCCAGCGCGAGCTTCTTGATCTTGGGGTCGGCGGAACTCTCCGCGGCCTTCTGATACCCGGCCACCGCATCCGTCAGCAGCTGGTCATTGGCCGGCTCACCCTTCCGGGCAGCACGGAACAGGTTGTCGGCACTGTTCGCCAGGAAGAAGTAGGCACCCGCAGGACCAGTGGTCGCGGCGTCCAGCTCGAGGGCTTCCTTGTACTTCGCCATGGCGCCCCGGTAGTCCTGCGCCTGGTAGAGCCCGTTGGCATCCTTGAACGCCAGCCGGGACTTCAGCATGTCGACCTGGCCGCAGCCGGTCACCAGCATGCCCAACCCGGCAATCAGCGCACAGGTTGAGACCGAAAACTTCCGCATCGTTAGCCCCCTTAAGTAGTGCCGCAAGCGCGTCAGTATAGTGACCCGGTTTCCAGCGAGTCAAGGCACGTTTCTGGCCCCGAAACGCCGAAATTCCCGCCGGGCGGGTGCCGCATCGCTCCACCCGGAGTTGCTATGATGGCACCCACTCCTCAGTTCTTCCTGCGGGCCGGGTCGTCCGGCGCCGCAACGGAACCCTTGGACAGTCCATGGTGACGTTCCAGCGCGTCCTCGACAAGCTTGGCGAGTACGGGTCGCCCGCGGACCTGGACCTCGTCCGGCGCGCGTACGCGTTCGCCGCCGACGGGCACGAAGGGCAGCTCCGCCAGTCCGGTGAGCCCTACCTCATGCACCCGGTCGCGGTCGCGGCAATCCTGGCTGACATGCGGCTCGATGCCGTCGCGGTCGCGGCCGGCGTGCTGCACGACGTAGTCGAGGACACCCACGTCACGTCCGACCGGGTCGCGGAGCTCTTCGGTGCCGAGGTGGCCCATGTCGTGGCCGGCGTGACGAAGATTTCGGCCATCCACTTCGCGTCGAGCGAGGAGCGTCAAGCCGAGAGCTTCCGCAAGATGCTCCTGGCGATGGTGGACGACATCCGCGTCATCCTCGTCAAGCTGGCGGACCGCCTGCACAACATGCGGACGCTGGGCCACCTCCCGGAAGAGCGGCAACGGCGTATCTCGCAGGAGACGCTCGACATCTTCGCGCCCATCGCCAGCCGGCTCGGCATGAGCAAGCTGAAGAACGAACTGGAGGAGCTGGCGTTCCAGCACCTCGAGCCCGACGCCTACGAGAGCCTCCGCAGCCGCGTCGAGGCGCGTCGCCGCGACGTCGAGGAAGCGATGACGTCGCTGCAGCGCACCGTGGCGGATCGGCTGCGCGCCGCGGACGTGCACGTCGTCCGCATCGATGGCCGCATCAAGCGTCTCTTCAGCATCCACCGCAAGTTGATCCGGCAGAACATCGACCTCGATCGGGTCTATGACTTCGTGGCGCTGCGCATCATCACGGCGTCGGTCAAGGACTGCTATGGCGCGCTCGGCATCATCCACCAGACGTGGTCGCCCGTGCCCGGCCGGTTCAAGGACTTCATCGCGATGCCCCGGCCCAACGGGTACCAGTCGCTCCACACGTCCGTGATCAGCGACCGTGGTCTCCCGTTCGAAGTGCAGATCCGCACGGAGGAGATGCACCATCGGGCCGAGGACGGCGTGGCCGCGCACTGGAAGTACAAGGAAGGCCGCGTCGGCGAGCACCGCGACGAGCACTACTTCCAGTGGATGCGTCAGCTGCTGGAAGTGCAGCAGGAGATCCGGGATCCGCAGGAGTTCCTGCAGAACCTGAAGGTCGACCTCTATCCGGAGGAGGTCTATCTCTTCACGCCGAAGGGCGAGGTGCGGTCTCTGCGGCGCGGGTCAACCGCGGTCGACTTCGCCTACGCCATCCACACGGACGTCGGCCACCAGTGCGTCGGCGCACGGGTGAACGGCAAGATGGTCCCGCTCCGCACCCCGCTCAAGAACGGCGACATCGTCGAGATCCTCACGCAGCCCGGACACCGGCCGAGCCGGGACTGGCTGAGCTTTGCGGTCACTTCACGCGCGCGCGGCAAGATCAAGCACGTCCTCCAGTCCGAGGAGCGTGAACGCAGCGTCGAGCTGGGCCGGCGGTTGTTCGAGAAGCAGGCGCGGCGTTTCGACCTCAATCCGAAGACGCTGCTCGAGGGCCCTGGCTTCGCCGCGTTCGCCGCCGAGTACGGCGCCAGCAAGCCCGAAGAGCTGCTCGCGCACATTGGCTACGGGAAGATTTCGGCGCGCACGGTGCTGCAGAAGTCCGCGCCCGCCGAGGTCCTGAAGGAGCGGCTCCTCGACCCGAACGGCCAACCCATCCGGCGCCCGCGGGCGGACACCGGCTCGCCGGATCGCATCAAGGTTCGAGGCGTGGACGACCTGCTGGTCACGCGCGCCCGGTGCTGCAACCCCATTCGCGGGGAGCGCATCGTCGGCTACGTCACGCGCGGCAAGGGCGTGTCAGTGCATTCCGCGAGCTGCACCAACGTCTTGAACCTGATGATCGACCCCGAACGGCAGATCGACGTCGAATGGGATGCGGGTACCGCGGACCAGGCGGCCTACACCGTTCGCCTGACGATGCAGGTCGAGGACCGGCAGGGCATGCTCGCCGCGATCAGCGCGCGGGTCTCGGAGATCGACACGAACATCACGGGAATGGACGCCCAGACCGACGACGAGAGCCGGGCCCGGATCGACATGACTGTGCAGATCCGCGACGTGAAGCATCTCGACCGCGTGATACGGGCGCTGCGCGGCATCGACGGCGTGATCGCCGTCGAACGCGCGGTGCGGATGTAGAGGGGCGGGAAGGCGCTAGCGCAGCGCGATCGCGTCGATCTCGACGCGGGCGTTGCGCGGCAGGCGGGCGACCTGGACCGTTGCGCGGGCCGGCGCCGGCGTGCCGACGAACCGTCCGTACACGCCGTTGACGACCCCGAAGTCCTCGAGGTCCGCCAGGTAGATCGTGGTCTTCACGATGCGATCCAGCGAGGTGCCCGCCGCGCGGAGCACCGCGGCGAGGTTCTTCATCACCTGCTCGGTCTGCGCGGCGACGTCGCCGGCGACCAGTTCTCCCGTTGACGGATCGAGCGGGATCTGGCCGGAGAGAAAGACGAACGGACCCGCCGTGATGGCGGGCGAGTACGGTCCGATGGCTGCCGGTGCGTCCGCTGGCGCGATGGCAACCAGTTCGCTCACGCGACCTTGGTCACGCGGGCGGCCTTGACGACCTTGCCCGAACGCAGGCAGCGCGTGCACACGCGAAGCCGCTGGGTCGCGCCATTCACGACCGCGCGAACCGACTGCAGGTTCGGCTCGAACCGCCGGAGGCCCACGTTATGGGCATGCGACACCGTTCGACCGGCCACAGGCCCCTTCCCACACACATCACATCGCTTCGCCACGACACATCCCCTGTCTGTGGCCCGGAAGTCACGACGCCGGGCCCGCAAGAACTGCTGATTCTAGCACGCAGGCCCGTCTCGCCGGGAAATTCGACGTGCGACCCGGCCGACGGGGTCATTCGGGCGTCTATAGGTGTGTAACTTTGATTTGATGTGTGTGTCTGAAAATCATCAGAGTGTCTAATTTCGGACTAGCTTCACGTCATCAACTGATGAATCATGAACCGAAATGGGGCAGCCCAGGGCCTGTTTCCGTCTAATTCACCAGGGTTTATTGACACCACGCCAGAGCAAAGACCTGGCACGTCGGTTGCTAAAGATCGGCCCGACAGAGCCCTTTAGAGCGAGCGAATTCAGAACCGCGAGGACATCATGGCGACCAAGAAAGCCACCGCTACCAGGACCGACACCCGTTCCAGCCGCTACGCCGAGCTGAAGAAGATGCTCGAGCACCGCCGTCAGGAATTGCTCAGCGAGATGCAGGGCAAGATGCGGGACGTGCGCGGTGAAGGCGGACGCGAGCGGGACGTCGCGGATCAGGGCGAGAGCTCCGAGATCGACATCCAGGACGACATCGAGCTCGCGCTCATCCAGATGAAGTCCGAGACCCTGAACAAGGTCAACCAGGCGCTGCGCCGGCTCGACGACGGCCTCTACGGCAACTGCTTCGAGTGCGGCGACGAAATCGCTGCGCCGCGCCTCCGCGCCCTGCCCTTCGCCGTCCGCTGCAAGGACTGCGAGGAGGCGCGTGAGACGGCGGCCCAGCGCGAGCGGATCCTTGCGCAGCGGCGGGGCTCGGCCGGCCTGTTCTACGACATGGCCAACTAAGCGTTTGTGTTCGTCCGGCTGGGCCGCGTATAAGCGGTCCAGCCGTTTTCTCCCGCCCCTTCCGCAAGGCCCCTCCGTCCATCAGGTAATCTGGAAATACCACCGCGTGCGGCCTCCGCTCGCGCAGGAGGTCATGCCGTGAGCGACCACGACGAACTCTCGATCGAAGACTTTTCCCCGCCCGACCCCTCGGTGGAGATCCCGGACGTCCTGGCGATCCTTCCGCTGCGGGACACGGTGCTGTTTCCGAATTCGTTCATGCCGCTCGCCGTGGCGCGTGAGAGCTCGGTGAAGCTGATCGACGAAGCCATGTCGGCCGGCAAGGTGATTGGTGTGTTCACGCAGCGCGACCCGGCCGTCGATGAGCCGGGCGAGGCTGATCTGCACCATGTCGGCACGGCAAGCCAGATCCACAAGATGTTCAAGCTGCCTGACGGCAGCCTGCGCCTCATCGTGCAGGGCCTCGGCCGGGTCACGCTGACCGAACTGATCGAGAGCCAGCCGTATCTGAAGGCGCGTGTCGCACAGGTTCCCGAGGTCGTCCGCGAAGAGGACCGGCTGGAGATCGACGCCCAGTTGCGGAACATCAAGGGGAACTTCCAGCAGGTGGTCTCGCTGTCGCCTCTGCTGTCGGACGACCTGCAGACGCTGGCCGCGAACATCGCCGACGCCGGCCGCCTCGCGGACTTCATCGCGTCGAGCCTCAGCACTATGTCGACTGCGGTGAAGCAGGAAGTGCTCGAGACGCTCGACCTGCGGGCCCGCCTCGATGCGCTGAACCGCATCCTCGTCAAGGAACTCGAGGTGCTGGAGCTCGGCTCGAAGCTTCAGTCCCAGGTGCAGTCGGAGGTGGGCAAGAACCAGCGGGAGTACTTCCTCCGCGAGCAGCTCAAGGCCATCCAGAAGGAACTGGGCGAGGGCGACGATCAGACCAAGGAGGCCGAGGAGCTCCGCGAGAAGATCACGGCCGCCGGCATGCCGCCGGCCGTCGAGAAGGAAGCGCTCCGTGAGCTGGGCCGCCTGTCGCGCATGCCTGTGGCCGCGGCCGAGTACACCGTCGCCCGGACGTATCTCGACTGGCTGGTGGCGCTGCCGTGGCAGACGCGGACGCAGGAAGTCGTGGACCTCGCCAAGACCAAGGCGGTGCTCGACGCGGACCACTCGGGTCTCGACAAGCCCAAGGACCGCATCCTCGAGTACCTCGCCGTCCGCAAGCTCAACCCGGGCATGAAGGGGCCGATCCTGTGCCTCGTCGGCCCTCCGGGCGTGGGCAAGACGTCGCTCGCGCGCTCGGTCGCGCAGTCGCTCGGCCGGAAGTTCGTCCGCGTCTCGCTTGGCGGCATGCGGGACGAAGCCGAGATCCGCGGGCACCGGCGCACGTACATCGGAGCGCTGCCAGGCCAGATCATCCAGGGTCTGCGCCGGGCGGAATCACGCAACCCGGTGTTCATCCTCGACGAGATCGACAAGCTCGGGGCGGACTTCCGGGGCGACCCGGCGTCGGCGCTGCTCGAAGTACTCGACCCGGAACAGAACTCGACGTTCCGGGATCACTACCTCGACGTGCCGTTCGACCTGTCGGAGGTGCTCTTCATCACGACGGCCAACGTGCTCGACCCGGTGCCGCCCGCGCTGCGCGACCGCATGGAAGTGCTCGAGATCCCCGGCTACACCGAGGAGGAGAAGCTGGCCATCGCGTTGTCGCATCTGATTGCGCGGCAGGTCACCGACCACGG
>CAYNUO010000008.1:0-4613 GCA_964400405.1 uncultured Bifidobacteriaceae bacterium | reverse complement strand
AGAAGCTGGCCATCGCGTTGTCGCATCTGATTGCGCGGCAGGTCACCGACCACGGACTGACGCCGGAACAGATCCATTTCACCGACGCGGGTGTCCGCCAGGTGATCCGGGGCTACACGCGGGAGGCGGGCGTCCGGAATCTCGAAAGGGAAATCGGGTCGCTGTGCCGGAAGGTGGCGCGGCGCCGCGCCGAGGGCGACGAAACGGCGGTCGAAATCGATGCCGCCCGCGTCGTCGAGCTGCTTGGCGCGCCGCGCTTCATCGACGAGGAGATGACCGAGCGGACAAAGGACCCTGGCGTGGCGATCGGCCTCGCATGGACGCCGGTCGGTGGAGAGGTCCTCTTCATCGAGGCCTCCCGGATGCCGGGCAGCGGCAGTCTGACACTGACGGGCCAGCTCGGCGACGTGATGAAGGAGTCGGCGCGGGCGGCGCTGTCATGGTTCCGCGCGCACGCCGCGGCCTTTGGAGCGGATCCCGACTTCTTCAAGGGGGCGGAGATCCACATCCACGTGCCGTCCGGCGCGATTCCGAAGGACGGTCCGTCGGCCGGCGTCACGATGGTCACGGCCCTCGCCTCGGAACTGACCAAGCGGCCGGTGCGTGGTGACCTCGCGATGACCGGGGAGATTACGCTCTCAGGCCGCGTGCTGCCCGTCGGCGGGATCAAGGAGAAGGTACTGGCCGCGCGCCGCGCCGGCATCCGCGAAGTCATCCTGCCGAAGCAGAACGAGCGCAACGTCAACGAGGATCTCGGCCCCGAGCTGCGGAAGGACATGACGATCCACTTCGTGCAGCACATCGACGAAGTGCTGCTGCTCGCGTTGCTGCCGCCGGCGAAGGCGGGCGGGGACCGGAAGTCCCGTCGCGTGCAGCCGACGGTTCAGTAACGCCGCATCGCGCGCCGGTGGCGCCGGGCTCCGCGGCCCGGCGAGCCGCCGGTCATATCAGGGGTGGTGGTTGGCCAGCAGCGCCAGCCCCGCCACCGTCTTCAGATCGCCAATCTCGCCCTGCTCGACGAGACGCTGTGCCTCGTCCCGCGTGTACGCGCGTGGCTCGATGTGCTCGTCGACGTCCGCGTGGGCGACCGGGTCGTCCGGCCCCGGCGTGCGCAACCCCGTGGCGAGGAAGAAGATCATCTCCTCGTCGCAGTAGCCCGGCGTCGGGAAGAACGCGCCGAGGCGCGTCAGTCCTGACGGAATCAGTCCGATCTCTTCCTGGCACTCCCGTGCGGCCGCGAGCCGCGCGTCCTCACCGGGGTCGGTGCTCCCGGCAGGCAGCTCCCAGAGCCAGCGTCCGACGGCGTGCCGGTACTGCCGGATCAGGATGACGCGGCCCTCCGCGTCGATCGGGACGATCACGACGGACGGCGGATGCCGGATGATTTCGGCCTCGAGGCGATGCCCGTGCGGCAGCGTGACCGTCTCGACGGCCACGCTGAAGATCCGGCCCTTGAAGATCTGCCGGACGACTTCCGGTGGAATCGGCCCGCCGCTCATGCCGGAGGGTCGCCTTCGCCCGTGCTTCCTTCACCCATGGGACCCTCGTACCCGAGGTCGAGCAGCACGGTGAGCAGCTCCTGCGGCAGGGGAGCGCGGAACTCCATCCGATTCCCGTGCACGGGATGCGAGAAGGCCAGCCGCCACGCGTGCAGAAACGGCCGCTCGAGCCGGTTCACGGCACGGATGTCGCCGGGCACGCGCCGGCGGACGCCGCCATACAGCGCGTCGCCGATGATGGGGTGGCCGATCGCGCTCAGGTGGACGCGGATCTGGTGCGTGCGTCCGGTGTGAATCGCGACATGTATGAGCGAGAGCCCCTTCCACGTCCAGGCCCGGGTAATGCGTGTGACGGCTTCGCGCGAATACCGCGCCCGCGCGGACATCTTCTGGCGATTCGAGGGATCCCGGCCGATTGCGGCATCGATGCGGCGGCCCGCCTGCACGCCACCCCACACCAGCGCGATGTACTCCTTCTCGACCTCGCGATCCTGGAACTGGCGCGAGAGTTCCTGATGTGCGGCGTCGTGTTTCGCGACGACCATCACGCCCGAGGTGCCCTTGTCGAGGCGGTGGACGATGCCCGGCCTGAGCTCGCCGCCGATGCCGCTCAGGTCGTCCACGTGGTGGAGAAGCGCGTTGACCAGCGTGCCTGAGCCATGGCCCGCGCCGGGATGCACGACCATGCCGGCGGCCTTGTTGATGACGATGACGTCGGCATCCTCGTGCAGCACGTCGAGGGGGAGCTCTTCGGGCTCGACCGTGGAGATGACCGGTGCAGGGGCGTCGACTTCGATGGGCTCGCCCGCGCGCATCGCGAGGTTGGACTTCGCCGTCTTCCGCGTGACCGTGACGTGCCCGTCCTCGATGAGCTTCTGCACCTGCGCGCGAGACCGGTCGGGCAGCAGCGTCGTCAGGATGCGGTCGAGCCGCTGGCCGTCGGCGTCGTCGGGGACGGTGAATGTCAGGGGCATTACGCTGTCGCCGGACGCGTCTCGCCACCGCCGCGGCGCGACACCCAGAACAGCATCGCGAGGCTCAGCGGGCCCAGCACGAGCGAGATGAACTGGGACGTCGAGAACATGCCGACCATGCCGCGGGGATCGCCCCGGTAGAACTCGATGATGAAACGCGTGATCGCGTAGAGCAGCATGTAGAGCCAGAACGTCTGGCCCGGCCTGCCGCCCTTGCGACGGCCTTCGATGAAGAGCAGCAGCCCGAGGATCAACAGCTCCGCGCCGGCCTCGTAGATCTGCGTGGGGTGGAGCGGGATGTTGAGCGGCGTGCCGACGTTGGCCAGCGCCTTCGGGTCCGTGAAGATGATCGCCCACGGCACGTCCGTCGGCTTGCCGTAGCAGCAACCGGCAGCCAGGCACCCCAGCCGTCCGGTCACGTGGCCGAGCGCGATGCCCGGCGCGAACACGTCACACGTCGTCCAGAACGGCAGGTCGTGGCGCCACATGTACCAGAACGCGACGCCGACGGCCGCCAGGAGTCCGCCGTAGAACACGCCGCCGGCGCGGGCCAGCGAGAGCATCTCGCCCGGAGACTGGCGGAACGTGTCGAAGTCGACGATGAACAGCAGCAGCTTCGCACCGACCAGCGCCGCGATGATGATGTAGATGCCGAGGTCCAGAATGCGGCCCGGGTCCAGGCCGCGGGCGGCCGCCCGGCGCCGCGCGAGCTGCAGCCCGAGCAGGTACGACGCGGCGAGCAGCACGCCGTAGGAGTAGAGCGTGACCGGGCCGAGGCTAAAGAGTTCCGGATGCATCGCGTTTTCCCACTCCGAGGATGTCGAGGATCATCAGCGCCGCGCCGATCGTGATCGCGGCGTCTGCCACATTGAACGCCCAGAAGTGCCAGCCGCGCCAGTACGCATCGACGTAGTCGACGACGTGCCCGAGCGCGACCCGGTCGATCAGGTTCCCGGCCGCCCCGCCGACGATGCACGTCAGGCCGAGCCGTGCCAGCCGGTCCGAGGCCGGCAGCGTCGAGGCATACACGGCGACGCCCACCAGGGCGACCAGCGCGACCACGGCGAGCGCCGCCGCCTTGTAGGGGAGGTCGAGCCCGTTCAGCATCCCGAACGCCGCGCCCGAGTTGTGCACGCGCGTGAAGTCCAGGAACCCCGGGATGACCGCGACGCTTTCACCGAGCTCGAGTCTGGCCCGCACGGCCCACTTCGCCAGCTGGTCGGCCACGACCAGCACGCCGACAAGTGCCACCATGCCTCGCCACGGCGCCTGGGCCGCGCCGGACGCCGGGGCGGCCGTCACCTCTGTCGTCACGCGACGGCCGACCCGAAGAGGGCGTCCACGCAACGGGGGCAGAGGCCGGCGTTTGCGTCGTCCGTTGCCACCGCCGGCACGAACCGCCAGCACCGCTCGCACTTCACGCCCGGCGCCTTCTCAACGGTCACGGCGATGGAGTCAGGTCCGTCCGTCCCGCCGGTGACCAGCGAGAGGTCCGAGACGATGAACAGCGTCGGCAGCTCCTTCTCATACTGTGTCAGCAGCGCCGCCACCGGCCCGCTGACCGTCAGCGTGACGCGAGCGCTGAGCGCATTGCCGATCACCTTGGCCTGCCGCTGCGCTTCCAGTGCCGCGTTCACGGTGTCGCGCACGGCCAGCAGCCGCGCCCAGCGTTCCAGCAGGTCCTTCGACGCCAACCCATCGGCATCAGGGAACAGCTCCAGATGCACCGACTCCGAGCGCGCGCCCGGGATGTGCCGCCACATCTCGTCCGCGGTGAACGGCAGGATGGGCGCCATCAGCCGCGTCAGGCCGTCGAGCAGCCGATACATCGCGGTCTGACCCGAGCGGCGTGCCTGCGAGGCCGCCCCGCAGGTGTACATCCGGTCCTTCGTGACGTCCACGTAGAACGCGCTCAGATCCACCGTCACCAGCTGATTGAT
Organism: uncultured Bifidobacteriaceae bacterium; assembly: GCA_964400405.1. Classification (GTDB taxonomy): domain Bacteria; phylum Acidobacteriota; class Vicinamibacteria; order Vicinamibacterales; family UBA2999; genus CANKJK01. The sequence continues at coordinate 200 of CAYNUO010000008.1, read as the reverse complement.
GGCCTGGAAGATCGTCTGGAACTGATAGCGCTCGTAGGCGGGCTTCACCTTCTGCACCGTCTCCGCGAACCGCGCGAGGATGTAGCGATCGATCTCCTCCATCCGGTCGACCGGCACCGCGTCGCGTGCGGGGTCGAAGTCGTAGAGATTGGCCGCGAGGATGCGGATCGTGTTCCGGATCTTCCGATACGCCTCGATCG
>CAYNUO010000007.1:54973-69370 GCA_964400405.1 uncultured Bifidobacteriaceae bacterium | reverse complement strand
GCGGCGGCGCGTTCGCCGGCGGCGAGGCCGCGGAGCGTGATGCGGAAGGTGAGGCCGGCAGGGCGCGTGTGCACCTGGAGCGCCATCGCGTGTCCGGCGCAGCTGGGCACCTGGTGGGCGAGGGGCGCCACCAGGACGCCCGGCGCGGCCGAGGACTCGAAGCCGGCGGCCGTCAGCCCGGCCGCGATCCGCTCGGCGATGAGCGCGGCGGTGCCGACCACGCCCGTCGTGACCTCGTCAGGCGGGACAGCCTCGATCGCGACCTTCGTGAAGCGGCTCGTCAGCGCCGTCGCGGAACGGCTGCTCACCAGCAGTGAGAGTTCCAGTGCTCCCAGCTCGGGATGGGAGAGCGTGATCGCGCAGTGCGCCTCGACGCCGTGCGGCGGCGTGCCGCCTGGCGCGTCCTTGACGACGACGGCCGACCCGAGCGCCTGTGTGGCGGTGTCTTCGATCGCCGCGAGCGCGACCAGACGGATGTTCGGCAGGACGGCCGTGAGCGACCGCGCTGTCGCGGTCTCGCCTGCCAGGTCCGTGAGAGCGGCCCGCAGCGTGGCGGCCATGAAGCTGCGCGGGATGACGCCGTCGTAGAGCTCCGCGTCGCGGCGGCGCGGCGGCACGCCGGGCGGCAGCACGCGGACGAGCGCAATCCGGTGGCCGTTCGGCGATTGCCGGAGCTTCCTGGCGAGTTCCTCGTGGCCGAGCAGGCCGATGTCGCCACCGACGAAGACGGTGTCGTAGGCCTCCGTCAGGTGCAGACGCAGGGCGTCGATGCCGGACGGTGACTCGGAGAGCCGGACCTCGGGGCCGACAACTTCCCGGAAGACCTGCGCGAAGTCCTGGTTGCCCTCGACGAGCAGCACGCGAGCGGGCGGCGCCAGCCGGGCCTGCACGCGAGCGGCCCGCGTGCGGCGGGGCGCGGGCGGCGCGGCGACCGTCAAGCCGCCCGCAATCCGGGCCACGCGCTCGACGATGACGGCCGGCCGAACCGGCTTGATGACGTAGTCGCTGACCCCGAGCGACATGATCTCGTGCACGACCTGCTCGTCCGTCGTGCCGGTCATGACGATGACCGGGAGGTTCGCCGTGCGGGCGTGGCTACGGATGGCCCTGAGCGTCTCGACGCCGTTCATCAACGGCATCTTGACGTCGAGCAGGAGCAGCGAGTGCTGGACCGCGGCCAGGCGGTCCAGCGCGTCGAGCCCGTTGTCCACCTCGGCGACGTCGCAGGGGAAGTGCCGCATGAGAATGCGGCGCACCACGGCGCGCGTAGCGGGTTCGTCGTCGGCGATGAGGATACGCATCCGCCCTCACAATCGGCCCCCCGGCGGGACCCCTTGAGCGGCGGACCTGGCGGGTCCTGTCTAGCGCGGCAGTTGCAGACTCTGGCGAACTTTATCGATCGGAGCGGCGTAAACGGCCGCCTCGGCGTCCGGAAACACCCCAATCAGATAGAAGAGCTGGCCGTCGGAGGTCAGCGTCGTCACGAGCGTCAGCGTCTCGGGCCCGCCGGTGACCTCGGACACGTTCGACAGCGTGGAGCTGAGGGCCTGGCGGCCGGCCACCGTGGTGGTGCTCGACCGGCCGGACCAGCGGATCTGCGGGTTGCCGCCCGTCAGCGCTTTGACGAATGCGGCTGTTTCCTTATCGAGGGCCGTCGACGACGCCCTGGTGGTCCCGAACTGCACGCCGTGCGTGAAGGCGGCGCCTGAGCCGACCGTCACAACGGCGCCCTGGGGCGCGAAGGTGGGGGAGCCCATCTGCGAGTTCTGGAGCCAGTTCGACGGCACCGAGAGCTTCACGCCGTCCACGGTGAAGGCCTTCGTGCTCGATGCGGGCGCGGCGACCTTGACCGTCTGCGTGCCCGGCTGTGTTCCTCCCGCCGGCGTGGACGTGTTCTTCGGCCCGCCTTCCTTCTGCATCTTCGCGATCTGTTCGGCCGTGTAGGCCGGCGCCATGCCGCCCAGCCGGGTGCGGATTGCCTGGTACTCGGTCGCCGGGCGCCCCGGAGCCACCGTCAGCGCCTTCGCTTCCTTCAGGATGTACTCGTAGCGGTTCCCCGGGTTCGGGTGGCTGCTCATCCACTGCGGCCCGCCGGCCCCGCCCTCCTTCTCAATCGCCTTGAAGACCTCGGCCATCTCCCGGGGATCCCAGCCGGCGCGCGCCATGATCTGCGCGCCGAGCAGGTCGGCCTGCTTCTCGTACTCGCGGCTGAACTTCATGAAGTAGGTGCCGAGGCCGAACTCGGACCCCTGCGCGATGATGCTGCCCGCCGTGCCGCCGACCACGGCCCCGAGAATCTGGCCGGCGATGGCGCCGATCTGGAACCGCTGCGCCTTGGTCACCTGCGCCGTGCCGTGACGGAGCAGTACGTGCACGATCTCGTGCGCCATCACACCCACCACGCCGCCCTCGCTGCCGGCCTTCTCGATCATGCCGCGGTTCAGGAACATCGGCCCGCCGGGCAGCGCGAACGCATTGATCTCGGCCTGGTTCACCACCTCGAACGTGTAGGTGAACTCCGGCGTCCGGTACTCGGGCGGCACCGCCGCCACGAGACGGGCCCCGACGGCGCGCACGTAGGCGGCCACCTGCTCGTCAGAGAGCAACGGCATCGTCTTTCGCACCTCTGCCGCAGCCTCCTTGCCGAGCCTCACATCCTCGCTGACCGGAAACTTGTTCTTGGGAGCCGTGACCTTTGTCTGGGCCGAGGCCACGGCGGCGAGGGCCGTCAGGGAGAGGACGAGCAGGGCGGCGGGCAGGCGGTGGAACGTGGGTCGGGACATGGCTACCTCAGCAGGAACGGGCGCGCTCCGGATCCCCTTTAGCGTACGACATAGAATCAGCCGCGTGCGTTCGCGTTTGCTGTTCGCGCTGGTCGCGATTCAGGCCGTAATCTCGGTCGGGTACGGCCTGGCGTGGATGTATTACGCCCAGATCCAGACGGCGTCCTCCACGCTGGGCATCGTGGCCGAGTACGACGACGTCGAGCGGCTGGCCACGGTGACGACCGTGGAAGGCGGCAGCCCGGCCCAGGCCGCGGGCCTCACCGTCGGCGACCGGATCCGCTCGGCCAGCGGCATGCGCCTGAGCTCGCGCGCCCGCTTTCTCGAATGGGACCGGCTGACGGTCGACGACGACACGGTGCTCGTCGTGCTGCGGGACGGGCAGGACGCACCGATCCTGGTCCGCCTCGCCCGCGTGGTGCCGTTCTCGTTCAAGGGCCTCATCGAGAGTTCGCTGCTCGAGCTGCTGTCGTTCTACCCGGTCGTGTTTCTCGGCGTCGGCCTGGCGGTGCTGCTGCTCAGGCCGCTGGACTCCCACGCGTGGCTGATGGCGATGCTCTTCGCGTCGTTCATCAGCGTGCCGTCCTTCCCGCGCGCAACCAGCGGCCTGCCGCCGTGGCTCGCCTCGTTCGTGCTCGGCTACCGGGCCGTGGGCCTGACCGCCATCCCCGCATTCTTCTACGCGTTCTTCACGCGCTTCCCGGTGCGTTCGCCGCTCGATCTGAAGTTCCCATGGCTCCGGTGGCTGAATGCCGGCGGCGTACTGCTGTTCGGCGTGACGAGCCTGCGTCTCGGCGGCCCGCAGTCGCCGCCGTGGCTGGTCGACCTGATGGGCGAGACGGCCGCGGACCTGCTGCGCCTGGGATACCTGTTCGCGGGCATTCCGCTGGGGGTGGCCGCGCTGTTCCTCAACGCCTGGGGCGCGCCCCAGGCCGACGCGCGCCGGAAGGCGCGCGTGCTGCTGTGGGGCACGGCCGGCGGCGCGATGCCGCTCGTGCTGCAGAGCGCGAGCGAACTGCTGCTGGGGCTCGAGACGCCCGCGTGGCTGTTCTCCGCCGCGCTCGTGATGTCGTCGATCCTGCCGGTGTCGTTCGCCTATGCGGTCGTGAAGCACCGCGTGCTCGACGTGCCGTTGCTGCTCAAGCGCAGCGCCCGGTACCTGCTCGTGCGCCGCGGGCTCGTCGTGCTGCTGCTCGCGCTGGCCTCGCTGCTGACCGCCATCTTCACGCCGCTGTTCTCACGGGTGGCCGCGGTGTCGACGGACGTGGCCATCGCCGTCAGCGTCGCGTTCGGCATCGCGCTCGCGCTCGGGTCGCTCCGGCTGCTGCGACAGGCGACGCGGCGGATCGATCGCGCGTTCTTCCGGCGCGCCTACGACGCGGCCACCGTCCTCGGGCAGCTTGCGGACCGGCTTCGGACGTCTGACAGCCGCGAGGCGCTCGCGCGGCTGCTCGCCACGCACATCGTCGAGGCGCTGGCACCCGAGGAGTACGCCATCTTTCTCGCGGATCACACCGGCACGCTGCGGCCCTACGAGCAGCGGTGGCCGTTTCCGCTGGACGCGCCGGCCGCCGACGCGCCGTGGGTCGTGCAGCTGCAGAAGCGCGGGCGCATCTGGGATGTGTCCGCACGGTCCAGCGAGGAGGTGCCGGAGCCGGTCCGCGCGAGCAGCGCCGAACTGCTGGTGCCGATTCTGTCGCGCGACGGCGCGCTGACGGGATACATGGTGCTCGGCAGCCGCCGGTCCGAGGAACCGTACTCGGGGGAGGACCGCCGGCTTCTGACCTCGGTGGCCAATCAGGCCGGCGTCGAACTCGAGAACATCCGCCTCGCCGAGACCATCGCCGAGCGCCTGGACGCCGAGCGCGCCGTGGAGCGCGAAATGGCGCTTGCGCGGCAGGTGCAGGCCCGCCTCTTCCCCCAGACCCAGCCAGCGCTGACCACGCTCGAGTACGCCGGCGGATGCCTCCAGGCCCACGCCGTCGGCGGCGACTACTACGATTTCCTCAGCAACAGGCCCGACCGCCTGCTGCTGGTGATCGCGGACACGTCCGGCAAGGGCATCGGCGGCGCGCTGCTGATGGCGCACCTGCAGGCGAATCTCCGCGCGCAGTACCGCTCGGCGCCCGACAACCTCGAGGGGTTGCTGACCGTCGTCAACCGGCAGTTCTGGGAAAACAGCGGCGAGAACCAGTACGCCACGCTCATCCTGGCCGAGTACTCCGACACGACCCGAGCGCTGCGCGTGGCGAACTGCGGCCACTTTCCCGGATTCGTGCTGCACGCGGACGGGTCGGTACAGGAACTGGCGTCGACCGCGACTGTCGTAGGTCTGTTTCCGGAGTGGCAGGCGCAGATCGAGACGCACACGCTGGCGGCGGGCGACCAGGTGCTGCTCTATACCGACGGCGTCATCGAGGCCAGGAACCCGGCAGGCGAGGAGTTCGGCACGGCGCGGATGCTCGAGGTCGTGCGCGCCCAGACCGCCCGGCCCGTCGCCGAGGCCGTCGCGGCCGTGCAGGAAGCCGTGCGCGCGTTCTGCGCCGGTCCCTCCGAAGACGACGTGACGGTCCTGCTCGCCCGGGTGCGCTAGAACCCCCGATATAATTTCGGCTTGCTCGCCCGACGGTTCTTCGTGACGGGTCAGGTCCAGGGCGTGGGTTTTCGGTACTTCGCCGAAACCACTGCCGTCGGACTCGGCCTCCGCGGCTTCGTGCGCAACCTGCGCGACGGGCGGGTCGAGGCGCTGGCGGAAGGCTCGCCGGACGCCCTCGCGACCTTCGAGCACGCGCTCCGGACCGGCCCGGCGCATGCGCGCGTGGAGCGGGTGGACTCGGAAGTGGTGGAACTGACAGGCTATGCCGCGTTCGCCGTGGAGCGGACGCGCTGACAACGGTGTGAGACAGGAGACCATGGACCTCAAATCGCAGATCCGCCACGTGCCGGACTTCCCGAAGCCGGGCATCCTCTTCTACGACATCACGACGCTCATCGGCTCGCCCACGGGGCTGGCCGCGACGATCGACGCGCTCGCCGCGCCCTACGTCGGCAAGGGAATCGACGCGGTCGTCGGGATCGAAAGCCGCGGCTTCATCCTCGGCGCGCCCGTGGCCGAGCGGCTCGGCGCCGGGTTCATCCCGATGCGCAAGCCCGGGAAGCTCCCGTCGAAGACGGTCAGCGCCGAGTTCGCGCTCGAGTACGGCACCGACACGCTGCACATGCACGAGGACGCCGTGAAGCCGGGCCAGCGCGTGCTGATCGTCGACGACGTCCTGGCGACAGGCGGCACGGCGCAGGCCGCCGTGAGCCTGGTGAAGCAGACCGGCGGCACGCTGCACGGCCTGGCGTTCCTCATCGAGCTCTCGTTCCTGAACGGCAAGGCCAAGCTGCCCGGCGAGCAGGTGTTTTCGGTGCTGCAGTACTGACGAGCGTGTCGGGGGCGAGCAAGACGCCGATCGGACGGGGCAGGACTGGTACAATCCCCGCCGACGTCCCCGTAGCTCAGCTGGATAGAGCGCGCGCCTCCTAAGCGCGAGGCCGGCAGTTCAAATCTGCCCGGGGACGCCAACTCGGGAACCGGACGTCAAGAAGGACATATGAAGCACACGGAACGGCAACATCTGAAGGAAAACGAGCTCGCGCACGGCCTGGCCGCGGCCGGCGGGGTTTTCGCCCGCAGCAAGTCGACGGTCATCACCGTCGCGGCCGTCGTGGGCGTGGTGCTCGTCGGCACCCTGGGCTACGCGGTCATCCGCGACCAGCGCGCGGGCGCGCAGGCGGAGCTGCTCTCCGCGGCGATGACGATTCTCGAGGCGCCCGTGCAGCCGCCGAACCCTGCCGTGCCGCCGATGGACGGCAAGCCGGGCAAGATGGCCGAGCAGGCCCCGGGCACGTACCCGACCGAGGAGGCCAAACTCGCCGCCGCGGTGCCGAAGCTGATCGCGGTCGCCGACGCCTATCCGACGGCCGAGGCGGGACTGCTGGCGCGCTACCGTCTGGCGCAGGCGTACGTGGCGCTCGGCAAGCGCGCCGAGGCGCTCGCGGCCTTCGACCGGGTGATCGCCGATGGCGGCGTGTCGCTGCACGCGCGGATGGCGAAGCTCGGCAAGGCCAGCACGCAGGCGCTGCTTGGCCAGCACAAGGAAGCGGCTGCGACCTTCACGGAGCTCATCGACGCGAAGGATTCGCCGCTGCCGGGCGACGCGCTGCTGATGGAACTGGCGACCGTGTACACGGCGGCCGGCAACGAGAGCGAGGCGAAGAAGACGTACAGCCGCATCGTGCACGAGCACCCGGGGTCCCCGTTCGCCGACGCGGCCGGGAAGCTCCTTCAGTAAGCGTTCGACGCCGATCGGGCGGCTGAGGCCGCCCGGTTCAGGCGAACCCGGGCCAGCCGCTCGAAGTCGATCAGCGTCCCGAGGCGCAGGCCCTCGACCCAGGGCTGCAGCACGGCGGCGTTGGTCCGGTACCAGAGGCTGATGTAGGGCTGGTCCTCGGCCACGATCCGCTGCACATCCTGATAGAGCCGCCGTCGCGCCTCCTCCCCGGAGGCGCGCGTGGCGGCGTCCAGCAGCCGGTCGACCTCCGGATTCACGTAGCGCCCCCGATTGAACCCGCCCGGCGGAATCTGGTCGGAGTGGAAGACGCGCCGCAGGATGTCGGGGTCGGCCACGGCGCCGCCGACCCATTGCAGCGTGACCAGCTGGAAGTTTCCCTTCACGACATCGCCGAACAGCGTCGCGAACTCCTGCTGCCGCACGTCGAGCTCCACGCCGACGGCGCGGAAGTTCTCCTGCAGCACCGTGGCCTGGAGCCGCACGAACTCGTTCGTCGAGATCTTGAGCGTGAGCCGGAGCCTGGGCTGCGGGCCCGGACCGTCGGGGTCGGGGTAGCCGGCGGCGTCGAGTGCCCGGCGGGCGGCCTCGGGGTTGTAGTCGAAGCGCGGGACGTCGGTCGCGACGGCCCAGGAGATGGGCGGCAGGATGCCCGTGGCCACGCCGGCGAGTGAGCGCCGGAGGTGCGTGACGATGGCCTGGCGATCGACGGCGAACGCCAGCGCGCGGCGCAGCCGGGCGTCGGCGAGCTGCGGGTCGCGCGTGTTGATCCCGATGTACGAGTAGTCCGTCCCGGGAGCTGTGACGACGCGCAGGCCGTCGCGCCCGTCGAGCGCGTGGACGAGGTCCGGCGGCACGTCGTTGATCACCACGTCCACGCCGCCGTGCCGGAGTTCCAGGCCCCGCATGGTGTCGTCCGGCAGGATGCGCAAGACGATGCCGGCATTCAGGACCGGGCCGCGGAAGTACCCGTCGAATCGCGCCAGCACCACGCGGTCGTCGGCGGTCGCGCTGACGAAGCGGTACGGCCCCGTGCCGATCGGGTGCGTACGCAGCTCGGGGCCCGAACCGTCCGGCACGATGGACACGACGAGCTGCATCGGGAACGACTCGACGGCCTCCTTGAGCCGGAAGCGGACGGTCCGCGCATCCGGCGCGTCGACGGACTCGACCGAGCGATACGCGCCGCGCAGCGGTGACGCGGTGGCCGGGTCGAGGATCGTCCGCAGCGTGTAGAGGACGTCGGCCGACGTGAGCGGACGTCCGTCATGGAAGCGGATGCTCTCGCGCAGCGTGACGACCCACGTCAGCGGATCCGGGCGGTCGAGGCGCTCGGCCAGGCCCGGCACGGCGCGCAGGCTGTCATCCAGCTCCATGAGGCGCGAGTAGACGAGCTGTGCGACGCGCTCCGATCCCTCGTCGGAGGACAGGCGCGGGTCGAATCCGTTCGGGCCCGCGCCGATGCCGACGGTGAGATACCCGTCCGCCCGCTCGTCACCCGCGCCCCGGCAGCCGCCCGCGAGCACCGCAAGCGCCAGCAGCGCGGCCATGCCGGAGCGCAGGAGGGTGGGCATCACTCGGTCAGCCGCGCCTTGAAGTCGGTCAGGATGTCGAGCGCCGCACGCGGCGTCGTGTCGTCGAGGTCCAGATGCCGCAGCAGATCCGCGATGGCGGCCAGCTGCGGCGGCGTCACCGGTTCGGCGGCGAAGAGGCCGAGCTGCGGTGTGGGCGCCGACGGCTTCGCCCCGGACGACAGGCTGGCGCGGCCTCCGCGCAGCAGTTCGTCCTGCTCGAGACCGCCGAGGATCTCGCGGGCCCGGGCGACGACCTCCGCGGGCAGTCCGGCCAGGCGCGCGACCTGGATGCCGTAGCTGCGGTCGGAGCGCCCGGCCACGATCTTCCGCAGAAACACGATGTCGTCCTTGAACTCGCGCGCCGACACGTGCGCGTTGACGACGCCCGGCATGCTGTCGGCCAGGTCCGTCAGCTCGTGATAGTGCGTGGCGAACAGCGTCTTCGGCCGGGCGGTCGGCGCGCTCGCCAGATGCTCGGCGACCGCCCACGCGATGCTCAGGCCGTCGAACGTGGCGGTGCCGCGGCCGATCTCGTCCAGCACGACGAGGCTCTTCGACGTGGCGCTGCGCAGGATGTGCGCCGTTTCCTGCATCTCGACCATGAACGTCGAGTGGCCCTTCGCGATGTTGTCGGAGGCGCCCACGCGCGCGAACAGGCGGTCGACCACGGGCAGCTTGGCCTCGCGCGCTGGCACGAACGACCCGGCCTGCGCGAGCAGCGGCAGCAGCGCCGTCTGCCGCAGATAAGTGGACTTGCCACCCATGTTCGGCCCGGTCAGCAGCAGCAGCTGCCGCGTCGTGCCGTTGAGGTCGACATCGTTCGGCACGAACGCGCCGTCGACGTGACGCTCCACCACCGGATGCCGCGCGTCGACGACCACCATCTCGTCGCCGTCGTGCATGTGCGGCTTGACGTAATCGCAGATCGCCGCCGTCTCGGCGAGGCCGGCCAGCACGTCCAGTCCCGCCAGCGCCCGGGCCGTCGCCTGAATCCGGGCGGCCTCGGCAGCGACGGCGACGCGCAGCGCCTCGAAGATCTCGAGCTCCTTCGCGACGATCTTCTCGTCGGCGCCGAGCACGCGCGTTTCGTAGTCCTTGAGCGCCGGCGTCGTGAATCGCTCGCCGCCGGCGATGGTCTGCTTACGGTGGTAGTCGTCCGGGACGTTGTGGAGGTTCGCCTTCGAGATCTCGATGTAGAAGCCGAAGACGCGGTTGAAGCGGATCTTCAGCGACGCGATGCCCGTGCGCGCGCGCTCGCGTTCTTCCATCTCGGCGATGACGGTCCTGCCCGAGCGGCTCACGTCGCGGAGCGCGTCGAGCTCCGCGTCCACGCCGTCGCGGGTGAAGCCGCCTTCGCGGGCCACGGCCGGAAGCTCGTCGGCGAGCGTGCGCTCGAGGCGCTCGCGCAGCTCGGGCACGTCGTCCAGCGCGCCGGTGAGGCTCCGCAGCAGCGGCGCCTGGGGTCCCGCGATGGTCGCGGCGACATCCGGCACCGCGGCAAGGGACGCCCGAAGGCTCCCCAGGTCCCGGGGCGACGCCGTGCCGAGTGAGACACGGGCGAGCAGGCGCTCCATGTCGTGCACCGACGCCAGGCGTTCGCGGCACCTGCCGCGGTCCTGCGCCCGGAACGCCAGTTCCTCCACGGCGTCCAGCCGGTCGCGGATGGCGTCAAGCACGATGAGCGGCCGCAGCAGCCACGTGCGCAGCAGCCGCCCGCCCATCGACGTGATCGTGCGATCGAGCACCGAGAGCAGCGAGCCGGCCGCGCCGCCCTCGGCCCCCTGCACGACCTCCAGATGGCGGAGCGTCGTCGGGTCGATCACGAGCGCGTCTGCCTGCGACTTCAGCCGGACGGACCGGATGTGCGCCAGGTCGGCCTTCTGCGTCCGGTGCAGGTGGGCAACGAGGCCGCCCGCGGCTCTGACGGCGAGCGGGTGGGCGGGCAGCCCGAAGGCGTCAAGGCTGTGCACGCGAAGCTGGTCGAGGAGCGCGCGCTCGGCCCGGGCGGAATCAAACAGGTATCCGTCGACTTCCGTCACGGACACGCCGCGCGCCACCACGGCCGGCACGAGGGAACCGGGTACCACTCCGGCGGCGACGACCAGCTCGCGCGGGCTCAGCACGGCCGCTTCGTCGTCGAGCGCCTGCAGACCCGCCGTGCCTCGGTACTCGGCGACCGTGAACTCGCCGGTGGAGACGTCGAGCAGCGCGGCGCCCACGGCGTTTCCATCCGGTACCAGCGCCAGCATGAACGCCGGTTCCCGTGCGTCGAGGTACGCGGCATCTGTCAGCGTGCCGGGCGAGACCACCCGCACCACCTCGCGCTTGACCAGCCCCTTGGCGGTCTTCGGGTCCTCGACCTGCTCGCAGATGGCGACGCGGTGCCCCTGTCTGACCAGCCGGGCCAGGTATCCGTCGGCGGCGTGGAACGGGATCCCGCACATCGGAATGCCCTCGCCGTCAGCGGCCTTCGAGCGGGAGGTGAGGGTCAGCTCGAGCGCGCGCGCGGCGACGAGCGCGTCCTCGTAGAACATTTCGTAGAAGTCCCCCATGCGGAAGAAGACGATCGCATCGGGGAACTGCCGCTTCGCCTCGAGGTACTGGCGCATCGCGGGCGTAACGGTCTGAGGCATGCCGGAGGGCGAGCCCCATTATCATGCAGGTCGGATGCTGCTTCTCGCGCTCGACACGACGACCCGGCGGGGGAGCGTGTCACTCGTCGACGCCTCCGGCGCCGCGCACGTCGGGGAACTGCCGGAGGGCGAGCCGGTCGCCACGCAACTGCCCGCGGCGCTCGCCCGCGTGGTAACCGGGGCCGGCGCCACGCTGGCGGACGTCGGTTCGCTGGCGGTCGCCGTCGGTCCGGGCTCGTTCACCGGTCTCCGGATCGGCATCGCGACGATGCAGGGCTTGTCCGTGGCGCTCGGACGGCCACTCTTCGGCGTGTCGGGGCTCGATGCCCTGGCGTGGACGGCGCGCGCCGCCGGCGCGTCGCGCGTCGTGACGTGGGTGGATGCGTGGCGCGGCGAAGTGTATGCCTCGCGCTATCCGGCCGGCGAGGCCAGCGACGAGCCGACGGTCGACCGGCCCGAATCGCTGCTCGCGGGCCTGCTGGAGGACGGCGCCGGCTGGACCTTCATCGGCGACGGCGCGGAGGCGTACCGGACGGCCATCACCGACGCGTCGCCGCGGTTCCGTGTCGCGGAAGCGGCGGTGCCATTGCTCGCCGAGGCCGTGGCGCGGCTTGCGCTCCCGCGGGCCTCGGCGGGGGAGCCGGGCCTCCCCGGCGCGGTGCGTGCCCTCTACGTGCGCCGCCCGGATGCCGAGCTGGCCCGCAGCGCCAGACGGGGGCAGGAAGGGCCGCGCGCATGACGACGTCGCAGGCCATCGTCGAGCGTCTCGCCGGCGCGGACGATCTGACCGGCATCCTCGAAGTTGAAGCGGAGAGCTTCACCAACCCGTGGACGCGCGAGATGTACGAGTGGGAACTCACCAATCGGGACATCTGCAGCATCCTCGTCGTGCGGACGCCTGACTGCCGCGTGGCCGGGTTCTGCGCGTTCTGGCTGGTCTTCGACGAGATCCACATCAACAACATCGCCATGCGTCCGGCGTTCCGGGGCCGTGGCTTCGGCACACTGCTGATGCGGCACGTTCTGGCGGAAGGGCGTGTGCTCGGCGCCCGGCGGGCCACACTTGAGGTGCGCGCCTCGAACACCGGCGCCCGTCGTCTCTACGAACGGCTGGGGTTCGCAGTGGCCGGTTCGCGCCGGAATTACTACACCAGTCCAGAAGAAGACGCGCTGATCCTGTGGCACGAGCACGTCTGACGGCCGCGCGCGGCCGCCCTTGAAACGCCCGCCCGCACTCTGTTACGGTTCGCGCATCACCGGCTGGCGGACGGCGCCGGCCGGACTGACAAGGAGGAGGCCTATGAATGTTGCCGAATCCCAGGCCACGGACGCCTACCAGCAGACGGCTGACCGCATCCGCCACCTGGCCACCGAACACCACGTCCTCGATGAGCGCCTGCACGAGCTCTCGACCCACCTGCACCTGAACGACGACGAAGCCCTCGAAGAAATCCGGATCAAGAAACGCAAGCTGGCGCTCAAGGACGAGATGAACCGCCTGCGACATACCGGCTGAACCCCGGGCGCGCCTCTGCGCCACCCTTCGCGCCGGCAGTGCGCCACGAGCGCCTGCCGGCGCATCTACGTACCTACGTACAATGCTCGGATGCGTATCGATCGCGCGGGCTGGCCGTTCATCCTGCCTGCCGCCGCCCTTGCCCTTCTGGGCGGCGCCGTGTGGGGCCTCCTCGCCGCCGTACCGGGTGTGCTGCTCGCGGCCTTCTTTCTCTTCTTCTTCCGGGACCCGGCGAGGGAGGTTCCGGCCGTCGCGGGGGACACGGTGCTCTCGCCGGCCGACGGGCGCGTGATGTTCGCCGGGGACCTCGTCGGCGCGGACCCGCCGCAGGGGCAGTGGCGGCAAATCTGCATCTTCCTGTCGCCGATGAACGTGCACATCAACCGTATCCCGTGGGGCGGCGTGGTCCGGCGCGTGCGCTATCATCCAGGCCGCTTCCTCCCGGCGTATCGCCGCGAGGCGGGCGACCTCAACGAGTACGCCGAGGTCTGGGTGGAGCGCGACGGCCGCACGCTGGTTTTCCGGCAGATCGTCGGCCTGCTGGCGCGCCGCGTGGTGTGCCGGGTCCGGGAAGGGGAGCAGGTGACGACAGGTCAACGCTTCGGCGTCATGAAGTTCGGATCCCGGATGGACATCTACGTTCCGGACGGCACGACGCTCCTGGTCAAGCCGGGTGACATCGTCACGGCCGGCCAGACGCCGGTCGCGCGGCTCGAGGCCACGCGATGAATCCGCCGCGCGTGGGCGCGTCACGGCTCCGGCTGCTGCCGCGCGGCGCCGCGGAGAGCGACGGCTCGGCCTCCCGCACCCGGCGGCGAGGCGTCTATCTGCTGCCCAGCCTCTTCACGATGGGCAACCTGTTCTGCGGGTACGCCTGCGTCGTCCACGCGCTCCGCGGAGAGATGGCACCCGGCGCGCTGTTCATCGGCATCGCGATCGTGCTCGACATGCTCGATGGCCGCGTGGCGCGGCTGACGGGAACGTCCACGGCGTTCGGCGTCGAGTTCGATTCGCTTGCGGACGTCGTCTCGTTCGGCGTCGCACCCGCGATCCTGTCCTTCGCGTGGGGTCTCGCCCCGCTGGGCCGGGTCGGCTGGGCCGCGGGCTTCGTGTTCGTCGCCGGCGCAGCCGTCCGCCTGGCGCGGTTCAACATCCAGACGGGCACGCAGGACAAGCGGTACTTCGCCGGCATGCCCAGCCCCGCGGCCGCCGGCATCCCCGCGGCGACCGTCTTCGCGTTCCCCGAAGGGCTCCACACCCCGTATCCGGCGATCGCGGTCCTCGCGATGGTGCTCGTGCCGGGCCTGCTGATGGTCAGCACGATCCGTTTCCGCAGCTTCAAGACCTTCGACCTCGGCGCGCGGCGGACGTATCCGGTCCTGATCCTCATCGCCGGCGCCATCGCGCTGCTCGTCGCACACCCGGAACTGGTACTGATGGTCCTGGCCTACGGCTACCTCGTGACGCCGTTCATCGGCCTGCTCGTGGCGCGTCTCCGCCGCAAGAACACGCCAGACACCCCCGCGCCAACGCCCGCGTCCTAGGCGCCACCGGGAT
>CAYNUO010000007.1:0-54873 GCA_964400405.1 uncultured Bifidobacteriaceae bacterium | reverse complement strand
AAGAACACGCCAGACACCCCCGCGCCAACGCCCGCGTCCTAGGCGCCACCGGGATCGCCCCGTGGTACATCCCAGTGCGGGTGCTCCGGGGCGCTTCCGCCGAGGTCAGCCGCAGTGGTAGCGGTCCGTGGGCGGCCGGGCGTGGGCGGGCCATGCGCGCGTCGAGCGCGAATCAGTCTGTACACGAGCCCGGTGCACTTCACAGGCGCGCAGTGAGCGCACGATGCGCGCATGGCCCGCCCGCGACCGTCAGCGGACCGTGGGAACCGCGGCGTCTACGATCGCGTTTCGGCGGCGGGCAGCCAAACGATGACGCGCGTGCCGCTTCCAGCCTCGCTCGTCATGCGCACCGCGCCGCCCGACGCCTCGATGTTGCGCTTCGCGATCGGCAGGCCGAGACCCGTGCCACCGGTCTTGGTCGAGAAGTAGGGCTCGAAGGCGCGCGCGATCGAGCCCGCGTCCATGCCGGGCCCGCTGTCAGCGATGCCGATCGCGATACCCGGCCGTCCGTCCGCGCCGCGTTCGGCAGCCGCGTCGATCGTGACCGTGCCGCGCTGTCCGATCGCCTGGAGCGCGTTCTCGACGAGGTTGGCCAGTGCCCTGGCCGTCAGCGCGCGGTCGACCTCCACGTCCGGCAGCCCGTCGGGCACCGAGCGGATGAACGTCACCGCGCCTTGCAGGGCCTCCAGGTACGGTTCGACCAGCGTCTCGACCAGCGCGCGGACCGGTACCGCTTCGACCTTCACGGCCGGTGTCGAGGCAAAGTTCGAGAACTCGGACGCGATGGACCGGAGCAGGCGGACCTGTCCGAGGATCGTGTCCACGCAGCCGTCCACGACCGCGCCCATCGGCCCGCCGCGGTCGGCGTGAACGCGCCGCAGGTGCTCCGCGTTCAGCTGAATCGGCGTGAGCGGGTTCTTGATGTCGTGCGCGACCTGCCGCGCCACCTCGGACCACGCTTCGAGCCGGTTCGTCCGTTCGAGCTGCCGGCGCTGCCGCCCGAGCTCCACGGCCATGGCGTTGAACTCCTCGGCGAGATTCCGGAACTCGTCTGACGAACGCACGAGCACGGTCACGTCGAGATCGCCGCGGCTGATGCGTCGCGTGGCCCTCGCCAGGCGACGGACCGGGTCCGCCATCCGCTCGGCCAGGGAGTAGCCCAGCGAGCCACCAGCCAGCACGAAGAAGAGCGCGACGAGCAGGACCCGGCGATCCAGGATCGCCATCTCCGCCTCGGCGGACTCCTGACGCAACGGCAGCGGAACGGTCACGAGACGCGGAACGCGCGACGCGCCGGCAGGCACGCCCACGGTGAGGTAGTGGACGTCGCCGAGCACGCTCTCGATCACGGACTCCGCGCGGAGACCCAGGACGATGTCGCGATAGACGCCCTCCGGCGGTCGCGGCGGCAGGAGTCCGGAGGCGAAGAGCGTCCGCCCGCTGGTGGCGAGGAGCTGGGCACCCTCGTACACGTTCACGTCCGCGCCGACCAGACGGCTGACCCGGACCATCAGATCGTCGTCCACGGTGCCGCCGGGCGTCGCGGCGAGGTCGGCGATGGCCCGCTCCGCCGCCGACGCCGTGCGGACGGCCTCCTGTTCCAGCGATACCCGCATCTGCGCGGCCACCGACGCCCGGAAGAGCAGGGCCAGTCCTGCGACCGGCACGACAGCGGCCGCGATCAGGGCCACGAGCAGGCGGCGGTAATAACTCGACGCGGCGGCCCGCCACAGACGCCGCGCCGAGACCGGGCGCCAGCGAAGGACGGCGATGCCCAGCCCGATCAGCGTCGCGCAGAGTCCGCACAGCACGAGGGCCTCGGCCGCCGCCGTCACGTGCGCGAGCCACCCGGCCACCGGCAGGCCGAGCGCGTGAATGGCACCGCGGTCGTTGAACACGAAGACGTCGTACGGCTCCTGTCCGCGCGTCAGCCGTGTCCAGAATCCGGCACGGGTACCGGCGGCCATCGCCAGCGCGTCGGGGGCGAGAGCCCAGCCGGCCGGGCGGGAGGCGTAGAGCGGCCGGCCGCTCCAGCCGTAAACCGTGTACTCGACGTCGTGGCCGAGCATGTCGCGCGCCGGCAGATGCCCCGACCGCCGCTGCAGCTCCGCGTACGGCCGGACTGGTGCGAGAAACGGAAGGTCGGACCGATCCACGGTCGCCTGGATGGTGATGAAGCCGGATGGCGTCCCGCCGGCCTGACAGACGGCGCGCGACGCGCGCCAGACGCGCCGGTCCTCACCGAAGAACGGCGAGACCTCTTCGGAGACGGTCCACTCGCAGCCGCTGTCGCCAGCCGGCCGGGCGCCCGCGGTCTCGTCCGGGAGGTTGAACGCGAAGCGGCTCAGCAACGCACCATCCGCATCCGCCAGTTCGAGGGAGGAGCTCACCGGCGCGGCCAGCGCGGTGGCCTGCCAGACGCCAAAGGCCCGGTCGGCATCGGCCGGGCCGGGTGCCGCGCCGCCGACCAGCGCGTTCAGTCCCTCCAGGGCATCCACGTCATCCATCGCCTGCTGAAGCCGCGTCTTCACGGCTTCCCGCTGGTTCAGCACCTCCGCGGCGAGGCGGGTCGCCACCTGCTCGTGGGCCGCAGTGGTGGACGTGCGGAACAGCTCGAGGTACATGGCGCCCGTGGCCGCCGCCAGCAACGCTGCCGCGACCGCGACCCGGCGCCCCGCGGCACGCCGCCCGACGGCGCCCGTGACCCGATGCGCGGATGCGGCCGCGCAGACCGCCGTCACGGCGAGCAGCAGCGCCGCCCATTCGCGATCCAGCAGCCAGACGGCCAGCGCCGGTGCCAGCCACAGCAGCCCGTGCACCAGCGGAGGGCGGCGCCACGGGCGCCGTCCCCGCAGCCCGACGACCGCCAGCAGCATCAGCGCAACGACCACACCCAGCAGGCCGGACTGCAGCAGCACGCGCGCCGGATTCCACGTGAGCAGCGAGAACTGACGGAGGTCGAGGGTCGAACTGCCGACCGCGTCGCGCAGCACCCACGTGGATGCGTGCGCCAGGAGTGCTGCTGCGACGCCGCCCACGACGGCGCGCACGTGCAGGGCATGTGTCTTCCGCCGCCGCCGGACGCTGCCGGCCGCGACCTCCGCGAGCGTCCACGCGATCGCCAGAGCCAGCGCCGCCGCGAGCGCCGCGTCAAACGGCGACCGGACGAACGGCAACCCGGCCGACGCGTATCGCACGCCCGACAGCGCGTCGTGCGGCCACCACTCCGCGGGTGAGGCGAGCCACAGGGTCAGCCACGCCGCGACGGACGGGACGGCGGTCAGCAGCGCCGGCAGCATGCGCGCCGACGGCGCGCGCGTCGCGCGCCACCGCCGCAGCGGACCGATCAGCGAAAGGCACCCCAGGGCGAAGAGAGTCAGGGCCGCCGAACGCACGGCCAGCGGCCAGCGCCGGCCCTGCAGGATCAGATCGCGTGGTGCGATCGTGCCGCTCAACAGCGGCGTGCCGTCCGGGGCGGCAATCGCCACCGGTGTCATCGCCAGACCGCTGCCGTCAGGCTCGACCAGCGTGACGTGCTGGCCACCAAGCTCGACGACCTGGGCGCTCGCGTCGCCGTCGGCGAAGGGAAGCCACCACTCCACCACCATCATCGGGCACCCATCCGCGGCCCACGGGCCACGGCACTCGATGCGGGTGATCTCGATCCCGCTGGGCGCCTCTGCCATGCGCCAGACGGGCCTCGCCGGGCTGGCCAACGCCGCCGTGCGGCGCATCGCACGGCCGGCCCACGCCAGCGGGCGCCCATCCGCATCGACCAGGGAGACGCCGAGCCCGGAGAGATCCGCACCCTCTGACGGCCGCGACGCCTGACGCTCGCGCACCGCGCCGAGCGCGAGGAAGGCGCGGCTGGCGCCTGCGCTCGACAGCGGGGACTCCAGCGGGACCTCCCGCGCGTCGCGCGCCGCGCCTTCCATCGCCGCCAGCACGTGGCGGGCGCCCGCGTGTGCCCGCGCCGCCGCACGGGCGGTCTCCTCGCCGGCCGGGGCGGTCCACCGTCCGAGCAGCGTGCCGCCGCCCCAGGTCAGCAGCGCGCCGGCGACAGCGACGCCGAATCGCCACGCGAGGGCGCGCCACGGCGGCGCGACACGCGGCGCATCTCCAGTGCCGGACACGGGACCAGAATACGGGATGAGTGATACTAGGCGGGCATGGTCGCTGTTCGCCCGCTCCTGAAGCGAGGCATGCTCGTCGCCGCCGCGAACTGGCAGGTCACCGCGATTCAGTCGGCCGCCGATTCCATCTTCAAGCTGCTCATCGCCGTCCCGACCGTCGGGGGCGTGGTCTTCCTCGCACTCATGATCGGCGCCGAGCCCGAACGCCTGCTGTCGATGGATGCGCGGGATCTGCTGGCGACCATCGTGGGGGCGCTGCTCTCGCAGCCCACGGTGCTCGCGGCGTTCGGCCTGTCACTCGCCGTGGTGATGGGTGGGGGCTCGGCGTTCATGTTCCTGGTCAAGGGCGGCACGATCGCCACGCTCGTCGAGAGCGAGCGCCTGCCGGTGCCCGTGCCGGAGCACGACGACCCACACGACCCGCTCGCGCACATGGCCGCCGCGGCAACTTTCGGCGTGGACAGCTTCTTCGCCGATTGCCGCCGCTTCTTTCCGCGCTACACCCGACTCGGGCTGCTGCTGCTCGCGGTGTACGCGGCGTCGGCCGGTCTCTTCCTCGCCGCCGGCGTCGCCATCGCGGGCGCGGGGGGCCTGATGGCCGGTGCGGCGCTCTCGGCGGGGTTCGTCGTCTGGATTACCCTCGTCAACTTCCTCTATCTGCTCGCGCAGATCGTGATCGTCGCGCAGGACCGGCAAGTGCTGGACGCCCTCCGACAGATCGCGAGCGCCGGACGCACGGAGTGGCGCCGCGTGGCGTCGATCTTCGTCGTGGTCCTGGTCATCGTGGCCGTGGGCACGGTGGTGTCCATCGTCGCAATGGCCGCGCTCGGCCTGATCGGCTTCGTGCCCCTCTTCGGATTGACGGTGCTGCCGCTGCAGGTGGCCGCGTGGCTCTTCCGCGCGCTGGTGTTTCAGTTCATCGAGCTGAGCGCCGTCGGCGCCTACGCGACCTGCTTCAGGGCCGCGCGGGAGGCGGCGGAAGGGGTGCGCGATTCACTGCCGGCTCCGGCACCAGCCGACGCCCAGGCAGCGCGGTGAGCGGAGCGGTCCGGGGCTCGCGGAACATCATCCGCTCCGGCCGGTATCCGCTCAGCACCGCGGCACGCGTCGCGACGACCAGCGCCACGCGATAGGGTTCCAGGTCCGGCGCCAGGGCCGGTGCGCCTGCGAGTTCGGCCGGCGGAAGCACCACGCCGGCGGCCGCGCCGGTCTTCCGTGCGAACCCTTCGACGCGCGGTGCCACGCCGGACACGACGATCAGATTCGTCAGCAGCAGCGGCGCCCCGGCCGGACGCGTGCTCAGCGTCGCCTTCCACCGCTGGTTTCCGCTTGCGGTGTCGAGCGCCCTGATGAGGTTGTCGAGGGTGGTGACGAACACGCGGTCGCCATCGGCCCGGATTCCGGCGACGTCGCCGCCGGTGCGCCACTGCCAGCGCGTCGTCCCGTCGGACACGGCCAGCGCATGGAACTCCCGCGCGTCCGTTCCGACGAAGACACGGTCTCCGTGCATCGCGAGCGCGCCGGTCCGGGCCGGCACGGCACGTCTCCACAGCAGGCGGCCGGTCGACCCCTCGAACAGGCTGATGGTGCCCTGTACGTCGGCGACCGCCAGGTGTCCGCCGCTGACGGCGGCGGGAATGTGTGACGCGCCGGGAAGCTGCTGGCTCCACCGCTCGCGGCCGGTGGCGGTGTCGCGCGCGTGCACGCGGTCGCCGACAGCGAACAGGGCCAGGCCGTCCGCCACGGCGAGCCAGGCGGGCGGCGCATCGAGAGCAGCCGTCCAGCGCGTCTCACCGGTCTCCGCGTCGTACGCCGTCAGCTGACGCGCGCCTGCGGTGATCACCGCGTCTCCGGCGGGGGCGGGCGGCAGCGAGACCTCGGCCGGCACCGTCCAGCGCAGGACGCCGGAGTCTCTGTCGGCCGCTGTCAACGTGCCGTCGGTCAAGGGCACGTAGACGCGGGTGCCGTCGATCGCGGGTCCGGCGGCCGGTGCGGCCGGCAGCGGCGTCGTCCAGGCCGGTTCAAGCGGGAAGAGCGGCGCCGGGCGCTCGAGCCTCTGCCGTTCCCGCGCCGACCGTGCGCCCTGACCGGCCGCGACGTCGACACCCGGCAGCGCGGCAAGGGCCGCAACGGCAAGCAGCACACAAGATGTTGGTGTGCCCGAGGTCCGAACCACGCCATATAATAGCCTCGCGGATGCGCACCGACCGGTGCGCACTGCCTTCGCGGCCACCATCCCAGTGCATCAGACCATCCTCGTCCTCGACTTCGGCTCCCAGTACACCCAGCTCATCGGGCGCCGGCTCCGCGAACTGTCCGTCTACTGCGAGATCGTGCCGTTCAGCACGCCGCTCGAGAAGCTGAAGGCGAAGAATCCGGTCGGCCTCATCCTCTCCGGCGGCCCGAAGAGCGTGTCGGAGGACGGCGCACCGAAGGTCGACGCCGCGCTCTTCGACCTCGGCATCCCGGTGCTCGGCATCTGCTACGGCATGCAGCTGATGACAGCCGTGCTGGGTGGACAGGTGGTCCGGTCGAACCGCCGCGAGTTCGGCCATGCCGATGTCGACGTGGCTGCGCGGCCGGCGGAAGGCTGCCCGGCACTCTTCCAGCAGGTTCCAGCGAAGCTGCGCGTCTGGGCGAGCCACGGCGACTCGGTGGGTTCGGTGCCCCCTGGCTTTGCGGTCGCGGCCACGAGCAACAGCGTGCCGGTCGCCGCGATGGAGGATGCCGCGCGGCGTCTCTACGGCCTGCTCTTCCATCCCGAGGTCGTGCACACCGAGCACGGCAGCGACCTGTTGAAGAACTTCGCCTACGGCGTCTGCGGCTGCACGGGCGACTGGACCACGCGGTCCTTCATCGAGGAAGCCACGGAGCGCATCCGCACGCAGGTGGGTGACGGGCGCGTGGTCTGCGGGCTGTCGGGTGGTGTCGATTCCACCGTCGCGGCGCTGCTGATTCACCGCGCGATTGGCGATCGGCTGACCTGCATCTTCGTGGACAACGGGCTCCTGCGGTACGAAGAGGCGCAGCAGATCAACAAGCGGTTCCGCGAGAAGATGCACCTTCCGCTCGAGTTCGTCGACGCGAGCGACCTTTTCCTGGAGCGCCTGGCCGGTATCACCGACCCCGAGCAGAAGCGGAAGGTCATCGGGGGCACGTTCATCGACGTCTTCGAGAAGCGCGCCAACGAGCTCGGCAACTTCGACTTCCTCGGGCAGGGCACGCTCTATCCGGACGTGATCGAGTCGTCGGGCGTGCACGGCACCGCCGTCGTGATCAAGAGCCACCACAACGTGGGCGGCCTGCCGGAGCGCATGAAGTTCAAGCTGGTCGAGCCGCTGCGCGACCTGTTCAAGGACGAGGTGCGCCGCGTCGGACGCGACCTCGGCCTCGACGAGGAATTCGTGATCCGGCAGCCGTTCCCGGGACCGGGGCTTGCGGTCCGCGTGATCGGCGACCTGACGCGCCCCAAGCTCGACCTGCTGCGCCTCGCGGACAAGATCGTCGCGGAGGAGATCCGCAACGCCGGCTGGTACACGAAGGTCTGGCAGAGCTTCGCGGTGCTGCTGCCGGTGCAGAGCGTCGGCGTGATGGGCGATGCCCGCACCTACGAATACACGATCGCGATCCGCGCGGTGGAGAGCCTGGACGGCATGACCGCGGACTGGGCCCGCCTGCCGCACGACCTGCTGGCGACGATCTCCTCGCGCATCGTCAATGAAGTGCGGGGCATCAACCGCGTCGTGTACGACATCAGCTCGAAGCCGCCGTCGACGATCGAGTGGGAGTAGCCGCGTGGCCGAGTTCGTCCACCTGCACCTCCACACCGAGTTCTCGCTGCTCGACGGCGCCTGCCGCATCGACGAACTCCTGGACGAAGCCGTCAAGCTGAAGATGCCCGCGCTCGCGGTGACCGAGCACGGCAACATGTTCTCCTCGGTGGTCTTTCACGACCACGCGCGCGACCGCGGCCTGAACCCGATTCTCGGGTGCGAGGTCTATGTGGCGCAGGGCAGCCGCTTCGAAAAGAGCGGCCCGCAGACCGAGACGAACCACCTCGTGCTGCTGGCCGAGACCTACGAGGGCTGGCAGAACCTCATCAAGCTGTCGTCCGCAGGCTACACGGAAGGCTTCTACTACCGTCCCCGCATCGACAAGGAACTGCTCGCGCAGCACTCGAAGGGCCTCATCGGGCTGAGCAGCTGCCTCAAGGGCGAGGTTGCCAGCGCGTTGAAGGTGGAGCAGGCCCGCCCGGCGCTCGAGGCGGCCGCGCGGCTGCGCGACATCCTGGGGCCCGACAACTTCTTCCTGGAGATGCAGTACCAGGGCATCGAGGAGCAGCTGGTCGTCAACCGGGGACTGATTCCGCTCGCGCGTGAACTGAATCTGCCGCTCGTCGCGACCAACGATGTCCACTATCTGCGGCACGGCGACCACCAGCCGCACGACATCCTGCTCTGCATCGGGTCGGGCAAGACGGTCACCGACGCGAAACGCCTTCGCTACACGGGCGACCAGTTCTTCCTGAAGACGGCTGATCAGATGGCCGAGGTCTTCAACGGCCACGAGGATGCGCTGAAGAACACGCTCCTCATCGCCGAACGCGCCAACGTGCACATCCCGAAGGGCGTCAATCACCTGCCGACCTTCGGCGTGCCCGAGGGCATGACGCTCGACCAGTACTTCGAGCAGGTCGCCCGGGAAGGGTTCGCGCAGCGCCTCACGCGGTTGCAGCAGCTCAAGGCCGCCGGACAGCTCCGGCACACGATCGAGGAGTACGAGACCCGTCTCGACTACGAGATCGCGATGATCAAGAAGATGGGCTACACCGGCTACTTCCTGATCGTCTGGGATTTCATCCGGTACGGCCGCGAGAAGGGCATCCCCGTCGGCCCCGGCCGCGGGTCGGCGGCCGGCTCGCTGGTCGCGTGGTGCCTGCGCATCACGGACGTCGACCCGATCGACTACGACCTGCTGTTCGAGCGCTTCCTGAACCCCGAGCGCGTGTCGATGCCCGATATCGACGTCGACTTCTGCGAGCGCCGGCGCGGCGAGGTGATCGACTACGTCACGCAGAAGTACGGCCGCGAGAACGTGGCGCAGATCATCACGTTCGGCACGATGAAGGCGAAGGCCGTCATCCGCGACGTCGGCCGCGCGCTCGACATGCCGTTTGCCGACGTCGACCGGATCGCGAAGCAGATTCCGCCGGCGCTCGACATGACGCTCGACAAGGCGCTGGCCGAGAACCCGGTGCTCAAGGACATGGCGGCCAAGGACGCCAAGGTCAAGGAAGTGCTCGACATCGGCCGGCGTCTGGAGGGCATGTCCCGGCACGCCTCGGTGCACGCGGCCGGCGTCGTGATCGCGCCGGGCCCGATCACCGACTACGCGCCTCTCTACAAAGGGTCACGGGACGAAATCGTCACGCAGTGGAACATGAAGGAGGTCGAGCGTGTCGGCCTCCTGAAGATGGACTTCCTGGGCCTCAGCACGCTGACGCTCATCGACGATGCGATCAAGGAGATCAAGCGCACGGAGGGAGTCGACCTCGACATCGACGCGATCCCGCTCGACGATGCAAAGACCTACCGCGTGTTCCAGGAGGGTGCCGCGCACGGCATCTTCCAGTTCGAGAGCTCGGGCATGCGGGAACTGCTGCGCAAGGCGAGGCCCGAGCGTCTCGACGACCTGATCGCGCTCAACGCGCTCTACCGGCCGGGCCCGCTGAAGTCGGGCATGGTGGACGACTACATCGCGCGCAAACAGGGGCTCAAGGAGGTCAAGTACGACCTTCCGCAGCTCGCGCCGATCCTGCAGGACACCTACGGCGTCATCGCCTACCAGGAGCAGGTGATGCTCATCGCGCAGGCCCTGGCGGGCTTCTCCCTCGCCCAGGCCGACATGCTGCGCAAGGCGATGGGCAAGAAGGACCCGAAGGTCATGGCCAAGCAGCGCGAGGCCTTCATGGCCGGCGCCAGCGCCAAGGACATCAGCGAGAAGAAGGCCACGAAGATCTTCGACCTGATGGAGTACTTCGCCGGGTACGGCTTCAACAAGTCGCACTCGACGGCCTACGCCTATCTGGCGTATCAGACGGCATATCTCAAGGCGAACTACCCCTGGCACTTCGCCGCGGCGCTGCTGACGATCGAGGCGCAGAACGCCGACAAGCTGTCGACCTATCTCGGGGAGTGCCGCGACCGCGGCGTTCCGGTGCTGCAGCCGGACATCAATCAGAGCCAGCTCCGGTTCTCCGTGGAACCCGGCAAGGGCGTCCGCTTCGGACTCACCGCGATCAAGGGCCTCGGCGAAGGAGCGATCGAGTCGATCCTGCAGGCGCGCGCCGCGTTGGGTGGACGCATTCCGAGCCTCCACGCGCTCTGCGAGATTCTCGACATGCGCCTCGCCAACAAGCGGGTGTTCGAAGCGCTGGTCAAGTCGGGGGCGTGTGATTCGCTGCTGCCGGAGGGCTCCCGCGGCGGTGGTGACCGGATCACGGTTCTGGCCCGCGACCGGGCGCGCCTGTTCGCCTCGATCGAGTCCGCGACCGAGCATGGCGCCCGCACGCAGCGCGACAAGGCGCTCGGACAGAGCGACCTGTTCGGCGGAGGCGACGAGCCGGAGGTGGCTCCGGCGCATACGCTGCCCGAGGCGCCGGCATGGTCGGAGGTCGACCTCCTCAATCACGAGCGAGACACGCTGGGTCTTTTCCTGACGGGACATCCCGTGGACCGGTGGGCCGACGACCTCCGCGACTTCGGCGCCCGATCGATCGCCAGCCTCGGCATCCGGCGCGTGGCGGAGGAGGACGCGGCCGAGGGGGAGACAGCCGACACCGCCGGCGCCCCGCCGGTCATGGAGCGCGTGTCGGAGGATGTCGCGGTCGGCGGCATCGTCTCCGGCCTTCGCCCGCTCAAGACGCGCAAGGGCGACCGCATGTGCGTCTTCATGCTGGACGACCGCGACGGCGGGCTGGAGGTTGTGGTCTTCCCGGAAGCCTTCAAGGGGTCCGGCCATCTCGCCGAGAACGGCGCGATGCTGCTGGTCAAGGGCAAGTTCGAGCGGGACGCGGAGTCCGCGCGTCTCGTGGCCGCCGAACTGCAGCCGATCGAGCGGGTTCGCGAGAAGCTGAGCACGGCCGTGTCGATCACGCTGCACGCGCCCGGACACGGCCGGCAGACGTTCGAGCAGTTGTGGGACGTGCTCGCCCGGCACAAGGGCGACCGCCGCGTGGCGCTCTTTCTGCAGGATGATGAGCGCGGCCTGCGCGTCAATGTAAAAGTGAATGCCCAGATCCGTGTGCGGCCGTCGGAGCGGCTCGTGGCGGACGTGGAGCAGATCTGCGGAACCGGCTCGGTCCGGTTGCGCTGACAGGGAGTCGGGTTATGGCCGCTGACACGCTGGAGTTCGAAGAACCGATCGTGCTGTTGCAGAAGGAGATCGCCGCCGTGGCGAGCCTTCCAGAGACGCCGGCGCGGCAGCAGTCCATCGCGAGCCTCGAGGCACGCATCGAGGCACTGCGCGCCGACATCTACGCCCACCTGACGCCGTGGCAGCGCGTGACGGTGGCGCGGCATCCGAACCGGCCGACCGTGCTCGACTACGTCGACCAGCTCTTCACCGAGTTCGTGGAGATCCACGGCGACCGGCGCTTCGCGGACGACCACGCCTTCGTGACCGGGTTCGCGCGGTATCACGGTGAGCAGGTGCTCATCGTCGGCCACCACAAGGGTGGCGGCGACACCAAGCAGAAGATCTTCCGCAACTTCGGGTACGCCAAGCCCGAGGGCTACCGGAAGGCGCTGCGCGCGATGAAGCTGGCGGAGAAGTTCAACCGGCCCGTCCTGGCCTTCGTCGACACGCCCGCGGCGTTTCCCGGCATCGAGTCCGAGGAGCGGGGCATCGCGGAAGCGATCGCCGTGAACCTGCGCGAGATGGCGGCGCTCACGGTGCCGATCATCGTGATCGTGCACGGCGAGGGTGGCAGCGGCGGCGCGCTCGGCATCGCCGTCGGCGACCGGATCCTGATGCACGAGTACGCGGTCTACAGCGTGATTCCGCCGGAAGGCTGCGCGGCGATTCTGTGGCGCAGTTCGGACCGGAAGGTCGAAGCCGCCGACGCGCTCAAGCTCACCGCGCCGGATCTGCTGAAGGTCGGGATCATCGACGAGATCATTCCGGAGCCCGCCGGCGGAGCACACACGGACCACGCCGCCGCCGCCGCGTTCCTCGACGGCCCGCTGCGCGCGGCCCTCGCCGCGTCGGCCGCGCTCGATACCACCGCGCGGCTGGACCTGCGGTATGCCAAGTTCCGCCAGATGGGGAACGTCGGCCTCGCGTGATTCCACGCATCTGGCAGGCCCGGGCGGCCGACCCCGAGGCGGTCGATGCGCTGGCGCGGACGCTCGGCATCTCGCGCGTCACGGCCCGGCTGCTCGTGCTGCGCGGGCTCTCGGAGGCGGAAGACGCCCGCCGTTTTCTCGCGCCATCGCTCGACCAGCTGCATGACCCGATGCGGATGGCCGGCATGGCGGACGCCGTCACCCGCATCGAGGCGGCGATTACGGCGGGGGAGCGGATTGCGGTGCACGGGGACTACGACGTCGACGGCGTCACGTCGACGGTCATCCTCCGGCGCGCGATCGAGCTGCTGGGCGGCAACATCACGCACTTCATCCCCGAGCGCTTCCGTGACGGATACGGGCTCCAGCCGGCGTCGATCGAGCGGCTGGCCGGCGAAGGCGTGCGGCTCATCATCTCCGTCGACTGCGGCATCCGGGCCGCCGAGGCCGCCGCGCGGGCGCGGGCCCTCGGCGTCGACCTGATCATCACGGACCACCATGAGCCTGACTCCGAGCTGCCCGACGCCTGCGCGGTGGTCAACCCCAAACGCCCGGACTGCGACTATCCGGACAAGCAGCTGGCGGGCGTCGGCGTGGCGCTCAAGGTGGTGCAGGCGCTCTGCCGGCGCGCGGGTCATGAGAGCTGGCTGCCGGCCTTCGTGAAGATCGCCGCCATCGGCACGCTGGCGGACGTCGTCCCGCTCGTCGGGGAGAACCGCGTCATCGCGAAGGTCGGCCTCGCGCTGCTGTCGAAGGGGCCGCACAAGGTCGGCCTGCGGGCGTTGCTGGAGGCGTCAGGCCTCACCGGCAAGGCCATCGACGGCTACCACGTCGGCTTCGTGATCGCGCCGCGCATCAATGCGGCCGGACGGATGAGCACGCCCGACATCGCGGCGCGGCTGCTGCTGGCCAGCGACGAGAGCCTGGCGGCCGAGGCGCGGGAGCTGGCCGAGCAGCTCAACGCCGAGAATCTGCGCCGGCGCGACGAAGAGGCGGCGATCGTCCAGCAGGCGAAGGCGCTCGTCGAGAAGGACCCGGCCATTGGCGCGCGCACCGTGCTCGTCGTGGCAGGCGAGGGCTGGCACCGTGGCGTCATCGGCATCGTGGCGTCGAAGCTCGTCGACGCGTTCCATCGCCCGGCCATCGTGATCTCGATCGACGACGGCGTCGCTCACGGCTCCTGCCGGAGCATCGCCGGCTTCGACGTGCTCGGCGCGCTCGAGTCGTGCGCGGACCTGATGACGCGCTTCGGGGGTCACCGCCAGGCGGCCGGGCTGACCATGGAGGCGGGGCACGTGGCCGAGCTGCGGCGGCGCGTGAATGTCTTCGCCGATGCGAGCCTGGAGCCCGACGACCTGCGGCCGCGTCTGACGGTGGACGCCGAGCTGGCGCTCAACGCCATCACGCCGGGACTGCTCGCCGAACTCGAGTCGCTGGCGCCGTTCGGCCCCGGCAACCCGCGCCCACTGTTCTACTCGTCGTCGGTGGCCGTGGCGGACGGCCCCCGCGTCGTCAAGGAGCGGCACCTGAAGATGGCGTTCCGGCAGGACGGCCGGGTGCTCCGGGGCATGGCCTGGCGGGCCGTGGAACGGCAGGAGACGGTCATCGCCAACAAGGGCGCGCTGGACATCGCCTACGCCGTCGGCGAGGACACCTGGAACGGCGAGCGCTACGTGCAGCTCACCGTCGAGGACTTCCGTGCGCCGGGCCTCCCGATTGCCGAGCTGGGCGCGCCCCGGCTGGTATCCTCGACTCCAGTCCCATGAGATGGCACACGCTGGCCCGCGTGGCCGCCGCCCTGGCGGGCGCGGCTGTCGTGGCGGTGATCGTGACGAACGTCCGATCCCGTCCGGCCCGTGTCGCCCAACCCGCGCCACCGCGTCTCGATCCGAAGGCGAGCGTGGAGACGACCGGCTCGACGACGACCGAGATCCGCGGCGTCAAGGAGGACTACCAGGTCCGCGCCGCGCACCAGTTCCTGTATCCCGACGGCACGTCGCTGTCGCGCGACGTCACGATCACGGTCAAGAACCGGAGCGGCCGCGACTTCGTGATGTCGGGCCGCGAAGCGCGCGCCGGTGAGAAGAACAGCTCGCTGGACCTGACCGGCGACGTGCACCTGAAGGCCAGCGATGGCTTCGAGATCGACACCGCGGAGGCGCACTACACCGAGGCCGACGGGCTGGTGCGGGCTCCGGGCGCCTTCACGTTCCGCCGCGGACGGATGGAGGGCAGCGGCGTCGGCATGGATTACGACAAGGCCGCGGACATCCTGACCATCGCGTCGCAGGCCCACGTGATCTTCCGCGACGAGTCGGGCGCCGTCACAACCGATGTGTCGGGCGGTTCAGCCACGCTCGACCGTGTCGTGCACACGCTCGCGATCGACGGACAGGCGCACGCCATCCGCGGCGAGCAGAACCTGGACGCCGACCGGCTGCTGGCCCGGCTGACCGAGAGCAACGAACAGGTCACGGCGCTCGAACTGCGGGGCACGGCCCGTGTGGCCGGCGGCTCCGCCGCCTTCGATTCGATGTCGGCCGACAGCATCGACCTCGCCTACAACGAGGACGGGTCCGTGATGGAGCGGGTGGCGCTGGCCGGCAAGGCCGCCGTGGCGCTGACGGGGGCGACGAAGGGGAGTCCCGGACGGCAGTTCTTCGGCGACCGGCTCGGTTTCACGCTTGCCGACGGCACCTCGGTGACCGGGCTCTCCGGGCAGGGCAGCGTCCGGCTCGAGCTTCCCGCCACCGCCGAGACACCCCGGCGGGCCGTGACGGCCCGGCAGGTGGCCGCGTCCGGACCTCCCGGGCAGGGTCTGCGCGCGGCGGCGTTTTCGGGTGGCGTGACATTCTCGGAGACCCCCGCCGGCAAGGACGCGGCCGGAAAGAGCGGCGCCGTACGCACGGCCCGGTCGGCCTCGCTCGCCCTCGAGCTGAAGGAGGAGGCCGTCGAGCGCGCGCGGTTTGCGGGCGGCGTCACCTTCGACGAGCAGGACCTCACCGCCGCGGCCGGCAGCGCGGACTATGACCCGGTCGCGGGCACCCTGCTGCTCGATGGACGCGGGCCGCAGGGCCTGCCGCGGGTCGAAGACCCACGCGTGCGGGTCGCCAGCGATCGGATCGCGCTGACGCTCAGCACCCACGAGATGACCGCAACCGGTCACGTGGAAACGGAACTCCGGGCCGAGAAAGGCGGCGATACCGCGGGCGTGCTCGACCGGTCCCAGGCCGCGCGCGTGAACGCGGATCGCTTCAGCTATGGGGGCGACGCGGGCGGTCAGGCGTCCTATGCCGGCGGCGTACAGCTCTGGCAGGGCGAGACGACGATTCGCTGCCAGCAGCTCGTTCTCGACCGTGACTCGGGCGACCTCGATGCCACCGGCGCGACCCGCGCCACGCTGGCCCTCGAGACGGGCGCCCTCATCAGCCGCGCCGAGCGCATCCACTACACTGACGCGGGCCGCACGCTCGAGTACTCCGATCCCGCATCCGGCGTCCCGGTGGCCCGTGGCGCCGCCGCACCGGCGGTCCGGGCCCCGGCCCAGCTGTCGGGGCCGCAGGGCGACCTGCGTGCGGACCGCATCGTGATCACGCTGGCCGGCGAATCCCGGGCGATGGAGCGGATGGACGCGACCGGGCGCGTGACGATGACCGTCGACGCGCGGACGATCGCCGGCGCGCGACTGCGGTACGCCGTGAAGGACGAGCGCTACGACGTGGAGGGCACGCCGGCCGCGCCCGTCACGGTCACGCAGGCGTGCGACTCGACGACCGGCCGGACGTTGACCTGGTTCCGGGCCACCGATAGGATGCTCATCGACGGCCGCGACGATGCGCGGACGCAGACGAAGAGCCGCGGAGGCCCCTGCACGCCCGCCCCGGCGCCCACGCCTCTCCGCACGCCCTGATGCCCACGCTCCAGACCGTCGACCTCACCAAATCCTTCAGCGGCCGCACCGTCGTGCGCGGCGTGAGCATCTCCGTCGCGGCGGGGGAAGTCGTCGGCCTGCTGGGGCCGAACGGTGCCGGTAAGACGACGACGTTCCACATGACCGTCGGCCTGACCTCGCCGGACTCCGGCCGCGTGCTGCTCGACGGCGAGGACGTCACCGCCGCGCCGATGTACATCCGGGCCCGGAAGGGCATCGGCTATCTGCCGCAGGAGCCGTCGATCTTCCGCGGCCTGACCGTCGAGCAGAACATTCTCGCGATTCTCGAGTCGCTGCCGCTCTCGCGCGCGGAGCGCCGTACCCGCCTCGCCGAGCTGCTCGATGAGCTGCACCTCGCGCCGTTGGCGAAGTCTCCCGCGCACACGCTGTCGGGCGGCGAACGGCGCAGGACCGAAATCACGCGCGCGCTGGTCATGTCGCCGCGCTTCATCCTGCTCGATGAGCCGTTCGCGGGCATCGACCCCATCGCGATCACCGAAATCCAGGGCATCATCCAGCAGCTCAAGGCGCGCGGAATCGGCGTACTCGTCACCGATCACAACGTGCGCGAAACGCTCCGCATCACGGATCGTGCGTACATCGTCAGCGACGGCGTGCTCTTCCGCGCGGGACGGCCCGGGGAGCTGGCCGCGGACGAGGAGGTGCGCCGGATTTACCTCGGGTCCGACTTCCGCTTGGACTAAACTCGACGTAGCCCCGTGCGGGGCCATCTCGAATGGCGCTTCATCAGAAACTCCACACGCGTCTCGTTCAGAAGCTGATTCTGACGCCGTCACTGCAGCAGGCGATCAAGCTGCTGCCGATGTCGACGCTCGAGCTCTCGGAGCTGCTGAATCAGGAGATGGTGGAGAACCCGATGCTCGAGGAGGTCCCGTCCGAAGACCTCCAGCCGCCCGAGGCGCAGGCCGAGGCCGAGAAGGCGGAAGAGAAGGCCAAGCAGGACGACAAGACGGACACCTGGGATGACCAGGACTACGAATACTTCTTCGGCGACTACCTCGACGACGGTTACAAGGCGCGCACGCCCACCGAGGTCAAGGAGCTGCCGCCCATCGAGAACACGCTGTCGACGTCGGACTCTCTCTCCGACCATCTCCTCTGGCAGCTCTCGATGCAGACCGACGACCCCCTGATCCGCGGCATCGGCGAGGCCATCATCGGGAACCTCAACGACGACGGCCAGCTCGTCGCGACGCTCGACGAGATCGGCTCGATGGGGCCGTGGGCGCCGGCCGACGTGGAGCGCGCGCTCCAGCTCGTGCAGACTTTCGACCCGGTGGGTGTCGCCGCGCGCGACCTGCAGGAGTGCCTCGCGCTGCAGCTCCGGCATCACGGGCTCGGCGGGACGCCCGCCGAGACGATCGTCACCGAGCACCTCCGGCTGCTGCAGAACCACCAGATCCAGGAGCTGTCGAAGAAGATGGGGATGTCGATCGAGGAGCTCAAGGAGCCCATCGAGATCATCCGCCACCTGGACCCGAAGCCGGGCGCCCGGCACAACCCGTCGCAATCGCAGTATGTGATTCCCGACGTCTACGTGATGAAGGTGGAGAACGAGTACGTCGCGGTGCTGAACGAGGAGGGCCTGCCGCAGCTGCGCATCAGCCCGGTCTACCGGCGGCTGCTGGACAAGGGCGGCGAGAACACCGACGAGACGCGCAACTACGTGAAGGACAAGTTCCGCTCGGCGCTCTGGCTCATCAAGTCGGTCGAGCAGCGCCAGCGCACGATTCACAAGGTCGCGACCAGCATCATCAACTTCCAGCGCGAGTTCCTGGACCACGGCATCGAGTACCTCCGTCCGCTCGTGCTGCGGGACGTCGCCAACGACATCGGCATGCACGAGTCGACCGTCAGCCGCGTCGTGACGAACAAGTACATGCACACGCCGCAGGGCGTGTTCGAGATGAAGTACTTCTTTCACAGCGGCATCGCGAGTCAGTACGGCGACGCCGTCTCGTCGGTCACCATCAAGCAGCGGATCCGCAAGATCATCGAGCAGGAGGATCCGCACAAGCCGCTCAGTGACTCGAAGATCGTCAGCATCCTCCAGCGCGAGGGCCTGGAACTGGCCCGCCGCACAATCGCGAAGTACCGTGAAGAGCTGAAGATCCCGACGTCGAACCAGCGCAAAGTGCTCTACTGATGCCCGCAGCCCGGCGCACCCGCCCCGCACCACACGCCCCGCGCTTCACCATCGTGACGGGGCTGTCGGGCTCGGGCAAGTCGCACGCGATCCGGGCGCTGGAAGACCTGGGCTACTTCTGCATCGACAACCTGCCGACGCAGCTCATACCCACGGTCGCCGACCTCGCGCTGCGCGAGGACGCCGGCATCCCGCGCGTGGCCATCGTCGTCGACGTGCGCGAGAGCGGATTCCTGACGAGTTTCGCGCGGGTCTATCGCAAGCTGCGGCAGAACCTCGCGCTGAGGCCGACGCTGATTTTTCTCGAGGCGTCCGACTCGGCGCTGATGCGCCGTTTCAGCGAGACCCGCCGCCCGCATCCGCTGGCCAAGGATCGTCCGGTCGGCGAGGGGATCCGCGAGGAGCGGCGGAAGCTGAACTCGATCCGGTCCATGGCGGACCTGATCCTCGACACGTCGAACCTGACCGTCCACGAACTGCGGGATGCCTTCAGGAGGCTGTCCGAGGACCCGACCGAACGGGCGGCGATGGTCGTGACGCTGATGAGCTTCGGCTTCAAGCATGGGCCGGCGCTGGACGCCGACCTGGTCTTCGACGTCCGGTGCCTGCCGAACCCGCACTTCGTCCCGGCGCTCAAACCGCTGACGGGACGCGACCAGCCGGTGGTCCGCTACATGCGGCGCCACGCGGCGACGGGCGCGTTCCTGAAGCAGCTGACGGCGTTTCTGACCTTTGCGCTGCCGCAGTATGTGAAGGAAGGGAAGAGCTACCTGACCGTCGCCATCGGCTGCACCGGCGGGCAGCATCGATCGGTGATGATCGCCGAGGCGCTGGCGAAGACGCTGGCGGCCATTCCGGGCATCCGTCTCCGGGTCAACCACCGCGACAGCTAGCCGCGGTGGCGCGTCGTGCTAGCCCGCGGGCGTGCCCGGGACGCGGCCGTAGCGGTCTTCGAGCCGCACGACGTCGTCCAGCTCCGGCGTCGAGGCCTCGAGCACATCCGTATCCTCGATCGCCGTCATCCGGTGAATCGTGCCCGGCGTCACGTGGAGCGCGTCGCCAGGCCCGAGGTCGAGCGTCGTCATGACGCCATCGCGTTCGATCTCATAGCGGAGACGGCCCCGCTGCACGTAGACCGTCTCGTCCTTCTTCACGTGGTACTGCAGGCTCAACGCATGACCGGCGTCGATGTGCAGGATCTTGCCGACGTAGCGCTCGGTGTGGGCCCAGTGAATCTCGTAGCCCCACGGCTTCTCGACGCGTCTGACGGGTGACGACACGGCCGTCTAGAAGGGGATGTCGTCGTCGGTGATGGGCTCCATCGGCGACTCGTCGCCACCGGACTGGCCCATGCTCCGATCCATGCTGCGGCTTCCGCCGCCGCCGCCACCGCCGCCGAGCAGCGTGATCTTGTCGGCCTTGACCTCGGTGGTGTAGCGCTCGACGCCGTCCTTCTCCCACTTGCGCGTCTCGAGCCGGCCCTCGACGTAGATCTGCTTGCCCTTGACGAGATAGTCCTTCAGCGCCTCGGCCGCCTTGCCCCACAGGACGACCTTGTGCCACTCGGTCTTCTCCTGCTTCTGACCGCTCTTGTCGTTCCAGACCTCGGTCGTGGCGATGCTGAAGTTGGCGACGGCCGCGCCGCTCGGTGTAAACCGGACCTCGGCGTCGCGTCCGAGGTTCCCCACCAGGATGACTTTGTTCACACTACCCACGGTTCTGATCCTTTCCGCTCGCTCAGGGCTTGCGTGCCGCCAGACGGTCAAGGCCCTGCTTGGCCAGGCGTCCGGCATCCGACTCCGGGAACAGCTTGACGGCCTGCTGCCACGACTCGCGGGCGCCGTCAGGATTCCCCATACGCTCCATCGCCAGCCCGCGCTTGTAGTACGCGTCGGGCGCGGCATTGCCGGCGGGGAAGCGCTTGATGACTTCGCCGTACGCGGCCACCGCGTCAGCGTCCTTCTTCGCGGCGAAGTGCGCCTCGCCGACCATGAACTGCGCGTCGTCGGCCTGCTCGGAAGCAGGGAAGGTCCGCAGGAACGCCTCGTAGCCCTGCACGGCCAGCGCATACTGACCCGCCGTGTAGTCCGCGAAGGCCTGCTCCATCATGCGCCGGGGCGACAGGCCAGCCGCGTTCGGCGGCGGCGCGACGGGCGCCGGCGCACCCGAGACGGGCGGCACGCCGTCCGGTGCCGGCTGCGCCGGGTCGGCCACGGGTGCCAGGAATGAGCCAGGCGGCGGCAGTGCCGTGCGCAGGGCTTCGATCTCCTGGTCGAGCGAGGACAGGCGCACGTTCGTCTCGTCTGACCGCTCGCGGATGACCTTGAGATCCGACGCCATGTTGTCGAGCAGGATCTTCTGATCGGCGGCCGACTTCCGCGCGGCCTCCGTCTGCTGGTCGAGCCTCCGCTCGAGCTGCGCCGTGGCGGCCTTCAGCGCGTCGGCCAGCGACGCGATGGCCAGCGCAATCTGCTGCGTCTGTTCCTGCAGCATGCGGATGTCGGCGACGATCTGCTGGTGCTCACGGTCCGCGGCGGACGCGCGACCGGCCGCGAGCATCGAGAGCGTGACTGCGACAGCGACGGCACGCGCACGCATCGGCGTCACTTGGCCGTCACGACGAAGTGCCCACGCCGGTTCTTCGCCCAGGCGGCTTCGTCGTGCCCCGGATCAAACGGGAACTCTTTGCCGTAGCTCACCACACGCACCCGGTCGGCGGAAATGCCGAGCGACACCAGGTAGTCCTTGACGGAGGCGGCGCGGCGCTCGCCCAGCGCGAGGTTGTACTCGGCCGTGCCGCGCTCATCGCTGTGCCCTTCGACCGTGACGACCCATGTGGCGTTGGCGCGCAGCACGCCGGCGTTGGTCTGGGCGATCTTCTGGCTCGCCTCGTCCAGTTCAGCGCTGTCGTAGCCGAAGAAGATGGGTTTGAGCGGGGAGTCCCGGTTCAGGTCGTCGAGCGACTTCGACGACACGCGGTCATCCGTCACCGGTTGCGGCGGCACCGGCAACGGCTCGCGCGCGGGCTGCGGTCTCGGCGCGGGGGCGGCCGGTGGCGCGGACGCCGCCACGTCGGGCTGCGTCGGCACTGGCTGCGGGGCCTCAGGTGCCTTTTTTGCTGCGCACGCCGCCAGCGTCACCGCGGCGGCCACCGCGAGGGAGCCGGCCAGTGTCCGGAATGAATTCGTGAAGTTCTGCATGCGCCCTGCTGCTCCTCTGCGGCGTGGGCCGCGGCCCCACCAGTCTACGCGCTCACGGGCGATCAATTCGACCAGCTCGGCGTGTAGTTGTTGCCTTCCCGCGTGATCTGGCGGACGTCCTTGCCATCACGCGCGATCGTGAAGACCTGGACGTTGCCGGCCCGGGTCGACGTAAAAGCAAGATGGCGGCCGTTCGGCGCGAACGCCGGACTCTCGTTCGTGCCCTCGCCGAACGTGATCTGGCGCGTCTGGCCGCCCGCGACGTCGTAGACCTTGATGTCGAAGCCCGGTCCGGTCCGCGCGCTGAACGCGATTTCGTTGAACGGGGGAGGCGACCAGGTGGGACGATCCGCGTACGATTCGTTCAGCGAAATCCGGCGGGCGCCGCCGGTCCCTTCGGCACTCGTGATGTAGATCTGCGGCGTGCCGGTGCGATCCGACGTGAACGCGATCTCGGTCCCGGTCGGTGACCAGGTCGGCGTGACGTCGCTCGCCGCGTGGTTCGTCAGCCGCCGCAGGCCCGAGCCGTCCACGTTGATCACGTAGATCTCCGGGTTGCCGTCCCGGCTGGACATGAAGGCCAGTCGCTTGCCGTCCGGAGAATACGACGGCAGGAAGCTGCTGCCCTTGCCACCCGTCGGGTTCGACGACGTCCCCTCGAAGGGCCGGATGATGTAGATGTCCGGGAAGCCGCGCCGGTACGACGTATAGGCAATGGCGCGACCGTCCGGCGCCCACACCGGCGTGATGTTCAGCTGTCGATCCACCGTGATGCGTCGCGGGCTGAAACCGTCGTAGTCCGCGAAGTAGATCTCCTTGACGTCCCGGTTCTCGGTCGTGCCGGCGACCTTCTCGCGGTTGCGGTCCGACGTGAACGCGATGCGCGTGCGCGCCACGCCGCGGAGCGCCCGTTGTGCCTGGTGCAGTTCATCCGCTGCGGCGTGGGCCAGGCCGCGCGGGTTGGTGGCCGGTCCGGCATACTCGCGCGCGAACACGGACTGCCGCGTGCGGATATTGAAGAGTCGTACCTCGATGCGCAGATTCGCCCCGGTCTTCTGCACGCTGCCGAAGATCACGCCGTCGGCGCCGAGTTCCCGCCAGGCCGCGAAGGGCAGCTGATCGGCGGTGCGCGCAACTGGAATCGACGCGTAGGTGTCGCGCGGAATCAGATAGAACTCCCGCTCGAAGGCGAGGTCGTTCCAGAGCACGTCGGTCAGCACCTTCGCGGCGTCGGCCGCATCCGGGGCGCCGGCGATGAAGGCCGGTACGGCGAACCGCGGTGGCGTGCCGCTGTCACCGGCGATGGCGAGTTCGATCTCCGAGGGCTGCGCACGCTGCGCCGGAGACTGGGGCGTCTGAAAGGCCGACGGAGACGCCCACAGCAGGGCGAGAGCGGCCACGAGAGCGGACCAGCGAGCGGGCATCGTCATCACCGTTGATAGTCGAAACGCAGATGGATCGTGAGATCGGGATTGGAGAACGCCGCTGGCAGCGGCGGCACGCGCGCCGTCAGCAGCAGCGCCCGCTGGGCGGCCATGTCGAGTGCGGCGAACCCGCTGGGACGTTCAACCTGGACGCTGGTGACCTGCCCCGTGCGCAGGACGGTGAACTTCATCAGCGTCTGTCCGTTGAGACCTTGTTTCGCGACCCAGTTGCGCTGGATGACCTGCATCACTGTTTCGAGATACTCCGGACAACAGAAGTCTCCCACATCCAGATAGGCCCCCGTGCCCGAACCGCCGCCGCCCGTCAGGCCGAACCCCTGCCCGCGCGCACCGGTCTGGGCCCGCGCGGAACCCGCCTGGACTTCCTCTCCGGCCGCCAACTGCCGGCCGGTGGCGTCCTGCGCCGCCTGCTTCGGCACCTCGCGCTTCGGCCGAACGGTCTGCGTCTTCGCCGGCAGCGTCATCTCCGGGGGCTTCGCGGCCGGTGGCGCTTCGGCGCGCGGCTTCTCTTCGGGCGGCCGGACGGTCTGCACTTCCTTGCCGCCCATCGGTGTCATGCCCCCGGTGCGGGGACCGGCCGTGCCGCCGAGGCTGATCGTCATCACGGTCTTCGGCACGTCGTCGGCCTGGTCGCCCATCGGCACCAGCACCACGACCGCGACGAGGAGCGCGTGCAGCGCGATGGAGAAGCCGACGACCGGCGCCCAGCGTTCGCCGGACACATGCCGGGCCGCGATGACTCCGGTCACGGCGTCGGTGGCGGTCATGTGGTCGTGCATCCGCGGCGAAGGGGCAGGAACCGCATCACCGTTCGCCCGGGAGGGCCGTGACGAGCCCGACGTTCTCGACGCCCGCGCGTTTGAGGATGTCGACGATGGACATGAACTCGTCGTAGCGAATGCCGCCGTCGCCGCGGAGGAAGACCTGGCGGTCAGAGCGGTTCACGAGCAGTTGCCGCACGCGCTCGCCAAGGACGGCCTGCGGAACGGCGTCCTCGCCGATGTAGACGCGCTTGTCCTTCTGGTAGGAGATCGGCACGGAGACGAACAGCCGCTCGCTGGCGATCTCCTGCGACCGGCTCGCAATCGGCAGCTTCACGTCGATGCCACGCTGCAGCATCGGCGCGGCGACCATGAAGATGATGAGCAGCACCAGCATCACGTCGACGAGAGGGACGACGTTGATCTCGGCGAGGGTCGGCGCCACGCGCCGCCCGCGGCCACGGCCGCTTCCGGACCCGCCCGACAGCACCTTCGGCATGGATGGAGGCCTAGGTGAAGTTCCGCTCCACGATGTTCAGAAACTCCATCGCGAAGTCGTCCATCGCCGCCGAGAATTCCTTCACCCGGTGCGTGAGCTGGTTGTAGGCGAGCACGGCCGGAATCGCGGCGAAGAGGCCCATCGCGGTCGCGACGAGCGCTTCACTGATGCCCGGGCCGACGACGGCGAGGTTCGTGGAGCCGGTGGTTCCGATGCGCTGGAACGCGATCATGATGCCGACGACGGTGCCGAACAGGCCGACGAAGGGCGTCACGCTGGCGGTCGTCGCCAGAAACGTGAGCTTCCGTTCGAGGCGGCTGATCTCCGACGCGGCCGCGCGAAGGAGCGCCCGGTCCACGGCTTCGAGGCTCTTGAGCTGGGGCCTGGCTCCGGGAGCCGCGGCGGCGGAGGTCAACCGGAACTGCGCCGACATCTCCGCATAGCCGGCCTGAAACAGTCCGACGAGGGGAGAGGCCTTCGAGGCATCGCACGCGCCCTGCGCCTCTGCGAAGCCCCCTTTGCGGAAGGCGCCGATGAACGCGTCCGACTGGCGCGACGCCGTGCGGAACGACAGGTATTTGATAAGGATGACGGCCCAGGACGCGATGGAGAACGCGACGAGGATGGCGAGCACCGCCTGGTTGATGGGCGTGCTCCGCGTCACGATGCCGATCAGATCCGTCCCAGCCTCAGGGGCTACATCCGGCATCTGGAGTGCCAGCATGCAGCTGCCACAGGTGAACACCACGACCTCCGATTGGGGGATAGGGCGCCGCTGGGACAGCGCAACCGTGTGCAGACTACCACGGGGTCAATATCCTGTCAAATATATGATACGATGGGAGTTCCGGCCACATGCTCCGATCTATTTCCATCCGGAACCTGGCCGTCGTGGCCTCAGCGGATGTCGAGTTGGGCCCCGGGTTGACCGTCCTCAGCGGCGAGACCGGGGTGGGCAAATCCATCCTTCTGGACGCGCTGGAGCTGGTACTGGGAGGCCGCGCGTCGTCCGACCTCATCCGGACGGGCGAGGCGACCGCGACGGTATCCGCAACCTTCGACCACGACGGAAGCCCGTTGACGCTCGCCCGGGAGATCACCGCGACCGGGCGCAACCGTGCGTTCGTCAATGGCGCGGCCGTCTCCAGCGCGGTGCTGCGTGAGCGCGCGCCGGCGCTGGTCGAGATCCACGGCCAGCACGCGCATCTCGCGCTGCTCGATCCCGCGTCACATCTCGGTGTCCTCGATGCGTTCGCACGGCCGCTGCGCGAACTGGCCGCCGTCGCCACGGCGTGGACGACCTTCCGCGATGCCCGCGCCCGCCTGGCGCACTCGCAGATGGACGCCTCCGAACGCGAGCGCCGCGTCGCGAGGATGGCGGAGGAACTGCGCGAGATCGACGCGCTCCAGCCGCGGGCCGGCGAGATCGAGGAACTGGCGTCGCGTCGCGCCGTTCTCGTCCACGCGGAGCGCATCGAGCGGCTGTGCCGCGAGGCGTATCAGGCTCTCTATGGCCAGGACGATTCGGCGATGTCGGTCCTCGCCGGCGTGTGGAAGCGCGTGGCGGAACTGGCCGAGATCGACCCCGCCTTTCTGCCGTACGCCGAGAGCCGTACCGCCATCAAGGGACAGCTCGAAGACATGGCGGAGGCCCTGCGCGACAGCGCCGACCGGATGGAGGAGGCGGCCGCCGAACTCGAAGGCGTGGAGTCGCGGCTGGCCGGGCTCGAGCGGCTGGTCAGGAAGTACGGCCCGTCTCTCGACGACGTCATCGCCCTTGCCGAGCGGCACCGGGTCGAGCATCGGCTGCTGACGAGCCCGGACGACGGCGTCGATGCGCTCCAGTCCGCGTGTGCGGCCGCCCGCAAGGACTATCTCACGGCGGCCGGACGGCTCTCCCGCGCACGGACGGACGCCGCACCCCGGTTCGCGAGCGAGTTCGAAACGCTGCTGCACCAGCTGGCGATGGAGCACGCCCGCGTGGAGGTGCGCTTCGGCGACCGCCCGCTGGACGAGGACGAGTGGGGCGAGCGCGGCACGGACCGCGTCGAGCTGTATCTGTCGGCCAACCTTGGCGAGAGCCCGCGTCCCCTCGCCCGCGTGATCTCCGGCGGCGAACTCTCGCGCGCCGTGCTCGCGCTCCGCACGCTGTCGGCCGCCGACGCCGAAGGGCGCACGCTCATCTTCGACGAGGTCGATGCCGGCCTCGGGGGCCGGACGGCGGACGTGGTGGGGCAGTGTCTGCAGCGGCTCGCGGCCCGGTTCCAGGTCGTCGCCATCACGCACGTCCCCCAGATCGCCGCTTACGCGACGCGGCAGATCCGTGTCCGGAAGGAGACCGCCGGGGGCCGGACACTGACGCGTGTCGACCACCTGGACGCGAGCGGGCAGCGCGACGAGATCGCCCGCATGCTGGCGGGTTCGGCCGTCACGCCCGCGGCGCTCGACGCCGCAGGCCAGCTCATCGACGCCGCCCGCGCGTCCGCGCGCCGAACAGGCGAAAGCAAACACAGGGCGAAAGCGAAACACTGATGCCGCCGCGCTATTTCATCGAAACCTACGGCTGCCAGATGAACGTCCACGACTCAGAGCGGATGGCCGGCCTCCTGGAGCAGGCCGGCTACGAGCCCGCCGCGTCGGATGCGGACGCGGATCTGATCGTGGTCAACACGTGCAGCGTCCGGGAGCACGCAGAGGACAAGCTCTACACCCGTCTGGGCGAGATCAACGTCCTCGGGCGGGAGACGGGCCGCCGGCCGACAGTTGCCGTGGCCGGGTGCGTGGCGCAGCAGGAAGGCAACGCCCTGTTGAAAGGCACGCACGGCGGCCTGATCGATGTGATCGTGGGCACGCAGCGCCAGCGGTTGCTGCCGATGCTCGTCGAGCAGGCCCGCAGGGACCCGTTCGCGGTCGTCGACGTCGCCCCGATGGACGACGTCTCCTTTCCACTCGGCGTCGCCCGGCGGCAGGACCGCGTCCACGCGTACGTCACGATCATCGAAGGCTGCAACGACCACTGCGCGTTCTGCGTCGTCCCGGGTACGCGCGGCAAGGAGCGCATGCGCCGGGCCGCGGACATCGTGGCGGAGGCGGCCGAGGCCGTCGCCAGCGGGCGGCCCGAAGTCCAGCTCCTCGGACAGATCGTGAATCACTACCAGGACCCGGACGACCCCGCGATCGACTTCGCCGCACTGCTCGAGAAGGTCGACGCGATCCCCGGCATCCGGCGCATCCGCTTCTCCAGCCCGCACCCCCGGCATACCAGCGAGCGGATCATCGCCGCCATCCGTGACCTGCCCCGGGTCTGCAAGCACCTCCACCTGCCCGTGCAGTCCGGGTCCACGGCCA
This sequence comes from uncultured Bifidobacteriaceae bacterium, assembly GCA_964400405.1. Lineage (GTDB taxonomy): Bacteria > Acidobacteriota > Vicinamibacteria > Vicinamibacterales > UBA2999 > CANKJK01. Next base: position 27,044 of record CAYNUO010000007.1, on the reverse strand, counting down.
TCCTCGCGGCGATGCGGCGGCGGCACACGCGCGACGACTATCTGCGCCTGGTCGACCGCGTCCGTGAGGCGGTGCCCGGCATCCAGTTGTCCACGGACGTCATCGTCGGCTTCCCGGGGGAGACGGCGGCCGACTTCGAAGACACCCTCAGCCTGGCGCGGACCGTCGGGTTCCACGCCATCTATTCGTTCAAGTACTCGCCAAGGCCGAATACGCTGGCGGAGAAGCGACTACAGGATGACGTCCCTGCAGCCGAAAAGACCCTACGGATAGTCACGCTGCAGGAGCAGCAGCGGAACATCCAGCAGGGGCTGCACGACGCGATGGTGGGCCGGACCTTCGAGGTCCTGGTCGACGCCGTCTCCCGGCGGCGGGACCACGAGGTCTCGGGCCGGACGTCCGGCAACACTGTGGTCAACTGTCCGGGCGAGCCGTCATGGATCGGCCGGACGCTGCCGGTCACGATCGAGCGCGCGGGTCCCAACAGCGTCTGGGGGCGGCCCGCCGTGTAGGGAAGGGAAGGGCACGATGCAGGTAGAGATGACGATCAAGGGTCTGATGGTCGACCCGGTCACGAGCACGCCCATCGTCATCCTGAAGGAGCGGGACGCCGAACGCGTTCTGCCGATCTGGGTGGGCGTCGTCGAGGCCAACGCCATCGCCCTGCAGATCGAGAACATCGCGACCTCGCGTCCCATGACGCACGACCTGCTGCGCAACATCATCGCTGACATGGATGGCACGGTGGACCGCGTCGTCGTCAGCGACCTCCGCGAGCACACGTTCTACGCGATCATCCACATCACGCGGCACGGCGAGCGCCTCGCGATCGACGCCAGGCCGAGTGACGCGATTGCCCTCGCGCTGCGGACCCGGGCGCCGATCCTGGTCGAGGACGCGGTCTTCGAACACGCGCGGACGTCCGACATGACCGCGGAGCAGGCCGACCCGGAGCGGCTGCACGCCTGGCTCGACGACATGGACCCGGAGACGATGGGCAAGTACAAGATGTAAGTCGGAGATGAGAATTGTCGGCCGGCCGACAATGCCGTAGACTGCCCTCGTCCGCTGCGTTTCCGTTTCCCCACGCCCCATGATCGTCGCCATCGCCAACCAGAAGGGCGGAGTGGGTAAGACCACCACCGCCGTCAACCTGGCCGCCGCGCTCGCCATGCGCGGCAGCCCGACGCTGCTGATCGACCTGGACCCGCAGGCCAACAGCAGCATCTCCTTCCTCGACCTCCGCACCGTGGAGGCCAGCACCTACGACGCCATCGTCGACCCGGCCGTCCCGCTCCGTTCGATCATTCACCCGGCCACGCTGGCAAACCTCTGGGTCGCTCCGGCCCGCATCGCCCTCGCTAAACTCGAGTCGCGCCTGGTCGGCGAACTCGACGCGCACTTCCGGCTGAAGGACAAGATCCAGCAGCTCGGCAACGAGTTCGCGCACATCGTGATCGACTGCCCGCCGGCGCTTGGCCTGCTGACCGTCAACGCGCTCGTCGCGGCGACGCATCTGCTGGTGCCCATCCAGTCCTCCTACTTCGCGCTCGAGGGCACCGACGACCTGCTGGAGACGGTGGAGAAAGTGCGGCAGCGGCCCAACCCGGACCTCCGGATCCTGGGCGTCGTGATCACGATGCACGACAAGCGCACGGCGCTTGGCCGGGACATCCGGAAGCAGATTCAGAAGGTCTTCGGCAACAAGGTATTCAAGACCGTCATCAGCAAGAGCGTGCGGCTCGAGGAGAGCCCCGCCTACAAGGAATCCATCTTCACTTTCGCACCGGACTCGGTCGGCGCGACCGACTATTACAGTCTGTGCGAGGAGGTGATCGAACGTGGCGAAGCGCGGACTCCCTGACACCGTCCACATGCGGCACGACCAGCACTACGTCGACGCGCTCGTGGCGTCGAGCGGCGCGCCGATCGGCCGCATGTTGTCCCTGGACCTGATCGACCCGAACCCGAACCAGCCCCGTCAGCAGATGGGTGACCTGTCGGAGCTGATTGCCTCCGTCAGCGAGAAGGGGATCATCGAGCCACTGATCGTCCGGCCTCAGGGGGCACGGTTCCAGATCATCGCCGGCGAGCGCCGCTACCATGCGGCCGTCCAGTCGGGCCTGACCGAGGTGCCGGCCATCGTCAAGGACGTGGACGAGCTCGAGGTGCTTGAGCTCGCGCTCATCGAGAACCTTCAGCGCAAGGACCTGACGCCGTTTGAAGAGGCCGAGGCGCTCGTGCAGCTGGCCGACCGGTGCCGTTACACGCACGAAGACATGGCCCGGAAGCTCGGGAAATCGCGAACCGCGGTGACGGAGATCCTGGCGCTGAACCAGATGCCGGAGGAGGTCCGGAGCCTATGTCGGCTGGCCGACATTACCTCCAAGTCGACGCTGCTGCAGATCGTCCGGCAGGGTGACCCGGAGAAGATGCTGGCGCTGGTGCGCAAGCTCGCCGAAGGCGGCGGCGTGACCCGCGCGAAGGTCCGGGCTGAAACCGAGGACGCCGCGAAGGCCCGCCCGAAGGCCTTCACGTTCAACTTCAAGCCGTCGACCAAGGCCTTCAGCCTGAAGATGACGTTCAAGAAGAGCCGGGTCGACAAGACCGAACTGATCGAAACGCTCGAGGGCATCCTGAAAGAACTGAAGGCCTCGCGCCGCTGAGTCCCGTTCGCGGAAGCCTGGCCTGAACTGGGGTCGGGGTTCCGCGCCGCCGACACCGAAAGTCCGAGCCAACAACCCCGACAGCAGAGGAACCGCGAACCGTTTTCGGGCGATTCACCGCGCCGATTCCGGCCTTTCCACACGTTATCCGCAACGTCGCATAAGAAGCGTTATGTTAATGAACGCCTCTGGAGGGGCCCGCGGAGGCCCATAATCAAGGCGGCCCGCCCGGTGCGCATCCTCGACCGCTACATCATCCGCCAGACCCTCGTGCCCGCCGCGCTCGGGCTGTTGGTCTTCACCCTGCTGCAGCTCATTCCGGTTGTCTTGAAGTCGACCGAGGAACTGGTCGCGAAGGACGTGCCGACGTCGGTCATCGCTCAGCTCATGCTGACCCTTGTTCCGGCCGCGCTCGGACTCGCCATCCCGATGGCCTTGCTGCTCGGTCTGCTGGTCGGGTTTGGACGGCTGTCGTCAGACCGTGAATGGGTCGCGATGCAGGCCTGCGGCGTTAGCCTAACCAGGCTGCTGTGGCCAGTCGGCATCCTGGCAGCGGGCGCCACGGCAGCGACGCTGTACGTTCTCCTCGCGATGCTGCCGAATGCCAATCAGGCGTTCCGCGAAATCATGTTCCGCATTCTCTCGGAGCGCGCCGAGGGTGAGGTCCGTCCTCGGGTGTTCTTCAACGCGTTCCCCGGCGCCACGCTCTATGTCCGGGAGCTTCCGCCCACGGGTGGCTGGAAGGACGTCTTCCTGGTGACCGGGGGCCAGGGGCAGCCCGAAGCTGTCCACGTGGCCAAGCGCGGCCGGGTGCTCATCGACCGCGCCCAGCGCCGGGTCGAAATCGTGCTCGAGGAGGGTGTGACCCACACCACCGGAGAGGCCGACAATTACCGGCCGACGACCTGGGCGCAGACCATCTTGAGCGTCGACCCGGAGAGCATCTTTCCGAAGGCCGGGCCCGCAAAGGGTGAGCGCGAAATGTCGATCGCCGAACTCAGAACTCGCATCGCAGACCGCGAGTCACGGGGAGAGTCGACCCTCGGTGCCCGGGTCGAGATCCAGAAGAAGTTTTCGATTCCGGCCGCTTGTCTGGTCCTGGGACTGTTCGGGCTCACGCTGGGGGCGAACCATCGACGTGACGGCAAGCTCTCCAATTTCGTGATCGGAGTGGTCGTCATCTTCGTCTACTACGTCCTGCTTGAGAACTCCTCGAATCTGGCAAAGGGCGGCTTCGTGCAGCCTTGGTTTGCCGCGTGGCTTCCCAACCTCGTATTTGGCCTTGGCGGCGTCGCCCTGTTCCTGCAACGCAGCCGCGCAATCGAGCGGACACGCAGCTTGCCGCTCTGGTGGACGGGCACCCTCGCCCGGCTTCCCCGCCTGGGCGCGGCCCGCATGCTTCCGGCGATTCCAGGCACTCGCCTCCTCGATCGCTACGTCTTTGGGGGCTACGGCCGCGTGTTCCTGCTGTGCGTCGTCTCGCTCGTCGGACTCTTCCATGTGTCCACGTTCATTGATTTGTCCGACGAAGTCCTGCGCGGCGATGCCAACTGGGGGCAGCTGTTCTGGCACCTCTGGTTCGCGACGCCGCAGGCGCTCTATTACGTGCTCCCGATGTCGGTGCTGCTGGCGACGCTCGTCACCGTCGGGCTGCTCACGCGCAACTCCGAACTCGTCGTGATGAAGGCGTGCGGCATCAGCCTCTACCGCATCTCGCTGCCGCTCTTCCTGGCGGCCGCCTCCGTCGCCGCCGCCGAAGGCTGGATGCAGGAGACGGTCCTGGGCCCGGCGAACTATCGCGCCGAGGCGATCCGTCACGTGATCCGCGGCGGCTCTCCGGAGACCTTCGATGTGCTCCGCCGGCGCTGGGTCGCGGCCCGCAACGGCGAGATTTACCACTTCGGCTACTTCGACCCGCGCACGAGAACGCTGGTCGACCTGGACACGTACCGCATGGATTACGCGACCGGCACGCTCGCCACGCGCACGCATGCCACCAGGGTCGCGTTCAGCGATGCGCGCGGAGCCTGGGTCGCGACCGGCGGATGGCGCCGCGGGTTCAGCGGCGAAGCCGTCACCCTCGCGCCCATCACCGAAGAGCTGATCGACATCGAGGCGCCGTCCTATTTCTCGACGCAGACGCCGGATCCGGACTTCATGAACTACGTCGAGCTGGCCGACCACATCGGCCGCCTGGAGCGCGGCGGCTTCGACATGACGCGCCAGCGGGTGGCCCTCGAACGCAAGCTCGCCTTCCCGCTCGCGACGCTCATCATGGCGCTCATCGGAATCCCCTTCGCGACCACGACCGGGAACCGCGGCGCGATGTACGGGATCGGCGTCGGACTCGTGCTCGCGTTCGGCTACTGGGGCGCGCTCAGCGTCTTCGGCGCGATGGGTGCGGCAACGCTGATGTCGCCGCTCATCGCGGCCTGGGCGCCGAACCTGCTCTTCTCATCGGGCGCGGCCTGGCTCCTGCTGACCGTTCGCACCTGACGCCGACGCCCGCCGTGTGAGCGCGGCCGCTTCGATCCAGATCTGCCCTGCCTGCCCCGGCGCGGCGTTGACGCCGTCGACGACCACCAGCAGCGACCGCACCGACTGCGGGTCCGGCGCCGCTGCGTCCGCCGGTCCGGCGGGTGCGAGCGAGCTCACCGGGACGCGCAGTTCCCGCGCGGTCTCGTCGAGGTAGACCGACCGGCGCCAGCGGCCTTCGCGGCCGCCCGCCGGTCCGCGCAGCTCGACCGACACCCGCAGCGGCCGGTCGGCACGGGCGCGCAGCGCGATCGTGTCTGCCTCGTGCAGACCGTCGATCGGCAGCGCCACGGCGGCAAACGGCGCCGACGATGCGGTGCCCGTGAGCGCAAACCGGAACAGCGCCGCGTTGAAGCTTCCCTGCCGCACCGCTTCGATCTCCGCCTGGGATCGCTCGCTCTGCTCGGCGGCCCACGCGGCCGTCGACGCCACGTGGACCGGGATGTCCGCACCGCCGGGAACCGGGTCTGTCGACACCGTCGCGGCACGTCCCCATTCCGGCCCGCGCCCGACGAAGACCGGATTCGAGACGATCCACGGTACCGGCGGTGCGCCTGGTGCGCCGTCGAGCAGCACCTCCACGCGATAGGCGGCGGGCGTCGCGGGCACGTCGGCCTGCAGCGCCGCGCCCATCCCCTCGCGAACAACGGCGCCGTCGCGCAGCAGCCGCACGCGCGCACCGGCGGCTACGGGCAGATCGATATCGAATCGAACCATGCTCGTCGCATCGCCCGTCGGCGGCAGGTCGTCCCCGGGGCCGGCCACCACGCCCGCGGGCCCGGTGGCCCGCACCCGCAGCCACCCGTTCGACGCCAGCGCGTCAACGACGCTGTAGCTGTGCCCGACCCGGAGCGCGCCCAGCACGGCCGCTGCGTCGAGAGCCGCGTCACCGGTCAGCTGGACCCCGGTCGTGACCGTCGAGAACGACTGGAAGAGCGACGCGTAGCCCGGGATCGGCAGCGACAGCCGCCTCCACCACTTCGGGTCGTCCTCGTCGCTGCCGCCCACGCGCGCGTGGGCATCCGCGGCGGCGATCGCCACGAGCCGGCGGGTCCGCAGCATCTCGTCCCATCGGGTGAGGGTCGTCTCGGGCCGGTCGAGGACCCGGGCCAGCGCCTCCGGCGCGCGAAACGGATAACGCAGGAGCAACGACAACAACGCGGTTCGTGACTCGTCGCGCCATTCGCTGTCGCCGTTCAGCCACTCGAAGCCCGTGAGCGCCGCGTCCCAGGCCCTCCAGCGGAGCGACCGCTTCGCGGAGTCCACGTGCGCGGCTACGGCGAACCCGCCGAGCCGGTTGATGTCCTCGACCACGTCGGCGCCGCGGCCGCCGAGCCGATACGGCGCCTGCCCTATGCCGAGCGCGAGCACATGACCGTCGAACGTGGTCACCTCGACGGCGTCGATCACGAGCACGCCGTGCAGATAGGCCGGCGGATCCGGGCGCCTGGTGCCGTCGCCGTGGTCGGTCAGCACGACGAAGCCGAGGCCTGCCCGCGCCGCGGCCCTGGCGACGTCGTCCACCGTGCCGCCGCCGTCTGACCGGCGCGTATGGATGTGCACGACGCCGCGGACGTCTCCGGCCGGTCGCCCGCCGGACGGCAGCGGCTGGGCGCGCGGCGGGAGGCTCACGAACAGACCCGCCGCCGCGAGCCCGAGCACGACGACGGCCAGCAGCCGGGCGGTCATGCGCGCGGATGGAAGCGCTCGTACACCGAGCGCATCCGGTGCTCGAGCACGTGCGTGTAGATCTGTGTGGTCGAGACGTCGGCGTGGCCGAGCATCAACTGAATCGCGCGGAGGTCCGCGCCACGCTCCAGCAGATGCGTGGCAAACGAATGCCGAAGCACGTGCGGGCTGAGATGGGCCTGCACGCCGGCCTTGCGCCCGTAGGTCTTCAGCAGACCCCAGAAGCCGATCCGGCTCAGCGCCGCGCCGCCGCGGGCGTTGACGAACAGCCGCGGACTCTTCCGAATCCCGAGCAGCTGAGGACGCGCTTCCCTGGCGTACCGGCCTACCCAGCTGGCGGCCTGGTCGCCGAAGGGCACGATGCGCTGCTTGCTCCCCTTGCCGGTGCAGGTGAGATAGGACGCCTCGAGGTTCAGATCCGCCGGGCGCAGAGACAGCAGCTCCGACACACGCATCCCGGTGGCGTACAGCAGCTCGATCAGCGCGCGATCGCGCAGCCCCTTCGGCGTGTGCACGTCCGGTGCGGCGAGCAGACGGTCGACGTCCTCGCCCGAGAGGAACGACGGCAGCGCCTTCCAGGCCTTCGGCGGGCGCAGTCCGTCCGCGGGGTTCACCGCCACGCGGCCGTCGAGTGCGAGGAACCGGTAGTAGCCGCGCACGCACGCGACCGCCCGGGCGACCGAGTTCGGCGACCGGCCTTCGCTCATCAGCGCGCGGACGAAGGCGTCGAGGTCCGCCGCCGTCAGTCCCGGAAGGGGGCGTTCGATACCGGCCGCATACCGGCCCAGCAGCTGCAGATCCCGTGCGTAGCTCTCGACGCTGTTCGGCGAGAGCCGCCGCTCGACCGACAGATGTGTGAGGTAGGCGTCCACGCTGGCCGCCGACGAAGCCGCGGCGGGGTCCGTCATCTCGTTGGAAGGCACGGCCGGATTGATTGTAGGCTATGTGTCTCGACGCATGCCGCCGCATCGATCCCGCTTTCAATCGAACCCGACCGAGGCCATCAACCGGGCGACGCTCAGCCTCGACCGGCTGACCGCGGACGAGATCGTCGACGTGATGCTTGCCGAGGATCGCCGCATGCTGCAGGCGGTGCTCAAGGAAAAGGCCCGCATCGCGACGGGCGTCGAGTTCATCGTGACGGCCCTCCGCAAGGGTGGGCGTCTCTTCTTCGTCGGCGCCGGCACCAGCGGACGGCTCGGCGTGCTCGAGTCGGCGGAGATGCCCCCGACCTTCAGCACCGACCCGTCGCTCGTGCAGGCGATCATGGCCGGCGGCAAGGAAGCGTTCTTCTCGGTCCGCGAAGGCGTCGAGGACAACTACGAGGACGGCGCCCGGGCGCTCTCCCGCGTGATCCGCAAGGAGGACGTCGTCGTCGGCATCTCGGCGAGCGGCATGACGCCCTTCGTCCTCGGCGCGCTGACCAGTGCGCGCAAGGCGAACGCGAGGGTCATCTTCGTCACGTGCGACCCGGCCACCGAGCTGCAGATGTTCGTCGACCTGACGATCGCGCCGGCCGTCGGCCCCGAGGTGATCGCTGGGTCCACGCGCCTGAAGGCCGCCACCGCCACGAAGCTCGTGCTCAACATGCTGACCACGGCCGCCATGGTCCGCACCGGCAAGACCTACGGCAATCTGATGGTCGACCTCCAGCCGACATCAGAGAAGCACAAGGAGCGCGCGGCCCGCATCGTCCATATCGCGACCGGCGTCAGCATCGAGGACGCGGAGCGGCTCCTGCGCCAGGCCGGCTGGCACGTGAAGGCCGCGATCGTCATGCAACGCACGGGACTCTCCTACTCGAAGGCGCTCTCCCGGCTGCGCAAGGCGCACGACTCGATCCGCGAGGCCGTCGGCGGCAACATCGAGGAGCGTGTGACGCGCGAGATCGAGAGCGCGGGTGGACGCACCCGCTCCGGCCGTGCGCCCCGCCAGACGCCCGGGCGCTGACGCGCATGTCTGACGTCGCGCGCGAGGTACTGCTGCGCGGTGTCGCGGACGCGACCTTCCCGTGCGCCGTCGCGGAAAGCGGCGACGCGACCCGCGCGGACTGGCTCGCGGCCGTTGGCACGCTCACGTACGCAGCCGGCGCACCCGCCGCATCCGCGGAGACCGTCTTCGACCTCGCATCCCTGACGAAGGTCCTCGCGACAACCCTGCTGACCATGCAGGCCGTCGACCGCGGGCTGCTTGCGACGGCCGACCCCATCTCGCGATACCTCCCTGAATGGACCGGCTCGGACCGGACTGACGTCACCATCGAGAACCTGCTCGCGCACAGCTCCGGACTCCCCGGGTGGTACCCCCTCTACCGCGAGCTGCGCGGCGTCCGCGCCGCGGTGGCACGTATCGCGCGGCTGCCGCTCGCGTACGCCCCCGGCTCGACGTCCGAATACAGCGACCTCGGCTTCATCCTGCTCGGGCACCTCCTCGAACGCGTGCGCGACCGCCCGCTCGACGTGCAGTTCGCCGACCTCACGCACGCGCTCGGCCTGGGCGATACCCTGACGTTCCGATTCCCCCACCGGTCATCCGCGGTCTGTGCGCCGACCGAACTGGACCTGGCCTGGCGGGGACGGCTCCTCGTCGGCGAGGTCCACGATGAGAACACGTGGGCGCTCGGCGGCGTGGCCGGACACTCGGGCCTGTTCGGCACGGCCGAGGCTGTCGGCGTCATCGCCCGCCACCTTCTGCAGGTGCTGCAGGGCCGTTCCGGCCTGGTTTCCCGTGACACGACTGCACGATTCTTCACGCGGTCCGGCAGCGCGCCCGGCAGTTCGCGTGCCCTCGGCTGGGACACCATGCTGCCGACGTCCTCGTGCGGTACACGCATGTCGGCGCACGCCGTCGGTCACACGGGCTTCACCGGGACGTCCCTCTGGCTCGACCCCGGCCGGAACCGGTACGCCGTGCTGCTGACCAACCGTGTCCACCCGGACCGGTCGAGGGACGGCATCCAGGCGGTGCGGATGGCATTTCACGACGCCCTGTGGTCGTAGCGGCCGCATCGGCAGCCTCCGGTTTTGGCAGCCGCGAGGTTCGGATTACCATGGACGGCAGCATGCGTCGCGCTGCCCACGTCGCCGGCCTCGTCCTCCTGGCGCTTCTTGCCACGGCGTGCGACAAGGTTCCCCTGTTCGCCCCGTCCCAGTCCACGATCACATTGACCGCCGGACAGCGCGTGCTCGCGCTCAACGCGAGCGTGGAAGTGACGGCGGTCGTCATCGAACCCAGCGGTACACCGGTTCAGAACGGCACCGCGGTCCGGTTCACCACGTCGCTCGGCCGCGTCGATCCGGTCGAGGTGGAAACCCGGAACGGCATCGCGACCACGACGTTCTACGCCGGCGACGCCTCCGGCGTGGCCGACGTGCGCGCCTTCTCCGGCGCGGCCGGCAATACCTCTGCGGCGGCCGGCGAGAACGCCACCGCGGCCACCAACACGCTTTCGTTCACCATCGGCACCGCCGCCGCGGACACCGTGACGATCAGCGCACGGCCGTCCACCGTCCCGTCCACGGGCGGCACCGTCGAGTTGAACGCCGTCGTGCGGGGTACCAACGGCCAGGGCCTGGCCGGCGTGCCCGTGACGTTCAGCACGACAAGCGGCACGCTGACCAACACGATCGCGACGACCGACGCGAACGGCGTCGCCACCGTCGGCCTGACGACGAACACCGAGGCGAGTGTCTCGGCTGCGTCCGGGAGCAAGACCACCGCAACCGCGGCGACGGTGACCGTGCTCGGTACGCCGTCGGTCACGCTGACCTGCACCGGCAGTGGAACGGGCACGACGTCCTGCACCCAGACCGTCGATCAGCCGATGACCTTCACAGCCGCACGGGCCACCGGCAGCACGGCGCTCCGGAGCGCCGCCTTCGACTTCGGCGACGGCAACAACACCGACCTCGGGACGCTGTCGAGCAGCGTCACCGTGACGCATACCTACCGGTCATCGAATCCGTATACGGCGACGCTCGTCGCCACGGATATCAACGGCCAGACGACGCGCTCCTCCGTCGCGGTGAACATCACGCCGGTGGCAGCGAGGACGCCGCTCACCGTCAACATCACGGCCGCCACTGTCGGCACGGAGCGGAGCACTGGAACGCCGGTGGCATTCACTGCTACCGCCACGGCCGAAACGGGTGTCCTGATCGAGTCGTTCACGTGGGACTTCGGCGACGGCGTCGTGATTCAGACGCAGGGCGCCCAGACGAGCCACGTCTACGGCCCGTCGAGCAACCCGGCGCCGAACAGCACGACCTTCACGACCTACACCGTGACGCTCACCGTCCGCACCGTGGACGGCAGAACCGGAACGGCCCGCACCCAGGTTCAGGTCAGAATCGCCGCCTCCTAGGCGGCGCCGCCGCCGGGAGCGCCCAGGGGCCCGTGCCGGCACGGGCGGACGGGTTCCGCATGCCGGACAAGCGCACCTCCGGCGGACCTTTCGCCTCCGGGCGGGAACCCTGTCGCCACCCGTTACCTGACTGACCAACGGGTCCCACCGGCGACATCCCACGCGGCGCCTGCGGTGCGTTTGTCATGAAGACGGCATGCTCCACAGTCGCACCCGCACTGGCATGTGCCCCCGGACGCTCCCGCTGAATCACCTCGGGGGTCCGGGTGCAGCGGTCCGGCACCGCCGGGCGTGGGTGGGCCATGCGCGTGACGAGCGCGAATCAGTCTGTGCAGGAGCCAGGTGCAGTTCACATGCGCGCAGTGAGCGCACGACACGCGCATGGCCCACCCGCGACCGGTCACCCGGACCTGGGAACGCAGATGAAAACGTGTCTACCGCTGTGCGAGGTGGGCTGAGGTCGACGCCGACGCTACCACTCGGCGTACTTCGTGCCGTCGAGTGACGTGCCTTCCGCGCCGCTCTTCACGTTGTTGACGCCGACGCTGTCCGACGGGTTCGACGGGTCCGGCTCCGACATCTCGGTCTGCCAGCTGTCCGCCGACTGCGTGAAAGGGTCCACCGGAATCGCGCGCAGGTACTTGTCCTGCACCAGCTCATCAAGACCCGAGGGGTACTTCCCCTTGTCCGCGAAGAACTGATCCAGCGCGTCGCGCATGCGGTACAGGTCTTCCTTCAGCACGGCCTCTTTTGAGCGCGTGATGCTGTTCGTATAGCTGGCCACGCCGATCCCCGCCAGGATCACGATGATCGCCATCACGACCATCAGCTCGATCAGCGTGAATCCGGCATCCAGCCGTCCCTGGCGGCGCGGGGCTACCAATCGCGATACCTCGTGCCGTCGAGGGCCGTTGCGGTGCTGGTCGTGTAGACGTCGAACACGCTCTTGCCTCCCCAGGTCGTGGCGTCCGGCTTGTCGGAATAGGCGCGCAGCCCCCACTCGGTGCTGTTCGTCATCGGGTCGATGGGAATCCGCCTGAGGAACTTCAGCTTGCGGCCGGACGCGTCATTGGCCATGCCGACGCCCTCGACCAGGACCTCAAGGCTCTTCGGGTAACCCTCGCTGCCCGGTTCGACCTCGGTCGTCGCGATACGGCCCAGGTCCACGGCGTCCTTGAACTTGTCGATCGCGAGACGCATCTCACGAAGATTCCGCCGCAGATCCTGCTCCCGCTGCCGGCGTGCCGTGACCTGGCTCAGTGGCAGCACGGCCGAGGCCAGCACCATCACGATGGTGGTCACGATGATGACCTCGATGAAGGTGAAGCCGGCGAGCAGGTCCCGCGGGTGACACCGGAGCGGCTGGCGGCCGGCCATCGCCCGTCCCGCCTCAGCGCGCCGAGACCGGCGTCGGCGTGAACTGGAGCCCCGCCGCGCCACCGCCCGGAACGGTTGCCGACCCTGACAGCGAGAAGTTGGCCTGCCCCGCCCCGATGACGTCGAAGAGGACCGCGGCCACCAGGCCGGCGCCCGATGCCCCAGTCTGGTCCTGCGTCCGGGTCACGGCCAGGTCGATGCGTCCGGCGGCTCCGTCCACCTGCTGGGTGAACTGAGCCGCGTTCCCGCCCTGCCGCATGAAGCTGCCCTCCTGCACCGTGCGCACCCGCATCACGGCCGGATTGAACGTCACCGTGATGGTGAGGGCCGACAGTCGCGAGGCGCCCGAGACCGAGATCGGCACCGTGTACGGCCCCCCACCCACTCGCAGTTCGGGCGAAGGAGACGTCAGCAGGACCTGCGTCGCCGGCACGCCCGCCTGTGGCTGCACCACTGACGGCGGAGCCTGCGGCAACCGCAGCGCCTGCGGGGACGCGCCCTGCGGCGTCGTCGTGCCGGGCACGGTCGAACTCCCCGGCGGGATCACCGGAGCGGGTGGCACGCCGCTCGGCGCGACGGGGGCTGCCGTAGCCGGAGCCGGCGGGTTGGCCGGCGCGGCCTCCACCGGCGCGATGAGCGGCGGAGGCCCGCCAAGGCCGAGGTTCTGCTGGGTGCCGATGAAGATCGGGCTGACGTCCTGCTGCGTCAGCTCGTGCGTCCGCACGAGGCGCGGCGTCAGCAGCATCACGATGTCAGTCTGCTTGACCTCGTTGTCGTTGCTCGAGAACAGCTGCTTGAGAATCGGCAGCCGCAGGACCGCGGGAAAGCCCTTCAGTGACTTCCGCTCATCCTCGCGGAGCAGCCCGGCCAGCAGGTTCGATTCGCCATCCCGCAGGCGCAGCTTGGTCTGAACCTTCCGCGTGCCGAAGGACGGGAGGGCCTGCCCGCCGATCGTGATGCTCGGCCCCAGCGAGCTGCTCTCGACCGTCAGCTCCAGGATGATGTCGTCCTCGAACGTCACGCGCGGCGTCATCTCAACCACGACACCGACCGTCTTGTAGTTGAAGGACGTCAGCGGATTGATGTTGGCGCCGCCCTGTGCGAACGGCGTGAACACCGTCGACGGCACCGGGATGTCGTCGCCGAGGTTCAGCGTAATCTTCTGCCCTTCCGCGCCCCTGAGCTGCGGCTTGGCGATGAGCTTCGTCTCCGTATCGTTCTCGAGGAACCGCATGACCGCCGACGGCACGGACAGGTAGAAGTCGCCGGTGTTGATGCCGCGGGAGATGGAGTTCAGATTAAAGGACTGAGGCGATGTGGAACCGCCCGCCGCGGCTCCCGCCCCGGCCCCGGCGCCGGCGCCGGCCCCCGCGTTTCCGGTGCTCCTGATGTCCGCCTCCGGTGAGAACACGCCGCCGATTGCATAGGTCGACAAGTCCAGCCCGAACTGCTTCGCCCGGCTCCGGTTGATCTCGAGGATCTGGACGTCGACGACGACCTCGGCGCGCGGGTTGTCGTTTGACTCGATGATCTTCTCGATGATCGCCGCCACGTTCGCCGTCGCGCCCACCGTGATCGTGTTGGCCGACTTGTTCGCCACGATTCTCGGCTGCACGGCCATGTTGGGCAGCCGGATCATCGTCGTCAGCAGCTGCGACAGCTCCGTCGCGTCGGCGTGAGAGACGTAGAAGGTCCGGATGACCTGCTCTTCGTACTGCGCCCGCTTCTGGGGCGTGTCCGGGATGACCGTGATCGTGTGGTCGTTGACCACCTTGTAGAAGTACTGATTCGCCGACAGGATCTGGTTCAGCGCGTCTTCGAGCGTGATGTTGTCCAGCTGCACCGTGTACGCGCGATCCTGGAAATCGCGGTCGTACGTCACGTTCAGGCTCGTCGAGCTGCCGACGAAGTTCAGGATGTCGCGGACGCTGGCGTTGGCGAACCGGATGACCGGCAGCTTCATCGTCAGATTCAGTAGCGGCGGCACGCCTTCCTGGCGCGCGCGCTCCCGCATCTGCTGGATCGACGCCTTCGGCTGGGACGCCTCGAGCTGGTCGCGGACGCGGCGCTCCAGTTCCTGCACCTTGGACGCGAGGACGCGGCTCGTCGGATTGAACTCATTGGCGCGGCGGTACTCGCGGAGCGCTTCGTCAAGCTGCGTGCGCGCCTCGAAGACCCGCGCCTGGTCCATGTGCACGCTCGCGGCGTTGATCATGGCCCGCTCGAGCGCGATCCGGTAGTCACTGCGGTTGGGGCTGCTCTCGAGTGCGCGCCGGTAGAAGCCGACGGCGGCGTCCCAGTCGCCGTTTCTCGCGGCCTTGTCTCCGTGGCCGTACGACCGCGCACCGCCTCCGCAGGCCGCGAGCAGCGCGCCAGCCAGGCACACTGCTCCGACCGTT
This sequence comes from uncultured Bifidobacteriaceae bacterium, assembly GCA_964400405.1. Lineage (GTDB taxonomy): Bacteria > Acidobacteriota > Vicinamibacteria > Vicinamibacterales > UBA2999 > CANKJK01. Next base: position 12,015 of record CAYNUO010000007.1, on the reverse strand, counting down.
CGGGCAATGCGGGCGACGCGGATCAGGCGTCCAGGCTGGGAGAGATTCATGCCGCGATTCATTGTCCTGACAACCTCAACGACTGACGGCCCCGCCCATCGGTGTAGGCGAGTTCCGCCTGGTCGGCGGCGACACGGAGAAGCCGGTACCGTCCGTCGATGATATCGCCTTCCCTTCCATAGAAGACCCCGCCCTTGGAGTCGCTCAGTACCGCGACCCGTCCTCCGCGGGCCACCATCTCCACCACCCCCATGAACCTCAGGGGTATCGGCGGGGGCGGCGGCACCGGAGGCGGTGGCGGCGGTGGCAGCGGCTCCGGCGGACCGAGCCTGACCGGGGGACGCGCCACAGGTACTTTCGGCGGCGGGGCGGCCGCCCTGTAGCGGAACGGATCCCGGCCGTCGTCGGCGGGCGCATCCTGCACCCGGGCAAGCCGGCTGAGCTGGACATCCTCCACGGCGATCGCCGGGACGGCGGCAGCCGGTGTCCGGGCGGCGGCCCGGGCCGTTCCCTCGGGAGAGGCGGGGGCAAACAGCCACCGGCTTGCGGCCACCGCGGCCAGCCCGACGGCGACCGCCACGAGGGCGATCATCAGAAGCCGGCGCTGCCGCGTCATGACGCGGCGGTCCGGAAATACGTGGAAAGCTTCAGCGTGACGACCAGTTCGGCGCCAGCGGCCGAACCTTCGGCAAGGCTGAGGTCGTCCAGCACGACGAAGTCCTTCGACGTCTCGACCTTGTGCACGAAACGCCGGACCTCGCCGTAGGTGCCGGTCAGCACCATCTCGCCCTTCACGCGGGTCAGGCCGCTGTCCTTCACCGGCTCCGGATCGAAGCTGAACCGTTCGAACGCCAGCCCTGACTCCCGGGCGAGCTGTGCGAGCCTCAGGTGCGTGACCCGCCGCGCGCCGGCCAGGTCCGCGGGCAGGACCGTCTGGTAGAACGTCGCCAGCTCTTTGACCGCCCGCTCCTTGCCCGTCAGCGCGCCGCTCACCGCCTGCGCCTCGGCCCGGGCGGCGACGAGCGCCTGCTCGGCCTGGCGGTCGCGGTCCTCGATCGTGGCCACACGGAAAGCCAGCGGACGCACGGCGAACGCGTACACCGCGATGTTCACCAGGGCGATGACGGCCATGCCGATCGCGAGCCGGCGATACTCGCCCAGCGTGCGCTGCCACGCGCTCATCGGCCTGCCTCCACGGCCCTGGGCCGGTAGGCACCCTCGAGCACCGCGTCTATCGTGCCTTCGTCCCCGCTGGTTTCCTCGAGCGGGCTGACCCCGGCAAACGTCCCCGTGCGCTCGAGGTTCTCGATGAAGGTTTCCAGATCCTCGACCCGCTTGGCGACCGCCGAGATCACGACGCGGAACTCACCCTTGTCGATGCGCGGCTGCACCGCCCGGACCCGCACGTCCGCGGGCAGGGTCTGCTCGAGGTCGGCGAACAGGTCCGTCCACGAGAACGTCCGCTGGTCGATCAGGGCGTTCGCCTCGCGCGCCGCGCCGGCCACGCTGGCCACTTCCTTCGGGTCGATCCGCGTCCGCACGCCGGCCGCTTCGCTGCGAAGCCGGTTGGCCTCGCGCTCCGTCTCCGCGGCGTGCGCACCGAGTCTGGACTGGGCCAACGACAGCCGGATGACGGAAACGGCGTTGTAGGCCGTGGCGATGACAAGCACCACTGCCAGCGCGAGCCCGACGGCCCGCAGGATGCGGTCGTCCTGAAACGGGCGCGTCGCGAGATTGGTCTTCAGCATCAGGCGACTACCCGATCCAGCGCACGCAGCGCCATGCCCGCGAGGGGCGTGAGCACGTCCCGTGTTGCACCGGCCGCCCCCGCGTTCGTCGGCACGCTCACGAACGCCTCCGGCTCCAGCCACGACACCGCCGTGCCGAGCCGCTCCTCCACCTCGCGCCGGACGGCGTCGGTGGTCTCCTCGCCCCCGCCCCCGCCGGCCAGATACGCCGCCCGGAACCCCTTCCCCTCCAGGCGGTCCTGGTAATACATCACCGCCTGGTGCACGAAGTCGCCGACGCCGAGGCGGTCGTCCTCCGACCGCGACCGGAAGAACAGCACGCGGTCGTCCCGCAGCACCGCCACGGCGCAGCTGTCTTCCCTTACGTGGACAAGGAGCCAGTCTCCCGACGGCGAGCCACCTGCGAGGCGCAGGTTGATTGCCGACGTCGACGCCGTATCAACGATGCCCGCCTGAAGTCCGGCCTGCGTGCAGGCGCGCTCGTATTCGGCGACGACGCCCGCGCGGACGACCGTGGCCAGGAACTCGAACCCGGCGGTCCCCGCCGACGCCGGAACGAAGCTGACGCGCGCCTCATCGGCCGGGAACGGCACGCCCTTCTTGACCTGCCACTGGATGAGCTGCGCGAGGTCCTCGCGGCGCGGGGGCACCTGCTCGAGCCGGACCAGCGAGACGCGCGCGACAGCGTCAGGCAGGACCAGCGCCACCCGCCTCACACGGCCGCCAAGCCGGCCCGCCACGAGCCGGACGGCCTCGGCGAGCGCGCCGGCGTCATGCACGTTCTGCGCGACGAAGCCCGGCGTCACGACGCCCGGCCGGAGAGCCTCGGCCGCCACGGCGGTCACGACCGGCCGGCCCCCGCGGACGTCGAGCATCAGCGCCGAGACACGGGCCGCGGCGATCTCGATCGTGGCGTCCGGAGAGGGTGGAGCGAACCAGTCGGGGCTCATGGCAGGCTCACTCGACGAAGGTGACCTTGTTGATCTCGCGCAGCGTCGTCATGCCAAGCATGACCTTCTCAATCGCCGACTCACGGAGGAACCGCATGCCCTCGTCGTGCGCGGCTCGCTTGATCTCGGAGTTGGGACGCCGCTCGAGGATCATCTCACGGATGGGATCGGAGAGATTCAGCAGCTCGCAGATGGCGGTGCGGCCCTTGAAACCCGTGCCCCCGCAGTCGATGCAGCCGGCGCCCTCGTAGAACGTGTGCGTCACGGCAAGGGACGGGTCCAGACCCGACTCGATCAGCAGTTCCGGCGACACCTTCGCGACACGGCGGCAGTGGCTGCACGTCAGGCGCACGAGCCGCTGCGCCATCACGCAGTTCAGCGCGGATACGAACTGATACGGCTCGACGCCCATGTTCAGGAAACGACCGAGGACGTCGACCACGTTGTTCGCATGGACCGTCGTGAAGACGAGGTGGCCGGTCAGCGCGGACTGAATCGCGATCTGCGCGGTCTCGGGGTCGCGGATCTCACCGACCATGATCTTGTCGGGGTCGTGCCGCAGAATCGAGCGCAGACCGCGCGCGAACGTCAGCCCCTTCTTCTCGTTGATCGGGATCTGCGTGATGCCCTTGAGCTGATACTCGACCGGGTCCTCGATGGTGATGATCTTGTCCTCGACGGACTTGATCTCCGACAGGCCCGCGTAGAGCGTCGTCGTCTTGCCGCTGCCCGTCGGGCCGGTGACGAGCACCATGCCGTACGGCTCGCGGATGTACTTCCGGAAGCGGCGGAGCTCCTGTTCGGGAAAGCCCAGGATGTCGAGCGTCAGCTCGGTGAACTGCTCGCTGATCGACTCCTTGTCCAGAATGCGGATGACGGCATCCTCGCCGTGGACGCTCGGCATGATCGACACGCGGAAGTCGATCGTCTTGCCGGGCGTCCGCACCTTGAAGCGGCCGTCCTGCGGGATGCGCTTCTCGGCGATGTCCAGCTCGGCCATGACCTTGATGCGCGAGATGATCGGGCTGTGAAACTGCTTCGCGATGGGCCGCATCGCGGGCTGCAGCACGCCGTCGATGCGGTACTTCACGTGCACCGAGTCGTCGCCCGTCTCGATGTGGATGTCGCTCGCCCGCCTCTGGATGGCCGTGTAGATCGTGGAGTCGACGAGCCGGATGACCGGGCTGACGTCGCTCGTCAGCTTGTCGACGGTGAGGTGCTCCTCCCCGTTCTCGTCTTCCTTCAGGACCTGGAGCTGAAAGCCCTCCGTCGCCTCCTCGAGGACGCGCTGCGAGCTCTCGCTCTTCTTCAGGATCGACTGGATCGCCGACGGGGCGCCGACCGTCACCGTCACCGCCGTCCCGAGCACGGTGCCCAGCTCGTCGATCATCGGCAGGTCGGTCGGGTCCGAGACCACGATGACGAGCGACTTCCCGTCGCGCCGGAGCGGGACGAAGCCGTAGCGCAGCATCAGGTCGGCCGGGATGCTCCGGAAGAGCTCCTGGTCGATCCGGAACGTGTCCATGTCGACGAAGCCCACCCGGTACCGGTCGGCCAGGGTCCGGGCACGAGCCACCTCCGCGGCGTGGTCCTCGACGGGCTGTACGAGCGGCGTGGTCAGCGTTTCATCCGGCATCCGGCTATCTCATCACCGAGCTGAGTTCGAAGAGGGGCAGATACAGCGCCAGCACGACGCCCGCTATTACGACGCCCATGAGCACGAGAAGGACGGGCTCGACGAGCGCAATCGCCCTCGAGACCTCCGTTTCAATCTCTTCGTCGTAGAAATCGGCCAGGCTGTGCAGCATCTCCTGCAGCGCGCCGGTGGATTCTCCGACCTCGATCATCTTGTTCGCCACCTCGGGCAGCGTCCGGCGGTCCCGGAGAGCGGCGGCAAACCCCTGCCCTTCCCGGACGCGCCCGGCCACGGTCCTGATCTCGCGGGCGAGGTGCCGGTTCGACATCGAATCGGCGCCGGTATCGAGGGCGTTGACCAGCGGGATGCCGCCGCCGAGCAGCGTCGCCAGCGTGCGGGCGAACTGCGTGGTCGCGAACTTCCGCAGCGTCTCGCCCACCCAGGGCAGACTCAATACCAGGCGGTCCATCCGCTCGCGCTGACCGGGGACCCGGTACCAGCGGGCCAGCAGCAGGCCCGCCACCACCAGTCCGCCCACAATCAGCCACAGATTGCCGACGAGCAGGTTCGACGCGCCGACGATCAGACGCGTGGACACGGGCAGTTCGGCGTTGAAACCAGCGTAGAAGTCCGCGAACGCCGGCACGACCTTGAGGACGATGACGCCCACGAGCCCGACCATCATCACGACGAGCAGTGCCGGATACATCAGCGCCGACAGCGCCTTCCGCCGGACCGCGCCGATGATCTTTTCGTAGGCGACGTAGCGCCGGATCACGCCTTCCAGGTCGCCGGCCCGCTCACCAGCCATCAGCGTCGCCGCGTAGATCGGCGGGAACTGGCCGGAATGGGCCGCAAACGCCTCCGACAGCGCGGAGCCCGACCGGACCTTGGCGTGGACGTCGTCGAGAATCGCCTTCAGCGTGGGGTTCTCGACTCGCTGCCGGAGGATGTCGAGCGATTGCACGAGGGGCATACCGGCCTTGAGGAGCGTCGCCAGTTCCTGATTGAACACAAGAAACTCACGCGACTGGACCCGTCCGGCGCCAGACCGCCACGAGAGGTTGAACGCGCCGCCTTTCCGCTCGACGGACAGGACGAGGACGCCGCGCTCCTCCATCTGCTGCCGGAGCCGCGCCTCGCTCTCCGCGACGTAGACGCCGTCGGACACCTCGCCGTTCGGCGTCGCCAGCCGGCAGCGGAACTCCACCTGTCTGCCGCGCGCCTAGCGCGCCTCCACGAAGGCGCGGAAGACCCGGACGCCCAGCTCGCGATCGTCGCGGCTGGCCGACCCGGGCAGCGTGGCGGGCACGAAGGTCCGGTCCACGGCAATCCGCACCTCGACCGCGTCGGCGTCGCCGAGCTGCGCCGCGGAAAGCGCGATGCGGCGGAGCAGGCTGTCGCCGGGCTTCACCGCGAAGGTGTCGACGACGGTCTCACCCAGCCTCACCGTCACGGCCTGGGGTTCCGGGAAACCGCCGGGCCGATCGACCTCGAGATAGAGCAACGCGTCCCGCTTCGGATTCCGGAACGCCAGCGTCCCTGTCCCCTTTGACCATTGCCACTCCCGCGCGCTTCCCTCGGCCTGCTCGGTGGCGTGCCAGCCGTCCTTGAACACGACCAGCAGCGCCTCGCCCTGCAGCTGCAGATTCAAGCGGCCCGCCTCATAGGAGCGCTGCCCCTTCGTCGTGCCCGCCAGCGGCAGCCGCTGACCGTTGCCGCGCGAGAACGCTCCAATCTCGATCAGCAGTTCACCCACGTACGGAAGTTTCGGGGCGAAAGTCGTGCGTGTGTAGGCCACCGTCTGGCCGGGCTTCCAGCCCGCCATCCCGCCGGGCGGCTCGTGGTCGTCCGTCCACAGGAGTTCGCCGTCGGCGTCCAGAAAGTGGACGAAGACCCACCCGTCCGCCGGGAACGCCGGCGCGTCCTGTGCGACGGTCCAGGTGTAGGTCATCTCGATCGGCCCGCCGACGACGGCATCCGGACGCGCGAGCGTCACGGCCGGCGTCGCCACGGGAGGGGCGGTGTCCGCCTGCTGGCCGCAGGCCGCGCTCAACATGGCGCTCACGATGACGGCCAGGGCCCCAATCACGATGTGTACGCTGCGCATGTGCAGTGGCATGTTACTCCGCAATTCTGGTACAGTCCTCCACGCTGATGACTGGAGACGCGCTCGGTCTGGTTGAAACCAAGGGTCTGATTGGCGCGGTCGAAGCGGCCGACGCCATGGTCAAGACCGCCCTGGTCACGCTGGTCGGTACCGAGCAGATCGGTGCCGGGTATGTCACCGTGATGGTCCGTGGCGACGTCGGCGCGGTCAAGGCGGCCACCGACGCCGGCGCCGCGGCCGCCCGCCGGGTCGGCGAACTGGTCTCCGTGCACGTCATCCCGCGTCCTCACAGCGACGTCGAGCGCATTCTGAAGGGGTAGACAGTGGCTGCGGACGCCATCAAGACCCCGCAGACCGACCGGGATCTCGCCTCCATTCACGAGGCCCGCACCCTGGCACGCGCCGCGCGCCGCGCCCAGGAACAGCTCGCCGAGCTCTCACAGGCACAGATCGACGCCATCGTCGAGGCCATGGCCGAGGCGGTCACCCCGCACGCCGAGGCCCTCGCCCGCCTCGCCGTCGAGGAGACGGGCTACGGTGTCGTGGCGGACAAGGTCCAGAAGAACCTCTTCGCCTCCATCCGCGTCCGCGAGTTCATCCGGCCCATGAAGACCGTAGGCGTCGTGGCGCGCCACGAGGATCGCCGGGTCATCGAGATCGCGGAGCCGTTCGGGGTCGTCGCGGCCATCGTGCCATCGACGAACCCGACGTCGACGGCGATCTACAAGGCGCTGATCTCCGTCAAGGCGCGCTGCGCCGTCGTCGTCAGCCCGCATCCGTCCGCCGCCGGGTGCATCACCCGCACGATGGAGATCCTGCACGAGGCGGCCACGCGCGCCGGCGCGCCGGCCGGTACGCTGGGCTGGATGCGAACCGTCACGCTCGAGGGCACGCAGGAGCTGATGAAGCAGCGCGAGGTGTCGGTGATCCTCGCGACCGGCGGCATGGGTCTCGTCCGCGCCGCCTACAGCGCCGGCAAGCCGGCGTACGGCGTCGGCCCCGGCAACGCGCCGTGCTACATCGAACGCACCGCGGATGTCCGCAAGGCCGTCTCCGACATCATCACGGGCAAGACGTTCGACAACGGCGTGCTCTGCTCCTCGCCGAACTCGGTCGTCGTCGACGAAGCGATCTCCGAGGAGGTCCGTCGCGAGTTCACGGCCCAGGGCGCGGCGTTCCTGGACGACGTCGGCAGCGCGAAGCTCGCGGCCGCGCTCGTCACGGCCCAGCGTCTCCCGAATCCGAAGCTCGTCGGCAAGTCCGCGGCGTTCATCGCGAAGGAAGTCGGGCTGACCGTGCCGGACGGCACGCGCGCGCTGATCGCGCCGCTGAAGGGCGTCGGCCGCGACTTCCCGCTGTCGATCGAGAAGCTCTGCCCCGTCCTGTCCTTCTACGTCGTGAAGGACTGGCACGAAGGCTGTGAGCGCTGTATGCAGATTCTTCGCTACGGCGGGATGGGACACACGATGTCCATCCACTCGCAGAATGACGCGATCATCCTGGAGTTCGGGCTCAAGAAGCCGGCCTTCCGGATCTGCGTGAACACACCGACCACGCACGGGTCGATCGGACTGACCACCGGGCTCGCGCCGGCCATGACGCTGGGCTGCGGCGGGTGGGGCGGCAACAGCACGTCGGACAACATCACGCCACTCCACCTGCTGAACATCAAGCGCCTGGCCTACGAAGTCCGGCCGGCCGTCACCAACGCTCCGCCGCGCGCGGTTTTGCCCGGCTCGCCCACCGCGGAGCGTTCCGGCGACAAGGTATCGGCGTCACGGTTGCCGTCGTCCCCGTCGCGGGTGCAGGAGCCGGGCATTCCCGCTGCGGCGCTGACCAGCCGCATCGATCAGTTTCTCGCCTCGCGCGGCGTCAGGAAGCCGGAAGCCCAGGCCGCGGCTCCGCGCCAGGACCCCGCCCCGGCATCCGTCGCGCCCGTCGCGTTCGTCTGCGAGGATGACGTCCGCACGGCCGTGAAGCAGGGCCAGACGATCGCCATCTCCGACCGGACCATCGTCACGCCGTCCGCCCGCGAGCTGGGCGAGGCCCATCGCGTGCTCCGCCACGTCTCCGGCCCGTCGGCCACGCGAGCGTCGTGATGCGCCGACACACGCACACGGCGATCGTCCTGACGCTGCTCGGCAGCGTCCTCGGCTCCGCGGCCTGCGCCACGCGCACCGCGCCGCCGGTCGTCGTCAGGGCACAGCCTGCCCCGGCCGCCGTCGTCCCGCCGGCCCCGGCACTGCCCGCGCCCGCACAGGCCCCGGTACCGGCCCCCGAGGTCGCCATCGCAGGCGCGGCGACGCCTGCCGACGGTGGGCTGAGCGCGACCGGCGCCGGCCGGCCTCTGGACTCCCTGCTCGTCACGCCAGCCGCGCCCATCCCCGATCCCGCCACCGCCGAGCAGGTCGCGGAGGACATGGCGGTCACGCCGCACGACATCGATATTCCGCTGAACGACCGCGTGCTGGGCTTCATCGACGTCTTCACCGGCCGGCTCAAGGGCTTTCTCGAAGAGTCGCTCAGCCGGGGCGCACCGTATCTGCCCATGATCCACCGCGCACTCGCCGCGGAGGGGCTGCCGACGGACCTGGCGTTCGTGCCCATCGTCGAAAGCGCGTTCAATCCGGATGCGACGTCGCGTGCGAAGGCCCGGGGGCTCTGGCAGTTCATGCGCGGCACGGCCGTCGAGAATGGTCTGCGGCACGACTGGTATGTCGACGAACGGGCCGAACCCGAGCGCGCCACGCTGGCCGCCGCGCGGTATCTGAAGACGCTGCACGACATGTTCGGCGACTGGCATCTCGCGCTGGCTTCCTACAACGGCGGCCCAGGCCGCGTGCAGCGCGCCATGAAGCGCTCGGGCAAGACGGACTTCTGGTCGCTCAGCGCCAACCGCCGCTTCCTGCCGCGCGAAACGCGGGACTACGTGCCGCTGATCCTCGCGGCGGCCGTGGTCGGCAAGAACCCCACGCAGTACGGGTTGACCATCGACCCGCAGACGATTGAGGCGCCGGTGTTCGAGACCGTCGAGCTCACCGCGCCCGTCGACCTCCGCAGGCTGGCAGACGCCATCGAGCGTCCGGTCGACGAGATCAAGGCGCTGAACCCGGCGCTCCGCCGCTGGGCGACCCCTCCGGGCGTGGAGAACTATGTCCTGAGGATTCCCGCGGGCACGTCCGCCAGGGCCGCCGAGTTTCTGGCCTCGGTCGACTCGGAGCGCGACTCGCCGTATCGCTGGCACACCGCGAAGAAGGGCGAGACCGTGGCCACTGTCGCGCGACGCCTGAAAGTCACGCGGCGGGACCTCCTCGACGCGAACTTCCTCAAGACCGGCGCGCGGCTGCGCCCCGGACAACGCCTGATCGTTCCGAAGGATCCCACCGGCCTCGTCGCCAGCGCGCCTCGCCGGGCGGACGGGACCATTGCGGCCGTCAACACCTCAACAAAGCGGCCGGCCGCGGTGCCAGCCTCGGTGACGGCCTCGTCCGCGAAACGGCCGGCCAACCGCCGCGCAGCCGCGTCTGCCGCAGGTCCGGTGGTCCACCGCGTGAAGCGTGGCGAGACGCTGGGATCGATTGCGCGGCGCTATCGGACGTCGGTCGACGACCTCCGCCGCTGGAACGGGATCTCAGGCGCCGCAATCAAGACCGGACAGCGCCTGACCGTCCGCCCGCGCGCCGCCGACTGAGCGAGTCGCCCCCCCCGCCGGCCCGCTCACATCAAGGCTGAGGAGACTGCGAGAAACAACTCGCCGCTCTCGGAGGGCAGTTGGTGGGATGGGTCGGGAGATTCACACGTCGTGGGCGACTTGCTTTGGGTCAAGCCAGGGATCAATGCGCCCAGGGAGCCCACGACGTGTGAACTCCCGGCCCAGCACGCCTCATCCCGAACATCGCGGCTGAGGGGACACCGAGGAGAAGCCGCCCTGACGCGTGACCCGGCGTTAAGCGACCCCGCTGCCACGAGCCGGCTCGTCGTTCTGAGCCTTCGCCCGCAACTGCTGCAGCCCCGCCGCAATGCGCTGCGCGATCTCGCGCTCCTGCTGCAGCGCCCGCAGCACGCCGGTCGCCTCCTGGCTCGCGAACTGGATGCCGGCCACCTGCTCGGCGACGTGCTCCACGACCGCGCGCTGCTCGGTCAGCGAGTCCAGATTGATCCGGACGTCCGACAGCAGGTTCGCGATCATGCCGGCCTTGACCTGCACCTCGTCGACCGTGCGGCGCTTCGCGTCGATCGCCGCGATCTTCGCGTCCGTCTCCAGCGCGGCTTCGTTCAGCTGCTGCACCTGCTTCCGCAGGCGGGCCACGTCTTCGCGATGCGACGCCAGGAAGTCCAGATCCTCGCGGCTCTTCGCGCTCACCTGATGCACGGCTTCCACCTCGCGCTTCACGGCCGCCACGATCGACTCCCGCTCCGCGATGGCCCTGATCCGCTGCTCCACCGTCGCCGACAGCGCATCGAGCTCCGCCACCCGCGCTTCCACCGCCGCGACCTTCCGCTCCGAGAACTGAACCTGGCTGCGGCGCTGTTCCAGTTGACGGAACAGCACTTCGGCGCGCTTCAACTGATCCTCGGTCGCCGCGACCTGCGCGACCGCTTCGCGCTGCCGTGACTGCGTCCGCGTCAGCTCCTCGACCAGTTCGTCCTTGAGGGACGTCGACCGTCCGAGTTCGGCGACCAGGGCGGCCAGTTCCTTTGCGCGCACGCCGGTCTCGTCCGCGATCCGGCGCCCCTCCTCGAGCAACCGCGCGAGGGACTGTCCCTGCTCCTGCACGACGGCGTCGTCGCGCGTGAGCGCGGTGATCTGCGCACTGGCGACGGCGACCTGCTCTTCCACGCCGGCAAGCCGCTCGACGACCGGGGCCAGCCGCGCCTGTGCCTGCGCCACCTTCTCAACCTTGTGGTTGACGTCGAGCATCTGGACCGCGACCGCCTCGGCCAGCGTCTTCACGCCGTCCAGCTCGGTGCGCCGCTGGAGCTGATCGGCCATGCGGCGGTCCACTTCGGCCGACAGGGCCTGCAACTCTCCGACGCGGCCTTCCAGCCGGCCGACGAACTCCGAGCGCGCACTCAGGCGGGCGATCTGCGCCTCGAGGTCGCGGACCAGTTCGCCCAGACGGTCTGCTTGCTTCAGTCCGTCCTCCACAAGACCGAGGCGGGCCTGAACGCCGGTGACCGCGGCCTCAATCTGCGGCGCGCGCGTCAGGAAGTCACCCATCCGCGCCGCGAAGCCTTCGAGCGCGACGCGATCCGCGCCGAGACGGTCGCGCAACTGCGCCGCGTCGGCGTGTGCCTTGCTGAACTCGCTGATCTCGGCGCCGAGCGCGGCGAGATCCTGCCGCGTCAGCGCGAGTGCCTCCGCCTGCACGGCGGTCTTCCGGCCCAGCTCCTCTGTCTCCGCGAGGCGCGTTCGCAGCGCATCGAGCTCGGCCTGTTTGCGGGCCAGGTCGTCCGCGTTCCCGTGGAGGTCCGTGACGGCCTGGTTCATCTCGTCGAGCCGCTGGTGCAGCACGCCGAGGCCACGCTCCTTGGCGAGCAGGGTCTCCATCCGCCCTTCGGCGTCACCGA
>CAYNUO010000006.1:17601-70047 GCA_964400405.1 uncultured Bifidobacteriaceae bacterium | reverse complement strand
GCCGTCCGAAGCCGAAGGCCAGCCCGGTTCAGCCCGTCACGCACAACAAGACGGTCTAGCCGTTCCAGCGGTTCGACAATTACCGGAGCCGGTGGGTCTCAGACTCACCGGCTCTTTGTTTTTTCGCGGGTACAATCGGCGCGTGCTGACCATCCTCTCGGCTGCCATCGCCGGGACCGTCCACGTTCTCTCCGGACCCGATCACATCGCGGCCGTCGCACCGCTGGCCATCGAGGATCGCGGGCGGAGCTGGCTGGCGGGCTGGACCTGGGGCGTCGGGCACGCCTCAGGCGTGGTCGTCGTGGCGACGCTCGGTGTACTTCTGCGCGACGTGCTCCCGCCCGTCGAGGCGATCTCGCTGTGGGGTGAGCGCATCGTCGGCGGCGCGCTGATCGCCGTGGGGCTCTGGGCGCTCCGCCGGGGGCTCGCCATCGGCACCTCCACGCACAGCCACGGCGGAACGACACATGCGCACGTGCACGTCGGCCGCGGCCCGGCCGTGCTCCGGCGGGCCGGACACGCCCATGCCGCCTTTCTGATGGGCATCCTGCACGGTGTGGCTGGCACCTCCCACTTTCTCGGTGTCCTGCCCGCTCTGGCGCTGCCGACACGGGTCGATGCGCTCACCTACGTCGGCGTCTTCGGCGTCACCAGTGTCGCCGCGATGACGGCGTGCGCGGCGGCCATCGGCGCCGTGGCGCAGCGTTCCGCTACGACGGGCGCGGCCGCGCACCGCGTGCTCGTTCTCGCCAGCGCGCTGATCGCCATCAGCGTCGGCGGCTACTGGCTCGTCAGCGGCTTCGGCACGACCACCGCGTAAGGAGATCCCATGCGACGCGCCTCCCTGCTCTCCGCTGCGGCCCTCGTCGCAATGCTCGGCCTGACGCTCCACGCGGCCGACGCCCCGCCGGACGACTTCGTCAAGGCGATGAAGGATGCCGCCGCCTTCGCGCAGGAGATGACGAAGCCCGAGGCGGAGTTCGACTTCACGACGGCGAAGCGATACGTCCCGATCGTCCGTGACGCGTTCGCCGTCGTCGAGCGCTACTGGCTCGACCGGAATCAGAGTGGCGCGTACTTCAAGGACATCGCGCTCGCCGAGGAAATGATCAAGCTCGCCAGCGACATGGGTGTCGCCGCGAACCTTCAGAGCGCGGAGGGCGTGAAGGCCTCCGTGCGGGATCTGACCTCCCGCTGCGCGGTCTGCCACGACCTCCGCCGTGAAAAGGGTCCGGACGGCTTCCTGATCAGGAACTGAGCGGCGCTCCGGGCGGAGGGCCCGGCCGCATGCCCGTCAGCAGCCCGTAGAGCGTCGCCAGCACCGGCGTCGGCACGCCGCAGGCGGCTCCGCGCCAGACCACGGTTCCCACCAGCGCGTCGACCTCCATGAGCCGTCCACGCTCCCGATCCTCGAGCATCGACGTGCGGATCGGCGGGAGCTTGTCCGTCTCGGCCAGGGAACGATCCACGTCGGCGTCCACGAGCGCCACGCCCGAGGCGCGCGCCACCGCGGCGGTCTCCCGCATCGACGCGGCGATGACCTCTCGCGCACGGGGATCCGCGAGCAGCGGCTGCGTCGACTGGAAGGTCAGGGCCGACACGGCGTTGAAGCTCGCGTTCCACATGAGCTTGTACCAGCGCTCGCGGTGAATGTCCTCGACGGCCCGCACCTCCAACCCCGGCGCGGCCAGCGCGTCAAGCGCCGCCTGGAATCGTGACGCCGGCACGCCGTAGGGATTGCCGAGCATCAGCAGACCTCGCGCGGCGTGACGGACGACGCCGGGAGACGTGAGGGTGGCCCCCACGTAGACGGCGGCACTGAGCACGCGTGTGTCTCCCCACCGGGCGCGCAGCAGGTCGTCGGCGTCGATCCCGTTCTGCATCGGGATGATGGCGGTGTCGTCGCCCACCACCGTCGCCAGGTCATCGAGCACCGGGGGCGTCTGATGGGTCTTGACGGAGAGGAGGACCAGATCGGCGGGCGGGCCTCCGGCCGCCGTGGCGACGGCGGAGATCGGCGTGATGGCAAGGTCGCCCAGCGCCTCCGAGGCGATGCGAAGGCCGGCGACACGAAGCGCATCAAGCTGCGCGCCACGGGCGATGAAGCGGACGTCGTGTCCAGCGCGCGCGAGCAGCCCTCCCCAGAAACAGCCGACCGCCCCGGCACCGTAGACGACGATCCGCATGGCGGGTTACCGCCTGGGCTTCGGCTTTGCGATGCGGGCAGGCGCCTTCGGCGCGGGCTTCGCCGGCACCTTTTTCGGAACGTAGGTGAGCTGGACGTCGCTGACCAGCGCGATCGGCCGCCCCGGCGCGCTGAAGTTGTCCGTGCCGTCCGGCCGGATCACGAGGAGCTTCTCGCCGAGGATGCTGACCTTCTCTTCCTCTGCCGGGATCACGACCGAGACGGGCTCGACTCCTGTGGGCGCCACCGCCTTGAGACCGCCTGGGCCTGCCCCACCGGTGATGCGCTCGACCATGTCGGGCGCCGAGCGGAACTCGTTCTGCACGACAGCCCGCGCGAGCAGCGTGTTGTCCGCGGTCAGCACGCCCACCGTTGACGTGTATTTCCGATAGGCCTTGCCGCTCTTGACGAGCTCTTCCGAGTAGGTGTGCCGGTTGTGGAGGCTGAAGGTCAGCGTCACGTCGCCGGTATGCGGCGGCAGCTCGATGACGATACCGTCCGCGGGATCGCGGCCCGTCACGACGTCGCAGAACTCGCGCCTCGAGGTGGCACCAGCGCCGAGAGGAGACGGACATTGGAAGACGGCCGGCTCGGTCGTCGGGGCAGGAGGCTTGACCGGGGCCCGCCGCACGGTTCGTCGCTGGGCCGCCGCCGGGAGCACGGTGCAGACGCACAGCAGCGCGGCCAGCGCGCGCGCCAATCTAGTCATGCACGCACGCGAGGCCCTGCATCGACACGTCCGCGGCCGCCATGTCGCGCCGCTTGATCAACTCGAGGAACTCCATCCGCGTCGTGGGCTGGTCCCGGAAGGCGCCCAGCATGGCGCTCGTGACCGCAAAGCAGTTCTGCTTCTCGACACCGCGCATCGACATGCAGAGGTGGGTCCCCTCAACGACGACGGCCACCCCCAGCGGGTCGATCGCCTCGCGCACCGTCTCGGCGATCTGGTTCGTCATCCGTTCCTGAATCTGCAGCCGGCGCGCGAAGACGTCGACCAGCCGCGGGATCTTGCTGAGACCGATCACCCGCGTGCGCGGAATGTAGGCCACATGGCACTTCCCGAAGAACGGGAGGAGATGGTGCTCACAGAGGCTGTAGAAATCGATGTCCTTCACGATGACCATCTCGCTGTAGTCAACGGTGAAGAGCGCGTCGTTCAGAACGGCCTTGATGTCGGCCTGATACCCGCTCGTCAGGAACCTGAGCGCCTTCTCGACACGGTGAGGGGTCCTGAGCAGGCCCTCCCGGTCGGGGTCTTCGCCAAGTTCGACCAGTAATTGCCTGATGAGGTGCTCCACGTGGCGGGATTGTACAACGCCGCCTGGAACACCCCAGCCGGCCCGTCGAAACCGTCGAAAAGCCCGGCAGAAATCTGCAGTTTTGTTTCGAAGATCTTCGCGAATCCAATTGATTGGCCGGAGCTAATCCAATATCCCGATCCATGGACGCAATCCCATATGTACATGCCCGCATATCGCTGAAAAATATGGGTTTACGATCTCTTTACTTGTGGTACATCTTTTCCTATCGATGGGCATAACCATCCGTTCATTTCTTCAAGGAGCCACTATGCGTGCACGGATAAGTGCTTTGCTGCTCGCGCTCGTCGTCGTTGTGACGGGCACGGCATCAGCGCAGGAAACAACCGGCAAGATCGCCGGAAAGATCGTCGACTCTCAGGGCCTCGCCGTACCGGGGGCCACCGTCACCGTCACAGGTCCGCAGGGTGCGAAGTCCGCTGTATCGGACGGGCAGGGAGAGTTTGTCGTCTCCTTCCTCGTGCCGGCCAGCTACAGCGTCAAGTCCGAGCTCCAGGGATTCAAGACGGCCGAAACGAAGGACGTGGCCGTCAGCCTGGGCAAGACGACATCCGTCGACCTGCAGATGTCCGTCGGCAGCCTGTCGGAAGTGGTCGAGGTGACCGGTGCCGCGGCGGTCGTCGATACGCGTAGCAACACCATCGGCTCGGTGGTCAGCTCGCAGGAACTGCGGCAGATCCCGGTCGGCCGCACCTTCAGCGCCACCCTCTACCTGACGCCCGGCGTCAGCAGCTCGGGCACGCTTGGCACGGCGAACCCGTCCATCGGCGGCGCTTCGGGCCTCGAGAATCAGTACGTCATCGACGGCGCGAACGTGACCAACACCGGGTACGGCGGCCTTGGTTCGTACTCGATCACGCATGGCTCGCTCGGCAATGCCACGCCCTTCGACTTCATCCAGGAAGTGCAGGTCAAGACCGGCGGCTACGAGGCCGAGTACGGCCAGGCGACGGGCGGTGTCGTGAACGTCGTCACCAAGAGCGGCAGCAACCAGCTCCGCGGGTCGGTCTTCGGCTATACGCAGCCCCCGCAGCTCGAGGCGGCCTGGAAGCAGTACCAGGCTGCGAACGGGTCCGTGAACATTCAGCAGACGATGGTCAGCGACGGCGGCGCCGAAGCCGGCGGCGCCCTGGTCCAGAACAAGCTCTTCTGGTTCGGCGCCATCGACCCGTCCCGTCAGGTCCGCACGCTGGCGGCCCCCCCGGGATTCCCGCTTGCTTCCCGTGGCAACGTCGACCGCGTCCGGACGACGATGTCGTATGCCGCCAAGGCCACCTGGCAGGTCACCAACGCCCGGAGCATCAACGCCTCGTTCTTCGGCGACCCGTCACATGGCCCCGAGGGTCCTCAGCGCACGTCAGCTCTTCTGGCGACCACGGACTCGTCGTACAGCACGCTGGACTACGGCGGCCACCAGCAGGCCATTCGCTACTCCGGCGCGGAACGCAACAACTGGCTGATTGAAGGGTCGTTTGCCCGTTCGCGCAACTCGATCAGCGAACTCCCGAAGGACAACACCTGGCGCGTGACGAACCAGACCGTGACACCGACCGTCATCACCGGCGGTATCGGTTCCTACGAGGCTGGCAACGTCAGCCTCAGCAAGCAGTGGTCGGCGAAGTCGACCCACCTGGTTGGCGGCCACGCGATCAAGTACGGCTTCCAGTACGACGACGTGACGTACTCGCAGCTCAACCAGCGCACTGGTCCGACCTTCAAGGCCCCGGACGGCCGTCAGACGGCGACGGGCGCCTCCATCACGGTCCTGTCCGACGTCAACTTCGGAAAGATCTACCGCGTCACGCGGGCGAACTTCAACACGTCGCGCACGATTCCGCAGACCTACGTGAACGTGTTCGGCCAGGATGAATGGCGTCTCGGCCGGGCGACGATCAACGCGGGTGTCCGCTACGAGCAGGAGACGCTGAGCGGCACGATCATCAAGGACTGGCAGCTCAAGAACAACTGGGCGCCCCGCCTTGGCATGGCGTACGACGTGAACGGCGACGGCAGGACGAAGGTCTACGGGAGCTACGGCGTGTTCTTCGCCAGGATCCCGATGGACCTCGCGGCGCGCGCGCTGTCGGCCGATGACGGCTTCAGCCGCGGCGACTACTTCGACGCGAACCTGACGCAGCCCGTGCCGCAGGGCGTGGCCACCATCACGCCGGCCGGCGCCGTCACGACCAACCACTTTGTGCTGGCGGGAGTCGGCGCCGACACGATCGACCCGAAAACGAAGCTGACCTACACGAACGAGATCGTGGCAGGCGTGGAGCGCGAAATCGGGTCTGGGACGACCTTCACTGCCCGGTACATCTTCCGGAACATGCCGCGTGTGCTTGAAGACGTGGCGAACTGCCCGATGGCCGCGTACGACCTCGGGCCGACCTCGGTCCCGTGCGGCAACGTCGAGTACATCCTGACGAACCCGTCGAGTGACACGCCAATCAATGCCGATGTCGTCAGGATTGACCCGCGCTTCGCATCCGTGAAGTTCGATAACCCTGTCCACCGGTACAACGCGCTCGAACTCGTCCTGCGCCGTCGCGCCGGCAACTGGACCACCCTGACCTCCTACCGGTACTCGCGCCTTCGCGGCAACTTCGAAGGCTTCTACCGCGACGACAACGGGCAGTCCGACCCCGGCATCTCCTCCCTCTATGACTTCCCGACGGGTGACCCGACCTACAAGTCGATCGGTGTCAATCAGCTGGGATACGGCGGCGACATCGTCAACCTGGGCGACAAGAACGGCATCCTGCCGCTCGATCGACCGCATCAGGTGAAGGTGAGCGGCAGTTACATGGTGACGCCCGCGTTCAACATGGGCCTCAACCTGAACCTGAGCAGCGGCAAGCCGCTGACGCCGATGGCGGCGAACCCGAACTACGCCAGCAACGGGGAGATCCCCGAGGCGCCGCGTGGATCCGGGATTAAGACCATCGACGGCTTCATGAAGCGGACGCCGTTCGAGAGCCAGGTCGACCTGCAGGCCTCGTACTCCCTCAGGATGAACTCCAGCCGGAAGCTGTCGCTCGTGGCCGACATCTTCAACCTGTTCAACCAGCGGCGCGTTCGCATCTACAGCCAGAACACGCAGCTGGGCTCCGGCACGCCGGACCCGGATCTGGGCAAGCCGGTCAACACGCTGCTCGGCGGCAACCCGGCCCAGTTCCAGGCGCCCATCGCCGTGCGCCTCGGCGCCCGGTTCGAGTTCTAAGCAGACCATCACGCACTCCGACGCTCGTTCCGCTGGGAACGGGCGTCGGAGCTTCAAGACCTCATCCCACCCGATAGCGAGACGCCCTCCAGCCCCCGAGACAACAGAGGGACGCCGTACGTCCCCACTGCTGTCGACACCCACCGAGACCGCCAGGGACTACCGCCCAGCTCGCCTGAAAGCGCTGTAGATGGGCGCGCCGCACATGGCACGATTCCTGTAGAAGTGAGGGCAGGAGGTCGCCAATGACCCTGCCCGTCCACGCGTCGCCATCCCACTCCGCACTTCCACCCGCCCAGCGGGTCGTGCTCGTCAATGGCGACCCCGGTGTCCTCCGGTTGCTGGACACCGTGCTGGCTGCGGGACATTACGACATGGTCTTCGTGCCGCCCGACGGACGGGCGTACGAACAGATTCGCAGCATCCAGCCCGATCTCGTGATCCTGCGGGCGGCGCTGAACGAGGCCTCGGACCTGCAGGTGCTGACCATGCTGAAGCTGGACCCTGTCACCAGGCACATACCGGTCATGACGATCGCGGCCGAGGATGAACCCTCGGTCGCGGCCGAGCCCGGCGACCTGCCCGCGCCCAAGGAGGGCCGGGCGGACGGCCCGGACCTGCCCAGGCTGAACTGAGCAGCCGTCGAATTATCGACAGCTCGCAGCGATTCCGGCATCATCAGACAGTTCCGATGCACGAACAGCGCAGGGCGATGCGGCTGCCCGTCGAAGGCAGCCTGACCGGCGACATCATCGTGGCCATGCCACTCGTGGTCACGCAGATCAGCGCGGGTGGCGTGCTGGTCGAGACCGATCGGCCGCTCCGCCTCGAGTCGCTGCACGAAGTGCGGCTGGCCGTGGACGGAACCGCGCTGGTGATTGCAGGCCGGGTCGTCCACAGCCGCGTGGTCGACCTGGCGGCCGACACCCTGACCTACGAATCGGGGCTGGAGTTCATCAACCCGTCCGTGCACGCGCAGAACGCGCTTCGCGCGTTGCTGCTGCGCCTCAGCGACGGCGGCGTTCCGGCCTGACCTGCCACATGGCCAGCGCCCGCTCGATGACGCTGGTCGCCTTGGCCGTCAACCCATAGGGACCCAGCTCCAGCGGGTCGACCAGCGCCGCCTCCGACACGTCCGACGCCGCGCCGAGCGTGCCGCCGACCGGCCAGCAGAGATAGTCGACAATGACGAAGTGGAAGCGAACGCGCCCCTCGTCGTCGCGCATGATGCGGTCGAAGACTTCAACGACCGGGCCGACCTCGACCACAAGCCCCGTCTCCTCCTCCATCTCCCGCGCAACGGCCGCCTCGAGCGTTTCGCCGACCTCCAGGTTACCGCCCGGCAGGCTCCACTCACCGGCGCGCGGCTCGAACCGCCGCTTGATGAGCACCACCCGTCCGGCGGCGTCGACAATCACCGCGCCGACACCGACATAGGGCCGGTCCGGATACTCCCGCCGTCCAGCCATCAGAGCCCCATCACCTTCACGACCACGCGCTTCGGGCGCTGGCCGTCGAATTCCGCGTAGAACACCTGTTCCCACGGGCCGAGATCCAGCGCGCCCCTCGTGATCGGCACCATGACCTGGTGCCCCATCAACGTCCGCTTCAGATGCGCGTCGGCGTTGTCCTCCCCGGTCTGGTGATGACGGTATGGGAGTCCGGCGGGGGCCAGCTTCTCCAGCCAGACCTGGAAATCGTGAATCAGCCCGTCTTCCCAGTCGTTCACGTAGACCCCCGACGTAATGTGCATCGCCGACACCAGTGCAAGGCCGTCCGTCACGCCGCTTGCCTCGACGATGCGCGCCACGTCGTCGGTGATCCGGACGAACTCCTGCCGTTCGGCAGTTTCGAACAGCAGGTAGTCGGTGTGCGTCTTCATGGCGTGCTCCTGCCGGGCTACAGCGCGAGCGCGGCGTGCGCGTTGAGCGTCCAGTCCGAAATGCGGCCCGCACGGAGGCGGCGGAACCCCGCGGCTGCGATCATCGCCGCGTTGTCCGTCGAGAGCGCCACGGGCGGAATCAGCAGCGGCAGTCCCGACGCGGCTGCCCGCTCCTCGGCCAGGCTCCGCAGCCGGCTGTTGGCCGACACGCCGCCCGCAATGCCGACGCTCGCCGCGCCTTCCTCGCGGGCCGCCTCCATCAGTCGATCGACCAGCGTCTCGACGACGGACCGCTGGAAGCTCGCCGCGATGTCGGCCTGCTCCTGTTCCGGCAACGAGCCCGGACCCGCCACACCGAGCGCGTCCACCCGCGCGGTGACGTGCCGGAGGACCGCGGTCTTGAGGCCGCTGAAGCTGAAGTCGCGCGTGCCCGGGAGTTCAGGGGCGTTCCGGTCGGCATGCGTCAGCCGCATCTTCGGAAAGCGGACGGCGGTCTCCTTGCCCTGCCTCGCAAGCCGGTCGATGATCGGCCCGCCGGGATAGCCAAGGCCCAGCAGCTTTGCCACCTTGTCGAACGCCTCGCCGGCGGCGTCGTCGCGGGTACGGCCGAGACGGACGTATGCACCGGGCGCGTCCATCCGGTAGAGGCTCGTGTGCCCTCCCGAGACGACCAGCACGACGGCCGGGAGCGGCATCTCCCCGTGCGCCAGCACGATCGACTCGATGTGACCCGCCAGGTGGTGCACGCCGACCAGCGGAATCCCTCTGGCGAAGGCCACGGACTTCGCGAAGGACACGCCGACGAGCAGCGACCCGACGAGGCCCGGCCCCTCCGTGACGGCCACGGCGCCGATGTCGTCCAGCGTCACGCCAGCTTCCGCGAACGCCGCGTCGACCACGCCGCAGATGTCCCTGATGTGCTGACGCGAGGCAATCTCCGGCACGACACCGCCCCACTCACGGTGCAGCGCCGCCTGCGACGCGACGACGTTCGCGTGGATCCGCCACGGGCGGGCCGCGTCGCCCGTCTCGGAGACCAGCGCCGCGCTCGTCTCGTCGCAGGAGGTTTCGATCCCGAGCAGTGTGAAGGGCATGGCCCTCTGCACGGACCGCTAGGCGGACGCGCCAGCGACCAGTGCCTGGAGCGAGTCCGCGAACGGAGCCCGCGCGATGCCACGCTCGGTGATGATCGCGCTGATGAAACGATTGGGCGTCACGTCGAATGCCGGGTTCCTGATGCGCGCGCCGACCGGCGTCAGCCGGGACGTCCCCACGTGCGTCACCTCACGCTCGTTGCGCTCCTCGATCGGAATGCCCGTGCCGTCCGCCGTGGCGAGGTCGACGGTCGACATCGGCGCGGCCACGTAGAACGGAATGCCGTGCTCCTTCGCCAGCACCGCCACGGAGTAGGTGCCGATCTTGTTGGCCGCGTCGCCGTTGGCGGCGATGCGGTCGGCACCGACGACGACCAGGTCGATGCGGCTCGTCCGCATCAGCGCCCCCGCCATGTTGTCGGTGATCACGGTCGTATCGATGCCGTCGCGCACCAGTTCCCAGGCGGTCAGCCGGGCGCCCTGGAGGAACGGTCGCGTCTCGTCGGCCAGCACGGCCACGCGCTTGCCGGCCTCGACCGCGCCGCGGATGACGCCGAGCGCCGTGCCGTAGCCGGCCGTCGCCAGCGCGCCGGCATTGCAGTGGGTGAGGATCGTCGCGGTGTCGGGCACCAGCGAGGCACCGAACGCGCCGATGGCGCGGCAACTCGCCACGTCGTCGTCATGAATGCGGTCGGCCGTCGTCCGGAGGCGCGTCTTGATCTCGTCGACCGACGCGCCGTCGGCCGCAGCGGCGGCGAAGGCCTGCTTCATCCGCTCGATGCCCCAGAACAGGTTGACCGCCGTGGGCCGGGTGGCCGCGAGCAGGTCGCAGGTCTTCTGGAACTCGGTCGTGAACTGCTTGGTCCCGGCCGCCTTGCTGCGCCGCATCTCGAGCGCGATTCCCATCGCGGCCGCCACGCCGATCGCCGGAGCCCCGCGGATCACCATCGTCGTGATGGCTTTGGCCACCTGGGCGGCCGTCGCGCAGCGGACCCACACCTCGCGGGCGGGCAGCTTGCGCTGGTCAATCATCAGAATCTTGTCGTCTTCCCACGCGATCGTCGGCAGCATCTGGTTGGAATCCCGTGGTTTACAATACCTTCTCACGCGCGAAACCGTCGCACACGATTTCAGCTCCACGCGCGCTCGAGGACCGCGAACTGTTCGACGAACACGTCCCCGCCCGGCGATCGCCTTCGGCGGTCGTCATCAGCCTGGCCCTTCACGCCGGGGCGATCGCGTTTCTCCTTTTTCTGAACAACCGGCCGGCGACGCCGAAGCCCAGCACTCAGCTTGAGCGCCTGATGTACATGGCGCTGGCCTCCCCCTCCACGCCGGTGAAGGTCGACGCAGCGCCGCCGCCATCGGTCGACACCCAGACCCTGGACGCGCTCGCCGTGGAGCCGCCACCCGAGCCGGAGCCGCCGCCGGAACCGCCGAAGCCGGAACCGCCGCCAGCTCCGGAGCCGCCGAAGCCCGAGGCGCCACCGCCGCCGAAGCCCGAGGTCGCGGTCGGCGCGTTCGACGCGCCGGCGGCCGCCGCGGCCGCGGCGCCGAAGGGCACCGTACAGACCACCGGGTTCGACGCGCCGCAGGCGGCGGCCCCGGACCTCAAGCTGCAGGCCGCGCAGACGGGCCTCTTTGGCGGCTCGGCCCAGCCGAGGCCCGGTACGGACCGGCGGGGCTCAGTGGCCACCTCCGGGTTCGAAGGCGGTCAGGGGCGCCAGGCGCCGGCCGCGCGCGGGCAGGTCGCGTCGTCGGGGTTCGGCAGCTCGGCGCCTGCCGGGGCGCCGGCCCGGCCGACGGGCACCGTCCAGGCCTCGGGCTTCGGGGATACTGCCGCGACCCGACCGGCCGCAGCCACGCCCGCCCCACCGAGAGCGGCGGTTCCGCCCACGCCGGTCGAGGTACTTTCGAAGCCCACGCCTGCATATACTGACGAGGCGCGCGCGGCGAAGGTCGAAGGCGACGTGATCCTCGAGGTCGTGTTCACGGCGGGACGCCAGGTCAAGGTGGTTCGCGTGGTGCGTGGCCTCGGGCACGGCCTTGACGACATGGCCCGCGCGGCAGCGGAACGAATCACGTTCAAGCCGGCGACCCAGTCGGGCGATCCGGTGGACGTTCGCGCGACAGTCACGATCGTGTTTCGACTGACATGACACACAGCATGCGACGCCAGGCCCTTCTTCCGACCGTTCTCCTGCTCGCCGGACTGGTGGCGTCTCCCACCGCGCAGACGCCTGCGGTGGAGGAGATCATCAACAAGGCGAACCAGAGCGAGTCCACGCTCATCACGAACATCCGCGAATTCAAGCCGATGGTGGAGGTTTACATCCAGAACCTCTCCATGGACGAGAAGGTCGGCCTGATCCCGAGCGAGGACAGCTACCTGCTCGGCCGCTTCGGCTGGCGCAGCGGGCCCCGTCTGCTGACCGTGTCCGGCGGCAAGGCGGCGCCGCGATTCGAGGGCGCCAACCGCAACCGCGACCTGGAATACATTCCCGACGGTTTCGCAGCCATGGTCGTCGCGGACTGGGAAATGCTCGAGCCGAAGCGCTACGATTTCACGCTCGTCCGGCGCGAGTTCCTCGGCGAGGCCCGCTGCTACGTGATCGACGTCCGCCCCAAGAAGGACATCGCAAACGGCTTCGCCGGCCGGATCTGGGTAGAGGACGCCGGCTTCAACATCGTGCGGTTCAACGGCATCAACCGCAGGATCGAACGGCTGATGTTCAAGAAGAACGTCGCGTTCCACGTCGACAGCTGGCGCACGAACGTCCAGGCCGGCGTGTGGGTGCCGTCCTACACGCACGTCGAGGAACTGGACGCCAAGGACGCCACGGCCCCGCAGTCGTCCGAGCCGCGCTTCAAGAGCCAGATCAAGCTCTGGGGCTACGACACGCAGCAGACGCAGGCGAAGACCGCGTTCACGTCCATCGAGATCAGCGAGCCGACGATTCAGGATCAGGCCCGTCCAGAGGGACAGCTCTCTCCCGTTGAGAGCCAGCGGCGCTGGGAGAAGGAAGCCGAAGACAACGTCCTGCTCCGGCTCGAGAAGGCCCAGCTCATCGGGATGCCCGGTGACGTCGAGAAGGTGCTCGAGACGGTGCTCAACAACCTGCTCGTCACCAACGAGATCGCGCTCGACCGCCCGGTCCACGCGCGGGTGCTGCTGACGTCGCCGTTCGAGTCGTTCACCGTCGGCCACACGATCGTCATGAGCCGCGGCCTCGTGGACGTCCTGCCGGACGAAGGCAGCCTCGCGATGATGATGGCGCACGAGCTCGCCCACATCGTCCTCGGACACCCACTCGTCAACCCGCAGTTCGCGTTCGCCGACCGCATGATGGTCGACGACGAGGTGCTGCTGAAGACGCTCAAGACCAACCGCGACGCGCGGCAGGAGACCGCCGCCGACGCCAAGGTGCTGGAGATGCTGAAGAAGTCGCCCTACGCGGACAAGCTGACCAACGCCGGGCTCTTCCTGAAGCTCATCGCGGAGCGCTCCAAGGCGCTGCCCAACCTGATTCAGCCGCACATCGGCGACCACATCTCCGACGGCGGCCCGAACGTCCGGCTCGCCGAGCTGATGCAGAAAGCGCCGGAACTCGACCTGGAAAACCTCGATCAGCTGGCTGCGTTGCCGCTCGGCGCCCGCCTCGTGCTGGACCCGTGGACCGGCAAGCTGGCGCTGCTCCGCTCGGCGACGTCGTTCCAGGTGAATACGGTCCGCGAGAAGGTGCCGCTGATGGTCACGCCGCTGACGCCCTACGTGAAGTACGCCGAGGGCGGGACGGGTGCCAACGCGGCCGCGCCGGCCCCGAAGAAACCAGGGAAGAAGTAGCTGCCGGACTGCAGCTACGTCAGGTTGCCGCCGTCGAACGGCGCCGGGAACAGATCCCGCAGCTGGTAGCGGCCGGTCTCGTGCTTCGTATCGGCGAGGATCACTTCCAGGTTCCCGCCGAACTCCCACAGAATCTGCCGGCACGCACCGCACGGCGGCGTCGGCTTCTCGGCGTCAGCCACGACGGCGATCTTCCTGAAGCGGCGATGCCCTTCGGAGATCGCCTTGAAGACGGCGACGCGCTCTGCGCACACCGTCAAGCCGTACGTGGCGTTCTCCACATTGCAGCCGGTGACGATCGTGCCATCCTCGGCCTCGAGCGCGGCACCGACCTTGAACCCGGAATAGCGCGCCTCGGCGTTCAGCCGGACGGCCCGTGCGGCGGCGATCAGATCAGAGTCGGCCAACGATACCCTCCAGCAGGCCCATGAAGGCGCCCTTTACACGCTCAGCCGTTTCGAGCACCTCGGCGTGCACGAGCGGTTGATCGAGCACACCCGCGGCCATGTTCGTGATGCACGAGATCCCGAGCACCTCGACGCCCATGTGCCGCGCCGCAATCGCCTCCGGCACCGTGGACATGCCGACGGCATCCGCGCCGATCGCGCGCAGATAGCGGATCTCGGCCGGCGTCTCATAGCTCGGTCCGAGCAGGCCGGCGTAGATCCCGTGCTCGATGACGAAGCCGCGGTCGGCGGCCACCGCATCGGCGATGCCGCGCAGCCGGCGGGAATAGACCTCGGACATGTCCGGAAAGCGCGCGCCGAAGCGCTCGTCGTTCGCGCCCACCAGGGGATTGGCGCCCGTCAGGTTGATGTGATCGTCGATGACCATCAACGCCCCCGCGCCGAAGCGTGTGTTGATGCCGCCGGCCGCGTTCGTCAGGATCAGCTCGCGGACGCCGAGCCTGGCCATCGCACGAACGCCGAAGACCACGGCGGTCATCGCGTGCCCCTCATACGCATGCGCACGGCCAGCGAGCACCGCGATGCGCCGGCCGGCCACGTCGCCCACGACCAGCGTCCCGGCGTGTCCCACGACCTTCGACTCCGGCCAGCCGGGAAGATCGCCGTACGGGATCGTGACACTGTGCTGCAGCGTCCCGGCAAACTCGCCCAGGCCCGAGCCCAGTACGATGGCCGTCCGCGGCAGCGCGCCGCACCGCGCGCGGACCGCCGCGGCGGCGGCTTCGACGCGCTCGAAACGATCGTCCGCTCCGCTCGCCGCTTCCGTCACAGCAGCATGCCCGCGATGGTGGCCGTGATGAAGTTTGCGAAGGTGCCGGCGAGCATGGCGCGCAGGCCCAGACGTGCCAGGTCGTGCCGGCGCTCCGGGACCAGTGCGCCGATGCCGCCGATCTGAATGCCGATCGAGCTGAAGTTCGCGAAGCCGCACAGCGCAAACGTGGCGATCGTAAAGGACTTCGGGTCGAGCATCTCCTTCAGCGGGCCGAGCTGCGAGTACGCGACGAACTCGTTGAGCACCATGCGCGTACCGAGCAGGTTCCCGATCGTGTTGGCGTCACGCCACGGAACACCCAGCGCCCACGCGATCGGTGCAAACACCCAGCCGAGCACCTGCTGCATGCTGACGCCGACGAGTCCGAGCGCGGCGTTGACCAGCGCGATCAGCGCCAGGAACGAGATCAGCATCGCGCCGACGTTCAGCGCCAGGTGCAGGCCTTCGCCGGTCCCGCGGCCGATGGCGTCGATCACGTTGACGTCGGTCCTCTCGACCTTGAGCTTCACCGTGCCCATCGTCTCGGGTACGGCCGTCTCCGGCACGAACATCTTCGCCATCATCAGCGTCCCCGGCGCGGTCATGATGACGGCCGTCAGCAGGTGCTTGGCCTCGATGCCGAACAGGATGTAGGCCGCCATGATGCCGCCGGAGATGTGCGCCATGCCGGAGGTCATGACCGTCATCAGTTCCGATTCGGTCATCTTCGGCAGGAACGGACGGATCGTCAGCGGCGCCTCCGTCTGCCCCATGAAGATGCTCGCCGCGACATTGAGCGACTCGGCACCGCTGGCACGCATCACCCACCGCATGCCGACGGCGAACACGCGCACCACGATCTGCATGATGCCGAAGTAGTACAGCATCGCGAAGAGCGCCGCGATGAAGATGATGGTCGGCAGCACCTGGAATGCGAAGATGACGCCGTACTGCGCGCCCTCGGGACCGAGCACCTGCGTCATCACGCGTGGCCACACCTCTTTGCTGCCGAGCGGACCGAACACGAAGGACGAGCCGACGAAGGCGAAGTCGAGAATCCGGTTGATCACGCCGCCGAGGGTCTGGAACGTCCGCTGGCCCAGTTCGGTCCTGAGCACGATCACGGCGAACAGCAGCTGCAGACCGAGTCCCCACGCAACCGTCCGGTAATCGATGGCGTACCGCGCCGATGAGAGGGCGTAGGCCAGACCAAGGATGAGGGCCAGGCCGACGATCGGCTGCGCCCGCGGCACGCCCGAGAGGGCCAGCAGGGCCGCGGTGCCGATGAGCAGCAGCAGGCCGCCGGCGATCATCGTATCGCGCCGGCTCCAGGTCTGCCTCCCGGAGGAGGGGGTGTGCGGGTCTGGGGTGGACATGGGTCTGGGTCTCTGGGGTTGAGGAACGGCTGGAGCGTTTGGCGCGGCGCTACTGAACGACGTCGAGGACCTTGGGAGGGCGCGTCACCGGTGTCTCGGAGATCGCGCACGCGTCGCGGCACAGCGCGAGCGCATCGGTCAGGCCCCTTCCGTCGCGATGGTGGAGTTCGAGCAGCGGCTGCCCGGCCTCGACGCGGTCGCCCAGGTCCGCTTTCACCAGCAGGCCCACAGCATGATCGACCGCGTCGCCGACGCGGTCGCGGCCGGCACCGAGGCAGATGCTCGCGCGGCCGATCGACAGCGCATGCATCCTCGAGATGTAACCGTCCGAGTTCGCATGCATGACGTGGACGGTCGGCACGGACGGCAGCCGCGCCGGTTCGTCGACGATCCGGGGGTCGCCGCCCTGTGCCTCGACCATCCGCCGGAACGTGTCGAGGGCGGCGCCCGAGCTGACCGCCCGCTCGACGAGGCCCAGCGCGGACTCGGCGTCCGGCGCCTTGCCGCCGAGGGCCACCATCCGGCTCGAGATGGCGCGCACGACGCTCATGGCGTCGGCCGGGCCGCGGCCCGTCAGCAGCGCCAGGCACTCCTTGATCTCGAGGGCGTTGCCGACCGCCTCGCCGAGCGGCTGCTCCATCGCCGTGATGACGCATTCGGTCCTGACGCCCGCGGCGCCGCCGATGGCCGACATCGCCTCGGCGAGGGCCCTGGCCTCGGCGGCGTCCTTCATGAACGCGCCGTTACCGCACTTGACGTCGAGCACGAGCGCCGAAGACCCCTCTGCGAGCTTCTTGCTCATGATGGAGGCGGCAATGAGAGGCAGGCTCTCGACCGTGCCCGTCACGTCGCGCAGCGCGTAGAGCGTCTTGTCGGCCGGCGCGAGCGCGGCGGTCTGACCGATCATGCAGGTGCCGACGCGGCGCAGCACGGACTTGAATTCGTCGATCGACAGGCCAATCCGGAAACCCGGAATCGATTCCAGCTTGTCGAGCGTGCCGCCGGTGTGACCGAGGCCCCGGCCGGACATCTTCGGCACCACGACGCCGCAGGCCGCCACGATGGGCGCCAGCGCGATCGAGACCTTGTCGCCCACGCCACCGGTGCTGTGCTTGCCGACCTTCACGCCGGGAACGTCCGAGAGGTCCACGCGCTCGCCTGAGCGGAGCATCGCACCGGTCAGCGCGGCGGTCTCGGCGGGCGACATGCCGTTCAGTACGATCGCCATCAGCAGCGCCGATGCCTGATAGTCCTGCCAGGTGCCATTGGCCAGGCCCTCGACGAAGCCGTCGATTTCGGCCCGCGTCAGCGCGTGGCCGTCCCGCTTCCTGATGATGGTGTCTACCGCGCGCATGGGGCCTTGGGCGACAAGAGCGGTCAGTATAATCACACCGTTGGCTCAAGCCCCGGTTCTTGCGCCCGAGCTTGTCCGGCAGTCGGTCACGCTGAGCCGGGCGCTGGTCGCGGCTGCGCGCACCTGGGGGCTCTATCCGCCCGAACACCCGGCCTGTGCCGCGGCCATCGAACGGCTGGCCGGCGCCCTCCCCGCCGCCCCCACCGCCGCCATCGCGTTCACCGTCACACCGCAGATCCTGGCCGTCGCCGGCGTGGCGCTGCCCGACGAGCAGCCCGTCGTCGAGGCGGCACGCCTGCTCTATGCGCGGGACGTGCAGCAGATTGCGTTCCTCGACGCCGCGCCGCTCCCGGCGCTGCACGAGCTGCTGGCGCTGCTCAGCCGGCCGGCCGAGGAGGTCCGCAGCGGGGGCGGGCCGGCTGTGGCGTGGGCCGCGGCCGGACACCCGGCCGTGGTCATCGAGGCCATCGACTACGCGGCGCTGCTGAAGGACCGCGAGGGCGCGAACGCGGACGGCCCGCGGGACGACGCCTGGCGGTCGATCGTCGCCGCGATGGCGACCGGCAACGGCCTCTTCGATGAA
The DNA here is from genome assembly GCA_964400405.1 of uncultured Bifidobacteriaceae bacterium. Lineage (GTDB taxonomy): Bacteria > Acidobacteriota > Vicinamibacteria > Vicinamibacterales > UBA2999 > CANKJK01. Next base: position 51,969 of record CAYNUO010000006.1, on the reverse strand, counting down.
GCACAGCAGCAGCGGCTGCTGGAGATCTCCGCCAGTTCGGCCGACATCGGCCTCCTCGCGGGCGACGTGGCGGCGCCCCGGTGTGCGGCCGACGGGTCCCCGCTCATCACCACGCAGGCCGCCACGGTGCTGGCGGTCTTCCGCCATCTGACGTCGCTGGTCCAGGTGGTCGAGCCCGGCCGCGTGCCGGCCGTCCTGCGGAATGTGGCCGCGGCCGCCTCGACGCTGAACCCCCACGTCGTGCTGCAGATGATGCAGATCGACGACGCGGAGCACGCCGAGCCGCTCGTCGCCAGACTGGCCGCCGCCTTCGACGACCAGCAGGTCGCCCAGCTGCTCGCCAGCGCGCTGTCGCGCGACGGACGGGCCACGGCGCGCCTCGCCCAGATCTTCGGCACCATCGCGCCGGACGTCGAACGCCGGCAGCGGGTACTGACGATGACGCGGTCGTTTCTGACGGACACCGACTTCGGCAAGGGCGGGCAGTTCGGCGTGGCGTGGGCGTCGATGGAAGCGCTGCTGCTCGGCTACGACGAACGGCCGTACGTCTCCGAGTCCTACCAGGCCACGCTCGCCGGAGCTGACGCCCGCGCCCGGGAGATGGCCGCCCGGAGCCTCCCGGCCGAGCTGCCGGCGTGGATGGACTCGATCGACCAGGACCACGTGCGGCGCCTCTCCGTGCAGATGCTGACGGATCTGCTCACCATCGAGGACTCGCCGGAGCGGGCCGTGGAGATTGCCCGCGACCTGGCCGCGCTCGGGGAAGACGTGCTCATGTGCGGCGCGTTCGACGATGCCTGTCAGGTCGCGTCGGTGCTGGCCGCGTCCGCCGCCAGGCCGGGCGCCGTCACGCAGGCGGCCTGCCGGGCCTCGCTGACGGACCTGGCGCAGTCCGCCGCGCTGGCTTCGGCCGCCTCCGTGCTCGGCGAACTGGACGAGCGCTCGGCCGAGGCATTCGCCCGCTGCTGCGGCGTGCTCGGCCCCCGCTCAGCCAGCGCCCTCGCGCCGGCGCTCTCCGGCGATGCCGACGGAAGCGCGTGGACGCGCGCGGCGGCAATCGTCAGCGGCTTCGGCGAGGCGGCCATCGCGCCGCTCGCCGCCCTGGCCGACGCCGCCGGCTGGCGGGCACAGTGGAGCGCGGCGGTCCTGCTCGGCCGGACGCACCACGCCACGGCCGTCGCCCCGCTACAGGCCCTGATGCGGCGCGGCGACACGCGTGTCACCCGAGCCGCCATCGCCGCGCTGGCCGGGATTGATGACGCGGCCGCGGGCCAGGCGCTGCAGCAGGCACTCGAGCAGGCCACCGACGAGAACCGCGCCGCCATGCTGGATGCCGTCGTCAGCGCGGGAGACCGCCGCGCCGTCCCGCTCCTCTGCCGCATGCTCGAGGGCGCCGACCCGTTCGGCGCTGCGCACCCGGTGGTCCTGGCCCTGATGAAGGCACTCGGGCGCCTGAAGGACGACCGGGCCGTGCCGGCTCTGGCCGCGACGCTCGTCCGGCGAAAGCGGTTTGCCCGCGCACGCCAGCGCGCGCTGAAGACCGGCGCGATTCACGCGCTCCGGGCGATCGGCACGCCGGAGGCGCTGGAGGGCCTGTCACAGGCCGCGAAGGCGGACCGTCTCGTCCGCAAGCTCGCCGAGGTGCGGCCGTGACGAGAAACCCGCTCGACCTCGTGCGCCAGCTCGCCGCCGCCGTGCGCGCCGCGGATCTCTACGCCGTCTCCCACCCCATCCGGCGGAACGCCGTGGCCGCCTTCGCGGCCCTCAGTCAGGAGTGGCTCTCGGTCCAGCCGCAGGTGGTCATCGGCTGCCTGGGTGACGACGTCGTCGTCGACGACCGTCGGCTCGGCAAGGGCTCCGCGTCGCTCGTCGGGTTCGTGCGTTCGCTGCGGGACCGGGAGATCGACAAGGTGACCGTGCACCGGGGTGCCACCGCGGAGGACGTCCAGGCGCTGGTCGCCGAACTCGCCCGGCGCGGCGCCGCCACGAGCGTCGATGAACGGCTGGCGAAGCTCGGCGTCCGCCGCATCACGGTCGGGCGTCTCGCGATACCGGACGCCGCGGAAGACAGCGCCGGCATCGAGGCGGCTCGCCGGATCTACGGCACGGCCGTGTCATCGGCGGAAACGCTGTGGCAGCAGGCGCAGGCCGGCGACGCACCGGACCCGGGCATGGCGCGGCAGATCATCGACAGCCTCGCGAACATCGTGAACCAGGACCGCACGTCGCTGATGGCGCTGACGGCCCTGAAGAAGTACGACAACTACACGTTCACGCACATGGTGAACGTGGCCGCGCTCTCGATGGCGCAGGCGCGCGCGCTCGGCATCGAGGGTCCGCTGCTTCGCGAGTTCGGGTTCGCGGCGCTGATGCACGACATCGGGAAGGTCCACACGCCGCTCGAGATCCTGAACAAGCCGGGCAAGCTCGAAGGCGAGGAGTTCCGGATCATGCAGCGTCACGTCGTGGACGGCGCGCACATCCTCCGTCGCACCCCCGAGATGCCCGCGCTGGCGCCGATCGTCGCCTTCGAGCACCATCTGAAGCAGGACCTCTCGGGGTATCCGGAAAACATCGGCCACCGCGACCTGAACCTGTGCACGATGATCGTCAGCATCGCCGACGTCTTCGATGCGCTGCGCAGCAATCGGCCGTATCGGGAGGGCATGGCGAGCGTCCGCATCCGGGCGATCATGGGCAAGCAGGGCGACCCAGCCTTCAACCAGATCCTGCTGCGCCGGTTCGTCACGCTCGTCGGTCTCTTCCCCGTCGGCACGCTGGTCTCGCTGAACACGAACGAAGTCGGCGTCGTCAGCGCGGAACATCCGGACGACCCGTTCCGGCCGCAGGTGAAGATCCTCGTCGATGCGCGGGGTGAACGGCTGGAAACGCCCCTGCTCGTCAACACGTGGGAACGCGACTCGCGCGGCGAGCATCCGCGCGCCGTGGTCGAGTCCATCGATCCGGACAGCCTCGACATCGACCCGCTCACGGTCCTGGCATGATCGGTCCCGTCCACGGCCGCCCTCCGTTGGCACGCATCTGGGATACTGGGCACCAATGCTTCCGCGCTGGGCCCTGACGGCCGTCGCTGCTGGCGGCCTCACCGCGGTCATGCTGACCGGTCAGGAGCCGTCGGCGCCGCTGTTCTTCGACACGCCGGGGCTCCCCGCGATCGATCGCGGCCTCCGCGAGTGGGAGGCACGGCGTGGACCGGGACGGACGGGACGGGCGGTCACCCGCCCCGACGCACCCGATACGGGCCCGGTCGCGCTGAGCGTGATCGTGCGCTTCCGGGAGGACGCGCCCACGGACACGCGGCTCCGCACGCTGTCCGCCGTCCGCGGCACGCGCACACCGCGACCGGCCTGGTCGGACTTCGAGCTCGTGCAGTTGCCGCCGGGTTCGGACCCGGAAGTCACCGCGGCGGCGCTTGCCGCACGGCCGGATGTGGAGTGGGCACAGCCGCGCTACCGGATCCACCCGCAGTTCGTTCCGAACGACCCGCTCTACTCGCGACAGTGGAACTTCCGGGCGATCGACATGGAGCGCGCGTGGGACATCAACCGCGGCGCGTCCTCGCAGATCGTCGTCGCCGTGCTCGACTCCGGGATGGCGTATCGGGATGCCACCGTCCGCTACACCGGGCGCGCGCTGCGTCCCTTTCCTGCACTGGGCCCGGTGACGATCCCGTTCGCCGCGGCGCCTGAACTGGGCGGTCCGGAGCGATTCGTGGCGCCGCGCGACTTCATCTGGGACACGAGCACGCCGCTCGACATGGATGGCCATGGCACGCACATCGCGGGCACGATCGGCCAGGTCACGAACAACGGCGCCGGCGTCGCCGGCATGGCCTTCAACGTGCGGCTGATGCCGGTCAAGGTGGTCGACGGGGACTGGGACGCCATCTTCAACAGCCCCTACTTCGCGACCGACGACGTCATCGCGCGCGGCATCCGCTACGCCGTCGACAACGGCGCGAACATCCTGAACCTCAGCCTGGGACGCGACGAGCGGTGGCCTGCGCCCGCCGTCAGGAGCGCGATCGAGTATGCGGTCCGCCGCGGCGTCTTCGTGGTCGTCGCGGCCGGCAACGAATTCGACATCGGCAATCCGGCCAACCCCTTCGCCGACTTCGCCCGCGAGATTCAGGGGATGGTGTCCGTGGCCGCGACCGGACGCACCAACCGGCGCGCAGGCTATTCGAGCACCGGCCCCTACGTGGAGCTGGCGGCGCCGGGCGGAGACACCGGCCGCGACGGTCCGACCGGCGGCATCCTGCAGCAGACCTTCGACATCGACTTCGTCGACCGCTTCTTCGTCTCGCGGTTCGGCCCGCCCCGCTTCGACGTGTTCGCCTACGAGTTCTACGAAGGGAGTTCCATGGCCGCCCCGCATGTCGCCGGCTTCGCCGCGCTGCTCATGCAGCAGGGCGTCACGTCGCCGGCGGCCATCGAAGCGTTGATGGAAGCGACGGCGACGGACCTCGGGGCTCCCGGCCGCGACGATGAGTTCGGCTTCGGCCTGATCAATCCGCGCGCGGCGTTGCGCGGCATGGGACTCCTGAAATGATCCGGACGCGGCTGGCGGTCCCGGCGCTGACCCTGGGCGCGGCGCTGACACTGATCGCGGCACCGGCCCTGGCGCAGACACCTCCGGCCCCACGGACGCCAGTCCGCGCAGAAGCGCCTGTCTCGGTGCGCGCGTTCGCGGACGCCGGCGTCGAGACGTTTCACGCGCTCGAAGCCTTCCACGCCGTGTTCGACCGCAATACCGCCGCACGGTTCGGCGGGGGGCTCTTCGTCTCCCTGCCGAAGGGCCTTTTCGCCGACGTCCGTGTCAGCCGGCTGCAGATGACCGGCGAGCGTGCGTTCGTCTTCAACGGCCAGCGCTTTCCGCTCGGCATCACCGACACGCTCACGGTGATTCCGATGCAGGTCACCGGCGGGGTCCGCGTGGCGCGCCGGGGGGCCCGTACCGTGCCCTACCTCGGCGCGGGTGCCGGGTGGTATCGCGCGAGCGAGACGTCCGGGTTCTCAAGCGCGGACGAGACGGCTGAACGGATCACGCCGGGCTTTCACGTCGTGGGCGGAGCGGACGTCCGCCTGTGGCGGCGCGCCGGCGTCGGCGGCGAAGTGGAGTGGAGCCAGGTCAGCGACGGCCTCGCGGGCAGCGGCATCGCGAGCGCGCTGCAGGACACGAGCCTCGGCGGGGTCAGCGTCCGCATCCGGTTCGTGGTGGGCGCGTGGTGAGCCGGGCTGGCGGCACGTTCGCGGCCAGGGTGCTGGCCGCCGTGCGGCGGATCCCGCCCGGGCGCGTGGCGACCTACGGCGACATCGCGGCACAGGCGGGATCCCCGCTCGCGCACCGGGCCGTCGGCACCGTCATGCGCGAGTGCCGCGACCCCGGCGTGCCCTGCCACCGCGTCATCGCGGCTGGCGGCGCGCTTGGCGGGTACGGCAGCTTTCTGCAGCTCAAGCGGGACCTGCTTCGTGCCGAAGGCCTCGAGGTCACGATGACCCGCGTCCGCCAGTTCGAGGAGGTGCGCTGGCGCGCACGGACGCGCGCACACGCACCTTCGCGTCGTTCCGACAGCTGACTCGATACTCCATGCTCAACCGCTTCGTTCTCATCCTGCTCCTCGGCGTACCAACCGTCGTTCTGATGCCGATCCCCGCTGCCGCCCAGCCCGGAGGCCGCGTCTCCGGCACCGTCATGGACCAGACGGGTGCCGTCCTCCCCGGCGTCAGCATCACACTCGAGTCCCCGCCGGGCGGCGCCTCGCGGGAGACCGTGTCGAACATGAGCGGCCAGTATCTGTTCGAGAACGTCCCCGCCGGGCCGGCCGACGTGGCGTTCCGGCTGATCAACTTCAGTTCGGTGCGGCGTGCGGTCGTCGTGGGATCGGGTGCGGCCACGGTGGACGCCACGCTGTTCGTCGCGGCCAGCGCCGACATCGTCATCACGGCGCCCCGGACGTTCCGCAACCTGGCCGAAATCGAGCGGCCCGCGGAGAACATCGTGGGCGTGGCCTCGGCCGGCAGCGAGGGCGCGATCACGGCCGCGCAGCTGGCCGTGCGCCCTGCAAACCGTGCGGCCGAGATCCTCGAGACCGTGCCGGGCCTGGTCATCAGCCAGCACAGTGGCGAAGGCAAAGCCAACCAGTACTATCTGCGGGGCTTCAACCTGGATCACGGGTTCGACTTCGGCCAGACGATCGCCGGCATCCCTGTGAACATGCCGACGCACGCGCACGCGCAGGGCTACGCCGACGCGAACTTCCTGATCCCGGAACTGGTCAGCGGCGTGCAGTTCCGGAAGGGGCCGTACTATGCGGAGAACGGCGACTTCTCGTCGGCCGGGTCAGCCAACATCAACTATTTCAACGTGCTCGACCGCCCCCTGGTGAGCACGACCGGCGGCTCCTTCGGGTACGGGCGCGTGCTGGCAGCGGCGTCTCCGAAGTTGGGCTCCGGTCACCTCCTCGGCGCTCTTGAGTGGGAACGCGACAGCGGTCCGTGGGTCAGCCCGAACAACAAGGACAAGTTCAACACGCTCGTGCGGTACAGCCAGGGAGACGCACGGACGGGCCTGTCGATCACCTTTCTCGGCTACGCGAATCACTGGCACTCGACGGACCAGATTCCGCGGCGCGCCGTCGACGCCGGGCTCATCAGCCGCTTCGGCTTCATCGAGGAGACAGACGGCGGCGAGACGTTCCGGTACGCGGGTGTCGTGGACTGGCAGCACTCCTCCACAAACGACTCGACGCGCGTGACCGCCTACGCGCAGCGGTACGGCGTGCAGCTGTTCCACAACTTCACGTATTTCCTGCGGGATCGTGATCACGGCGACCAGTTCGAGCAGTTCGAGGAGCGCTGGACCCTGGGCGGCAAGGTGACGCACCGGCATCAGCAGCGCATCGGCGGCCGGCACACGGAGAGCCTGGTTGGCGTGGACATCCGCAACGACGCAGTCGGGGGACCGCTCGGACTCTACCTGACGACCGCCACCGTCCGCCGCGCGACCGTGCGCGCGGACCAGGCCAACCAGACCGCGGTGGGCCTGTTCGGTGAATCGGAGGTGGAATGGAGCCGGCGCGTCAGGACCACGTTTGGCCTGCGTGGCAGCGTGTACCGCTGGGCCGTCGACAGCAACAACCCCGTCAATTCCGGGAAGACCGCCGCCGCCATCGTCAACCCGAAGGTCTCGGCGGCCTTCGGTCCGTGGAACGGCACGGAGATCTATGCGAATGCCGGCACGGGCTATCACTCCAACTCCGGGCTCGGCATCATGCTGAAGTCCGACCCCTTCACGGGTGACCCGGCCACGCCGTCGCAGCCGTTCGCCCAGGCGCGCGGCGCCGAGGTCGGCATCCGCACCGTGGCCCTGAAGCGCGCCCAGCTCACGGCCACGCTCTGGTACCTCGGTTTCGATTCGGAACTCGTGTACGTGGGTGACTCCGGCAGCACCGAGGCCGGGCCCTCCAGCCGGCGGACCGGTCTGGAGCTGACCAGCTACCTGTATCCCAGTCCCTGGGTCTCGCTGGACGCGGACATCTCCTTCTCGCGTGCCCGCTACACGGGTGTCCTTGCGGACGCATCGTTGATCCCGGGGGCGCTGAACCGCGTCCTCGCCGCGGGCGTCGCCGTGATGCCGCCGGCCGGCCATGCCACCGGCGCCTTCGGCAGCCTGCGCGTCCGCCACTTCGGTCCCCGTCCACTCATCGAGGATGGGAGTATCCGGTCGAGGGCCACGACCATCATCAACGGGGAGATCGGTTACAAATTCTCGGAGCAGGTGCGCATCTTCGTCACCGGGTTCAACCTGCTCGATCAGCGGGTCTCCGACATCGACTACTTCTTTGAATCGCAGCTCAGGGACGAGCCGGCGCCCGTTGCCGACATCCACTTCCATGCGGCCATCCCGCGTTCGGCCAGGGCATCGCTGCAGGTCTCTTTCTAGAAGGTGCTGACCAGATAGGATCGACCCGGATGAGAACGCTGCTGGCCGTGACGCTGCTCGCGTTGGGACCGGCGTCTGCTCAGGCGGCGCAGGACGACCCGGCGGCCGCTCTGAGCAGGGCGCGGGAGTCCCTGCCTCGTACGCCCCCCGAACTCGTGGCGCTGCTGCAGGCACGGCATGACGAGGCGAGGCGCGTGCTCGACGGTGGCCAGCTGGGCAGTCTCTACCTCCCTGCCCTGCTGGCGAAGGATGTGGCGCTCCGACTGGACACGCACGTGGACACCCTTCCGGAGTCAGCCCGAATGGCCGCCAGCGAAGCGGTTCGGCGGCTGGTGCTGTCGGCGTGGACCCTCGATGCCCTCGGCGACGCGGGTGATCAGGTCAACGCGACTCATGCCTTCGAGCGGTTCTCCGCAGCCGTGACGGCGATCACCAACGCCTATGCCGCGCACTGACGCGGCGCGCGGTCTCGCCGCGGCGGGCACCATGGCGCTCGCCCTGGTGGCCGCGATCGGCAGACCGGAACTGGCCGCGCACACGCCGATTGCCTCCCGCTACACCTATACGCGAGATGTGTATCCGATCCTGCGTGAGCACTGCGGCGCCTGTCACTTCCCGGGCGGGCCGGGGATGTCCCTGCTCTCCTACACGGAGGCCGCATCCCGGGCCGACGCGATCCGGGAGCAGCTGACCAGTGAGGCCATGCCCCCGTGGTTCGCGGATCGCACGGGCCCTGGCGTGCGCGGCACGCACGTCCTTCCGGCGGACAAGCTGGATGTCCTGATGACCTGGGCCTCGGGCGGGACACCGGAAGGGGAGGCGCGGCCGCTGCCGGAGGCCGGTGGCCCGGCTGCCGGCTGGCCCGCGGGCGAGCCGGATCACGTGTTCGCACTGCCGGACCTCAGCCCTCCAGAGGGCACCGCGGACGTGCAGCAGGTCTTCATGATCGCCACGGAGTTCAGGCAGGACACGTGGATCCGTGCTGCGGACATTCTGCCGGGTGACCGTTCGGTGGTGAGGGCCGTCACCGTCGAAGTCGCCGGTGGCGAGGTCCTGGCCGCATGGGTCCCCGGCGAGGTCATGACGGACGCACCGGCCGGAACCGCGTTCAGAGTCCCGGCACAAGCTCGCCTGCGCGTCACGGTTGTCTATCGGAGGGCACGTCAGGCCGGCGCGGCGATCGGCGGCGACAGAACCCGTATCGGCCTCTATACGACTGACCCGCCGGCATCGGGCGGCCGGATCACGGCACTGTCATTCGACGACACGTTGACGCTCCGTGCCCCGGTTCGCATCCTGGCCGTCCGCACGCTCCTGCACGAGCAGTTGAATGCCGTGCAGGTGACAGCCTCGCTTCCCTCAGGCGAAGAGGTCCCGCTCCTCCTGCTCCGCGCGCCGCGGCCCGATTGGAACCGGCGCTACTGGCTCGTCACGCCGGTGGTGCTTCCGACGGGCGCCACGGTCTCCGTCCACGTCTCAGGCGACAATCCCGTGACCGAGCTGCTGGCGGTGGAGTCCCCCCGATGAACGTCGGCATGCCTAGACCTTGAAGTCTGGCGGGACGATCTGAAACCGCCGGCCGTCGGGGTCGGTCACAAAGAGCGACTCGCCGCGCGGAGCCGCCTGCACGCCGCTCTTCGCGAGCCTGTCGGCCAGCGCCTGCGTCTTCTTGCCGTCCATCCCGGGAATGCTGAAAGCGTAGTGGTCGAAAGACGCCTGCGTCGGTGCACTGCCGATCGACAGATGTGTGCCGTCGGCCAGCGGCACGATCGCGCGGTCCTTGCGGAACTCCACCGGCACGCCAAGCAGTGTCTTGTAGAATTCGCCGGTCTTCTGAAAGTCAATGGACTTCACTTCGACGTGATGAAGACCACGAGCCTCGATGAGGCCGGCGGCATCGGTGGACGCGGTACCCGAGGCGACGGCGACCGCCGTCACGGCCTGCAGGAATGAGCGGCGGTCCAGCCCTCCGTCCTCGTACCGGGTCAACAGCTGATCGAATGCGGTGGTCATGACGCAGCGCTCCTCGTGCGCGCGTCCGTGCGCGCGCCGGCCGCTATGATACCGACGATGCCCGCCGACGTTCCCTCTCTCTTCGACCTCACCAACCGGACCGCGCTGGTGACCGGCGGCTCACGCGGGCTGGGCCTCGAAACGGCGATAGCCCTCGCGGAGGCCGGCGCAGCCGTCGCGATCACGGGACGCCGCCTCTCGTGGCTGACCTCCGCCGCCGAAGAGCTGCGCCGCCGCGGGCACACCTGCCGGGTCATCGAGAGCGACGTGGCCGACGCCGCCCAGGCCACGCGGACCGTGCGCGACACCGTCGAGGCGCTCGGTGGGCTCGACATCCTCGTCAACAACGCCGGCATCTCATGGGGCGCGCCGGCCGAAGACCTGCCAGTCGAGAAATGGAACGACGTGCTGGCGACCAACGTGACCGGCACGTTCCTGATGGCGCAGGCCGCGATGCGCGTGATGCGGAAGACCGGAGGCGCCATCGTCAACGTCGCGTCGGTCGCGGGCCTCGTCGGTACGGCGCCCGAGGTTCTCGACGCGACCGGGTACGCGGCCAGCAAGGGTGCGGTAATCGCGCTGACGCGGGACCTGGCGGTGAAGTGGGCGCGTCACGGCATCCGCGTCAACGCCGTCGCACCGGGCTTCTTCGATACGCGCATGTCCGCAGCCGTCATCGAGCACGGCCGCGCCCGGATCGAGCGGCTCACGCCGATGGCCCGGATCGGACGCCCGGGCGAACTCGGCCACGTGGTGGTCTTTCTCGCGTCGGATGCCGCGCGCTACGTGACCGGCCACGTCCTGCCGGTCGACGGCGGCGTGCTGGCCTGGTAGGCCGGCCGGCTCAGCGCAGCGCGCCCGGGAACAGCAGGTCGACCAGCGACGCCATGCTGCGCGTCGCATCGCCGAAGCCGGTCTCGCGTTCGTAGCGGGCCAGAATGCCGACGGCCTCCTCCACCGTCGCGGCATGCTTGGCCTCGAACTCCACGCAGTGGACTTCACGACCGCCGCCGGTGGCCCGGTAGTGGACGACCTCGCAGTCCGCGAACTCCCAGACCTCGATGTCCTTGGACACGTCCCCTTCCCACACGGCCCCCAGCGTGGCGAGGAAGGCGTCCACGGCGGCCGCCTGATCCCCGGCGTGCTGGCCAAGGTCGAGATTGATCTCGCTCCGCACTTCGGGATCCGTCTCGAGCGCCTTCACTGTGAGGTGGTGGAGCTCGTCGTCGTACCGGTGGCGGATGACATACCGCCGTGCCCGGCCGTGCTCGGTCAGGAAGTACCGGTCCCGCACACGCAGGGCGAAGGTCCGCAACGCCCCGGGGCGCAGCGCCTCCACGGCGGCACGGAATGCGTCGAGGTCGAACGCGGCCCCGACCACGAACTTGTGCTCGATCTCCGTGAACTGCATCGGTCCTACATCCACCGCTTGAAGGTCTGCATTACTGCCATCTTCCCACGCACCGTCCACGGCAGCTGCCGCGCCCAGTCTCCGGTGACCAGGACGGTCTCGGGGTCCCGGCGGAGCCCTTCGATGATCGCGTGGACCGCCGCGACGACGTCCGCATCACGCGTGGCGAGCATGGCCTCCGCGAGGCGGTCGTGCGCGGCGTCCTCGAAGTTGTAGCTGCCGAACGCGGCCCAGCCGCCGTCCACGAGCACGATCTTCGAATGCTCACCCCGGCGGTTCTCGTGGATGGTCACGCCGGCCTGCAGCAGCCGGCCGTAGCCTGCTGCCGCGGCTATCCACGCGAGGTCGGTGGCAGGAAGCGCGTCGCGGTGCGAGTGGAACACCTCGACGCGCACGCCGCGCCTGGCGGCGCGGAGGACGGCGTCCATCAGCACCGGCGTCGGCTTGAAGTAGAACGCCGTGATCGAGACGGTGGCGGTGGCGGCGTCCAGCATCGCCACCATGCGGTCGGTCACCGTGTTCGGACCCCGCCAGCCAAAGGGACCGAGCCAGGTCTGGTGGAGGTTCGGATTGCAGCACCAGTAGTCGAACGAACCGGCGATCGATGACGGACCCGCCTCGGCCGGTGCGCCGGCCGCGCCATGCAGCTGCTCGAGGTGGGCGCGTTCGACCGTGCCGCCGGCCAGGGGCCAGCTCTCGAGGACGGCCCGGGCGATCGGCCCCCGCACGGCCACCGAGAACTCGTTCCAGCCCTCGAACGAGCTTTTCGTGATGTTGCTGCTCCCGGTGATGACCTCGCCGGTATCGGCCGCCTGAATCTTGATGTGCTGCCCTCCGCCCACGAGCCGCTGGACGAGGTGACCCGGCCGGTAGAACCGGACGTCGGCGCCCAGGGCGCGAAGCGCCTCGAGGCGCGCATCCAGGGCCCGGCGCACCTCGGGCGTCATGAGCACACCGCCCAGTCGTTGACCGAAGCCGTCGACCAGCAGCGACACGGCAACACCGCGTCTCGCCGCGCGCTCGAGCGCGTCGAGGAGTTCGCGCCCGTAGGCATCCCACTCGATGTAGAAGGTCGAGAGATAGAGGAACGACCGCGCGTCCTCGATCATCGCGAGGCGGCGACGCCACTCGTCGGCGCGGTCCCAGAGGGGGATGAGAGATGACGCGGCCGGCATGCCAGCGAAAGCGGGCCTGCTACAGCCGGTAGCCGCCCGCGACGTCGATGTTCACGCCGGTGACATAGCCGGCGTCGAGCAGGTAGCCCAGTGCCTGCGCCACGTCGTCGAGCGTGCCGGCCCTCGCCAGCGGCACGGTGCGGCCCATCTGGTCGGGCGCAGGCAGGTCGATGGAGTTCTCGAGCTGGCCAGGCGAAATCATGTTCACGCGGATCTTGCGGGAGGCGTATCCCGCCGCCAGAGCACGGGTCAGCACGAGCAGGCCGGTCTTGCTGACGTAGTAGTCGGCTCCGCGACGGTTCGCGCGGATGCCCTCGAGGCCCGCCATGCCGATGCTGACGATCTGACCGCCATCCGGCATCAGCGGGAGGGCGTGATAGCAGCAGTAGTACGCGCCCGACAGATTGGCGCCGATGGTGGCGTCCCAGACGGCCGGGTCCAGCGCGGTGACATCCTGCGGGTTGTAGTTGCCGACGTTGTTGACCAGCAGGTCGACGCGCCCTTCGCGGCCGCGGATCCCGGCAAAGGCTGCGGCCACGTCCTCCTGCCGGCTGACGTCCACCTGGAGTGCCCGTGCGCGCCCGCCGCTCCGCTCGACCTCGGCGACGAGGCTCTCCGCGTCAGCCGCGGACGACCGGTAGAAGCACACGAGGTCGAAGCCGCGCGCCGCGAGCCACAGGCACAGGTGACGGCCCAGACGCCGGGCTCCACCCGTGACGACCGCGACGGGCCTGACCGCACCGCCAGGTGGAGGCACCGGTGGCGCCACGATGGACGCGGCGCTCATGGACGGGTCCGCTCCACGCGGACGAACGAGTGCCGGGCCGCAGGGACCGCGGCGGGCTTCCTGACCTCGAGACGCACGGCCGTCGCCTGCGGCACGCGCGCGAGCAGCAGCGCCGCCGCCTGCTCCGCCATCGTCTCGATGAGCTGGAACTTCCGTTCGCGCACGAGTCCCGTGACAGCCGACACGACCGCGTCGTAGTCGATCACGTCGGCCAGCGCGTCCGACGCGGCCGCCGGCGCGAAGTCGTAGTCGATCTCGATGTCCAGAAAGACCGTCTGCTCCTGCACGCGCTCGTGCGGATAGATGCCGACGATGCAGGTGATCTGCAGATCGCGAACGCCCGTGGTCCCGGTCACGACACACGCCCCTTCCTCGCCACCCATACCTGCTCATCCGCCGAGACCGCATCGAACGCCGTGCCGGAGAAATCGCCGTAGCAGGCCTCGATGGTGAAGCCGGCGTCCTCGAGCAGCGTCCGGGCCTGCCCGGCGGTCAGCCAGCTCAGGCTGAGCGGCCGGTACTGCCGCCGGAGCAGGACGCCCTGCCCGTCCAGTTCGTCTTCCCAGGTCACGACCCGCATGGTCTGCGCAGCCTCGTCCACGAGCGAGGTGACCCAGAGCAGCGCGTCCGTGCCGTTGCGCTCGAAAGCCGCCCGGAGCTGCACGCGGCGCATGCCGTCCACCCGGGACGGCGTCATCTGAAAGTCGTCAAAAATGAAACGGCCGCCTTCGGCCAGTTGCGAGTGGACGTGCCGGATGGCATCACGCTTGGCGTCGAACGTCGTCAGGTGCCCGAGGCTGTGGTACGGCAGCGCGATGAGCGCCGCAGGTTCGGGCAGGACGAAGGAGCGGAAATCGCCCTCAATCAGCGTCACCCGCGACAGCACGCCGGCCTGCTTCGCACGTTCGCGGCACAGCGCGAGCATCGCGGGCGAGAGGTCCACTCCGACGACGTCGCGACCCCGCCTGGCCGCCTCGACCGCAATCCGGCCGTCACCGACGCCAAGCTCCACGACCGGACCCTCGGCTGCCGCGTATGCGGAGAGATAGAACTCGAGATTCGCCTGCGCGCTCGCGGCGGTGTTCGTCCACACGCCGTAGATCTCGGCGAAGCGGTCGTATTCGAGCACGACCGCATTATCCCCCGGCGCCGATGCACGTTTGAGGTCAGCGGTTTGGCGGTCGAAACGCCCGCCCGATCCCGATTCCCAGGATCGGTGTCCAATCACTACAGAAGACGTTCCGGAACGTCACGAAACCTGAGGAGGCCACACGATGGCTGCAGAGATGTTTCGCGACGTCGTTCGTCCGTCCGTGACCGTGGGCAATACGCAGCGGTACACCGTTCCCTGTTCGATCGCCGTGCATGTGGTGGCCGTCTGCGCACTGGTGATCGTTCCGCTCCTGGCCACTGACACGCTGCCCTCCCCGGCCAGCACCGTCGCGGCCTTCCTCATGCCGGTGGCACCGCCCCCGCCCCCTCCATCTGCGCCGGTTCGCACCACACCACCGAAGACAGCGGACGCGATGGCCTCTCCTCTTGAGGCACCACCGAGCCTCTCGCCCGAGTCGTTCGATGCGAGCATCGGCGACACGGCGGACCTTGGCGGGGACCTCCCGTCACTCGTGGTGGGCGAGCCGATCGCTGCCGTACCACCGCCGCCTCCGCCTGTGGCGGCTCCGCCGCCGGCCGAGCCAATCCGGGTGGGCGGCAACATCACGGCGCCTGCAAAGACAAAGGATGTCCGGCCGGTCTACCCGCCCGTGGCGATGGAGGCCAGGATCCAGGGCCTCGTCATCATCGAGGCAACCATCGGACCGACGGGACACGTCGTCGCGGCTCGCGTGCTGCGCTCGGTTCCGCTGCTCGACCAGGCCGCTGTCGACGCGGTCAACCGATGGGAGTTCACACCGACGCTGCTGAATGGCACGCCCGTGCCTGTGATCATGACCGTGACCGTTCAGTTCACCCTTAGGTAGCGGTGACACTGCGCACCGATGATCACGGGCGAGGGGTTGAAGTGGCGGTTGCCGGCCTGTGCCACAACCGCGCCTACTTCAGGCCGAACGCGAGGATGGCGTTGCCGGTGACCACGGCGACGTACTGCTTGCCCTTGACCTGATAGGTCATCGGGCTCGCACCCATCCGCAGCTTGCTCGCATACCGGAAGACTTCCTTGCCGGTGCGCGCGTCGAGCGCAAACAGATCCCCGACGGCCTGGAACACCACGTCACCGGCGGTCACGAGGTTGCCGGAGTTGGTCGTGCCCGGCAGCTCCGTGTGCCACACCAGTTCCCCCGTGCCCGGGTTGTAGGCACCGACGCTCATGCTCGGGGTGACGCCGGTCGGACCGCGCGGTCCGGCGACATCCGGGTGCCGGATGTTGTCCGGCCCCGGGTTGTCCGCCATCGTGCTGCCGACCGGCTGCGGCTTCAGGGAGTGCGCCTCGTTTCTGCCGGTCACGTACACCAGTCCCGTGCGAGGGCTGAAGGACGGCGAGCCCCAGTTGCCGCCACCCTGATTGCTCGGCGCCGTGATGACGTACTCCTTCATCAGGTAGGGATGAAAGATCGGGCGGACCCGCTTCGCAAGTTCCGGGTCACTGACCACGGGATAGGTCATGCAGAAGGGCGTCTGCGGGACGCCCCTGGCCGTGTACGGGATCGGCTGCGTCGGCCACGGCTGCTCGCCGGGGACATCGGTCGTCTGCGGCACGACGGTTTCGACGATCGGGTTGAGCGGCGCGCCGGTGAGCCGGTTCAGGATGTAGCCATAGCAGGTCTTCCCGAAGGTCGCCAGCGCCTTGACGCGCTCGCCCCGCACGATGGTCTCGAAGAGCACCGGCCCCGTCACCGTCTCGTAGTCCCAGATGTCGTGATGGATGGTCTGGAAGTACCAGGCGAGCCGCCCCGTGTCCAGACGCAGCGCCACGATCGAATCGGTGAAGAGATTCGCGCCCTTCCGCACCGCGCCGTCGTAGGCCGGCGTCGGGTTCGACACGTTCACGTACAACAGGTTGGCCTCGACGTCGACGGCCGGCTGGGTCCAGATGCCGCCGCCGACCCTGGCGCCACCGCCCCAGGTGTCCTTCACGATCTCCCAGCCGTCATCCTGCGGGCCCTGCGGAATCGTGTTGAAGGCCCACTTCACGGCACCCGTCGCGCCGTCCATCGCGACGACCAGACCGCCGCGGATCATCATCTCGGCGCTCGCCAGCCCGAGGATGACCATGCCGTTCGCGTAGGTCGGCGCGGAGACGATCGAATAGCCGATCGAGACCGGGTCGAGGTCTGCCTTGTACTTCCCCGGGTACTTGAACTCGAGCGCCTTGTTCGCCACGCTGAGCATGCCCTTGTCGCCGAACGACTCGACGGCCTTCCCCGTCTTCGCATCGACGGCGTACATGTAGCGCTGGCCGACCGCGTAGATCCGGCCATCGCCGTAGGCCGGGCCGCGGCGGCCGCCGCCAAAGGCGACGGGCAGTTCGTAGGTCCACACCGCCTTACCGGTTGCGGCGTTCACCGCGAACAGCTTCGACCCGGCGTTCGTGTACATGACGCCGTTCACGACCACGGGCGTGGCCGCGCCAAGACTGTCCGGTTTCGCCGTCTCGAACGTCCACGCGAGCGCGAGCTTCGAGGCGTTCGAGGCGGTGATCTGATCGAGCGCCGCGTATCGCGTGTTGTGCAGATTCAGGTTGTGCAGCGGCCAGTCGACCTGGGCGATCCGCCCACCGCCCTGCGCCTGCAGAACCGCCATGGCCAGCGCCGAGGCGCCGAGCGTGAGAGCTGCGTATCTCATGTCTCTTACTTCTCCAGCCGCAGCGCCCAGCGGATGGCGCCGGTCATGAACTCGCGGTAGACCGAGTCGCTCCGCCACAGATCCTCCCGGTGCCCGATCGCCGTGTAGAAGGTCCGCCCCTTGCCGGGGGTCTGATACCAGACCTGCGGGTAGTCACCGCCCTTCTCCCAGCCTGCGGGCGCTCCGGTGAAGTCCGTCCGCTCGGAGTCGAAGCTGACCAGCACGTGCACGTTCCGGCGGTCGAATGCCAGCGGCGCAGGCACCTTCGTCGGCCCGGGCACGCCGACCGTCTTCGTGAACTGATAGAACTCGTCGTCGAGCGTCCAGTGCTCCGGAAGGCCGCGCGTCGCCGGATGCTTGCGGTTCTCGACCTTCATCACGGCTGGACGCTTCGCCGTGTTGGTGCCGTCGAAGAGCACCGACGGTCCGTACGCCCCCAGCAACTCGCCCCACGGCTTGAAACCGAACAGGGTCACCATCGACTGGTGGAGGAACACGATGCCCTTGCCATCCTTGCGGACGAAGTCCACAAGCGCCTGCTTCCCCTCGTCGGTGAACGGCAGCTCACCGTTCGTGCTCGCGACGATGGCGTCGAACTGCTTCAGGTACTTCCCCGTCACCATCGACAGGTCGGCGACATCCGGCGGGCAGGGCTTCTGCACCGAGCAGGAGACCGTCTGCTTGTAGCCCTCGAGCGAGGTCACCATGAAGCCGGCCGTCTTGCCCCACTCCGGCAGCACCGCCTCGATCGCTTCGAGGTTGCTGTGGTTGTAGAACGTGTTGTGCGTGAGCAGCAACACGCGCTTCGGGGTGGCCGCAGTCACGGAGCGGGCGCCGACGCCGGCCAGCGCAGCCGTGACTGCCAGCAGAGCTGCTCCGGACGCGACAGCCCGAAGAACCCGGCGTCCGCCTGGAGGTGTGAACGTGTGATGCGTCATGTGGTCACCGACGGGCGCCGGGAGGCGGCGAGGGACAGGCCAATGAAAGAGCCTCCCGGACGGAACGCGGGACCCGTGGCAACCTGCGCCACGAGCCCCGTGAGACGAACTAGAAATCGAACCGCGCGTTGAACTTGTACAGCCGCGAGGCCAGTACGTTGGACGGCCGCAGCCACGTGGTGGTCGCGGAGTAGGTGTTGTTCATGGCGATGACATCGTTCGAGTTCAGCAGGTTGTAGATATCGAACCCGACGCGGACGCGCGCCGTGGCATTCAGCTTCATCGTCTTGCTGAACCGAACATCCGCCTGGCTCGCCCGCTTCTCACGCTCGTCCTGAGGAGCAAAGAGCGCCACCGTCAGTGTGCCGGTGCACGTGGCCGCCGCGCCGCACGAGCCGAGGTTACGGCCCAGCGACGATGCAATTGAGGCGTTCGGCACGACCAGATTCGCAAGCCGGGCCGTCCCCGGGATGTTCTGGTAGATGCCGGCGACCTGGATGCCCCACATCAGCGGGTAGCTGACGTTGAGCTTGAACTGGTCCTGGCGATTGTCGAACTCGCAGAACTTGTCGAGGGTGGCGCTGCCGAGCCCGGCGTTGGGCAGGCTCGGGCTGTCGATGACGCTGCAGTTGTTGACGTGCGTCTTACCGATGCTGCCGCCCACGTTGAGGAGGCCGCCGTTCCCGAAGCGGGACCGGAACGCAAGGTCGACGCCGTTGAACACCTCGCTGCGGTCGTCGTCCACGCGGACCTGGTTGTTCACCTGGCCGAACTTGGACGGCTTGATGTCGTAGAGGCCACAGACCTGCGTGCCGCTGATGGTGCCGAGCCGAGTGTCCGTCGGCGCCGTGATGCAGAACGGGTCGAAGTCGGCAGAGGTCAGCGCCAGGTTGTCCGTCACCGTGATGTTGCCGTAGGAGGTCCTGAAGTAGCCGACCGTCAGGCCCATTCCCTTGCCCAGTTCCTGCTGCACGCTGGCGGACGACTGCCAGTTGTACGGCCGCACGCCCCGCCCCTCAAGGAAGTCCGGCGCGTAGCCGAAGGTGAAGACCGGCGTGCCGAAGGTGCTGGCCGACTGTGGACCGCACTCGCCGTTGGCGGCGTTGTTGGTCAGCACACAGTCCGGGACGAAGTTGCCGTTCGCGTCACTCCATGTCCGCGTGGCCGTGATCGCCATTCGGGCCGACGGGTTCAGGTTGTTCGAAATGGCCGTCGCTTCCGAGATGACGTACCGGCCCATGGACGCCTTGATGGCCGTCTTGCCGTTGCCGAACAGGTCGTAGGCCGCACCGACGCGGGGGTCGATGTCGTTCCAGTTCGGTACGTTGTCGACCTTGTTGAACTTCAGCTCGCCGAGGAAGACGCCCGCGGGGCGGGTGGTGGCCGGGTTGAACGACCGCAGGTGGTCGAAGCGGACGCCGAGGTTCAAGGTCAGCCGGCTGAGGGTCCACTGGTCCTGCGCGAAGAGGCCGGACAGCAGCCCCACGTGCGTGAAGAACTGCACCGGCGTCGCCATGAGCGTCACCGACTGGGGGACGCCGTTCCGCAACGTGTACTGGACGGGCGGGTCGTTGCCGTCAGCTGCTGACGGGTTCTTCCCCATCATCGTCTGCCAGCCCACCTTCAGCGCGTGCGACCCGGTCACGTAGCTCACCGCGCCTGCCGTGTTGTACTGGTCCGAGCGGCCGAGGTAGCCGATTCCGCCCGTGCTGGGCTGGATGAAGCTGTTGTTGTAGTTCAGGCCGGTGGCGAGTTCGATGTAGCTGACGTACGTCCGGTCGGTCTCCGGCTGACGGAGGTTGTTGACGCCGCCGTGCCGGGACGCGAAGCCCGCTTCGAAGAGCAGCCGGTTGGTGCGGGTGTACTTCCAGTTCACCTGGTCGAGCAGACCGGGCCCGATCTGGAAGTCGACGGTGGTCTCTGGCGCGCGCGTGGCGCTCAGGCCGTTGTTGCAGCCGCACGAACGCTGGAACGTGAAGATGCCCGACACCTTCTGGTTCTTGGTCGCCTGCCACGCCACGCGCGACGTGGAATCCTTGACCCATGCCTCGGCGAACCCAGGCCTGGTGGTGTCGGCCTCGAAGAAGCGCGTGCCCTGCAGTTGCGGCTTGTTGTAGTAGAGGCCGGCCAGTTCCTCCTGGTTGCCCCAGGCGCGGAACGAGGTATTGAACCAGACCTTGTCCCGCTTGAGCGGACCGCCGATCGAGCCACCGTATGAATAGACGAACTTGGTGTGGTTCTGCGAGGTCAAGCCTCGATCGCGCAGCGCATCCGAAAGGTTGCTGCCCTGGAGCTTGCGGCCCGTGTAGTCACCATCGACCAGGCCCCGGAAGGCGTTGCCGCCTTCGCGCAGGATGATGTTCGCCGAGACGCCACCCGTCTCCGTTTCGGCCGACTGGCCGCCCGTCTCGAGCACGGTCTCCTCAATGGCGAGCTCGTTTCGGTGGAAGCGGCGGCTCGTGCCATCGCCCGAGAGCGACTGTGCCTTCATGCCTTCGATATTGAACACACCATCCGCGCGGGAACCATGAATGGCGGGGGCGCTGGTGCCCTCGCCGTTGTTGCCGCCGACGTCACGCTGGCCGTTGGGACCGCTGAAGCCGCCGCCACCCGTCGCGCCGAGCGTGAGCGCCACCATGCCCATGAAGTTGCGGGAGGTCGGCACCTCGCTCATCAGCTTCGCGCTGATGACGTTCTGGCTGCGGACGTTCTGGACGTCGACGACTGGCGTGGCACCGGAAACCGTGATGGTTTCTTCCATCGAGCCCACCGCCATGGCCGGGCTGATATTCGCCGTGAAGCCCGCGCTCAGTTCCAGGCCGTCACGCTTGAACGTGCTGAAGCCGGTCAGCGTGAATGTCACGGTATAGGTTCCCGGTCGCAGATCCGTGATCTTGTAGTTCCCCTGTTCGTCGCTGACGGCAGACCTGACTTTTTCGATCAACGCGGGGCTGGCCGCCTCCACCGTGACACCAGGAAGCACGGCCCCTGTCGTGTCTTTCACGATTCCGGCAATCGTGCCGCTCGTGGTGCTCTGCGCGGACGCCGGACCGGCAACAATTGCGAGCACGCCGCAGAACACGGCGGCAACAAGCACAAACCTCTTCATCGACCCCTCCCGTTGGACATCAGTTGACGCAAGGCGCGCAATAGTCCGCGAAGTTGCTCACTGCAACAACCGGTTTCCAGGACGAATCCACGTTTCGGCCGGCCGTCCACCAATCACTGGGCGCGTTGTGTGGATTCACCGCAAACCGGCGAGAAGGTATCACCGGGAGCGAAGCTTGAATGGTTGCATGTTGTCTTGCCCGCCGCGGTCAATCCCCCCAAATACGGTCGCGGCGGCGCGGGCTGCGGCGTCAGATCTCGACGTGGTTGACGTCGACCGGCTGCCCCCAGACGTGGGCGATAACCGGCGCCACGGCGGCAGGGTTCCCCGTCGTCAGGAACGTCTCGTCGCCCTGCGCCTGTGCGGCTGACAGCCCCGCCTGGTCGAGCCGCCGCGCCAGTTCCCGCGCCACGGCTGCCGCCGGGTCGATGATGGTCACGCCGGGGCCGGCCACCTCGCGGATCACGGGCGCCAGAAACGGGAAGTGGGTGCAGCCGAGCACCAACACGTCGACGCCGGCTTCGCGGAGCGGGGCGACGTACGCCGTCACGAGGCGGCGTGTCTCGGGCCCGTCGAAGTCACCGGCCTCCACGCGCTCGACCAGTTCCGGGCAGGCCTGCTCCAGCACGTCCACGCCGGAGGCATGCGTCGTCACGAGCCCCTTGAAGCGATCGCTGTCCAGCGTCCGGCTCGTGGCGAGCACGCCGATGCGACCGGTGTAGGTCCGCAGGGCCGCGGGCTTCACGGCAGGCTCGATCGCGACGACCGGCAGCGAGAGCCGCTGACGCAGGTTGTCGACGGCGATGCCGGTTGCCGTGTTGCAGGCGACCACGATCGCCTTCGCGCCGCGGGCCACGAGAAAGTCGGCGATGGCGCCCACGCGCCGGTCGATGAACGCGGCGTCGCGGTCGCCGTAGGGCGCATGGGCGGAGTCCGCGACATACAGCACGTGCTCGCCGGGCAGCGTCCGCCTGATCTCGCGAAGGACGGAGAGCCCGCCGACGCCCGAGTCGAGGACGCCTACGGTCATGGCGTGTTACCCGAGCGCCATCACGTCGAACTGCTCGTGGTGCAGGAACGAATCGGGCCGGACGGTCACGTCGCGTCCGACCGCCTGGCGGATCTCCTTCATCACGACGCGCTCTTCGTCCCTGAGCGCGCGCGCGATGTCGGGGTTCACACGCAGCACCAGGCTCTGCCCTTCGAGGTCGCTGCCGATCTTCCGCACCTCGGTCAGGATGTCGTAGCAGATCGTCGTGCTGGACTTGATGACGGCGGCGCCGGCACAGTACGGACACGGGTCGGTCAGCACGCGCTCAAGACTCTGCTTGACGCGCTTGCGCGTGATGATCACGAGTCCGAAGTCGGAGACCTGCAGCGCCTTCGACGGTGACCGATCGCGGCGCAGCTCCTGCTCGACGATCTGGAACACCTTCTGCCGGTTCTTCTTCTCGTCCATGTCGATGAAGTCACAGACGACGATGCCGCCGAGGTCCCGGAGCCGGATCTGCCGCACGATCTCCTTGGCAGCTTCGAGGTTCGTCTTGAGGATCGTGTCCTCGAGGCGGCCGGTGGTCTTCTTGCCGACGTAGCGGCCCGTGTTCACGTCGATCGCAACCAGCGCTTCCGTCTGGTTGATGACGATGGAGCCGCCGGACTTCAGCCACACCTTGCTGCGCAGCGCCTTGTCGATCTCGCTCTGGACGCCGTACTCCTCGAAGATCGGGAAGTCCTTCTCGTAGAGCTTCACGCGCGGGGCGAGCGCCGGCATGATGCGCTCCACCAGCTCCACGATGCGGCGGTGCTCGGAGGCGTCATCGATGTGGATGGCCGAGTAGTCCTCGGTCAGCAGGTCGCGCAGCAGCTTCGCGACGAGGCTCTGCTCGCGATAGACGACGGCGGGCGCGCGCGAGGAGTCCGCCTTCTCCTTGATGCCCGTCCACGTCTGGTGGAAGTACATCAGGTCCGCGACGATGTCCTCTTTGGGTTTGCCGCCGGCGGCCGTGCGGATGATCAGCCCGCCCTGGAATCCGTGCTGCTCGCGGAACTCCCGGACGATACCGCGCAGCCGGCTGCGCTCCTCGCGGCTTTCGATCTTGCGCGAGACGCCGACATGGTTGACGGTCGGCATGAAGACCAGGAATCGGCCGGGCATCGTCGCATGGGACGTCAGCCGCGCACCCTTCGTGCCGAGCGGCTCCTTGGCCACCTGCACGATGATCTCCTGCCCCTCTTTGACGAGGTCCTCGATCTTGACCTCGGGCGCACTCTGCTTGTCGCGGCGCGGACCGCCACGGCCGGCCTGGCGGCCACCCTGGCCGCCCCCCGCCTGGGCCGTTCCGCCCTGACTCCCGCCGCCCGGACCATCCTCGTCGTCCGTCTCGAAGCCGGCGAACTGTTCCGCGGCGTCGACCACGTCCGCGACGTAGAGGAAGCCGTCGCGCTCCAGGCCCAGGTCCACGAAGGCGCACTGCATGCCCGGCAGCACTTTCGACACGCGGCCCTTGTAGAGATTGCCGACGACGCCGCGATGGCGTTCGCGCTCGATGAAGACTTCGGCGACGTGGTCGTCCTCGAGAATCGCGACGCGCGTCTCGTGGGGGGTGGAGGAGATGATCATCTCCTTGTTCATTGCCCGACACTCCAGCGGTGACCCGCGTCCGCACGGGGCGCCGTTCCGTCCGCTGGTCAGAGCGGGCCGCGGTCATGGCCGGGCCATGCGCGGAAGAACGTGCGACCGGCGGCGCGCGGCGCCACCTGCGTCAATGCGCCCGGGAATCCCGGGCGGCTAGTTGGTAAACCGGCGCATCCGCACGTTGAGAATCAGGCCGAATCCCGCCAGCGTGGCAATCATGGAGGATCCGCCGTAGCTCATCAGCGGCAGCGTCAAACCCTTCACCGGCACGAGGCCGGCCGACATCGTGATGTTGTAGATCACCTGGAAGCTGAAGGCCGCGAGCACCCCCAGCACCAGATAGGCGCCCAGCTGGTCCTTCGCCAGCCGTGCCGCCTCGATACCTCGCACTATGACGAACAGATACAACCCCAGCGCCACCAGGACGCCCGCGAACCCGTGCTCCTCGGCCAGCACCGAGAAGATGAAGTCATTGTGTGCCACGGGCAGGAACCGCAGCTGCCCCTGCGTGCCCTTGGTGAAACCCTTGCCCCACAACCCGCCGGAGCCTACGGTGATGCGGGCCTGGATCTGCTGGTAGCCCGCGCCCTTGGCGTCCTGTTCCGGGTTGAGGAACGTCGAAATACGCTCCTTCTGATAGTCCTGCAGCGCGAACTTCCAGGCCACGGGGGCCATGAGCACGCCGGCGATCGCGAGGATGCCGAAGATCCGCAGCGGCATGCCGGCGAGGTAGGCGACGGCGAAGAACACCGGCACGAGCGTGACCGCGGTGCCGAGATCCGGCTGGCGCGCGATGATGAGCAGCGGCACGAGCGTGATCGCCCCGCCGATCAGGAGGTCGGTCCGCATCGCGGGCCCGCGACGGCCCTCGCCGAAGTGCTTGGCGAGCATCAGCGCGAGCGCCGCCTTCGCGAACTCCGACGGCTGCAGATTGAAGAACTGCAGGTCGATCCAGCGTCGCGAGCCACCACGTACGGCTCCGAAGAGCAGCACGTAGACGAGCAGCGCGAGCACGCCGAAGTACACCCAGTGCGACTTGTCCGCGAGGGACCGGTAGTCGACGCTGAGGCACAGCCCGAAGGCCACCAGCCCGAGCAGGATGCCGTAGATCTGCGTCGTGTACACGCGCGTCGGCCCGCCGGTCGCGCTGTAGATCATCGCCAGGCCGATGAGGCAGAGCAGCACGAGCGCGCTCACCATGGCCCAGTCGATGTGACGGTACAGGCGGCGCTCGAACATGGGATCAGTTCGCCCGCGCCGAGACCGACTCGGCGGGCGCCGGCGCAGGTGCAGTCCGTCCCGCCTGCCGCGTGGGCGCGGCGGCGGGAGCGGGCGCGGGTTTCTTCCGGTCCATCGGATCGGACAGATCCAGGTTCATGTCCTCGGTCGTCGGCGGGGGCGGCAACGGCTTGCCGTCCCTCTTGGCAAAGAAGGTCTCGAGGGCGTGATGGGCGATCTGGGCGGCATTCGCGCTGTGGTAGCCGTGTTCCACGAAGACGACTCCGGCAATCTCGGGATTGTCCCTCGGAGCGAAGAACGAAAACCAGCCGTGGTCGTGCAGGTCGCGCGTGGTCCGCCCGCTCGCCGCCAGGCGCCCTTCGTTCGAGATCACCTGCGCGGTGCCGGTCTTCCCTGCGACGTCCTTCCCCTCGAGCCGGGCCCGACGGCCGGTACCTCCGGCATTGACGACCATCCACATGCCGTCACGGACCGCCTGAAGCTTGAGCGGGTCGACCTTCACGGCGGACTGCGGCGCGGGCGGAGGGACCTGCCGCCAGCCGGAGCCGTCGTCAACGGCGCGGACGACGTGCGGCGTCACGCGCGTGCCGCCGTTGGCCAGCGTCGCCATGTAGACCGCCAGCGACACCGGCGTGACGGATACCTGCCCCTGGCCGATGGAGACCGAGATCGTCTCGCCGGCGTACCACTTCTCCTTCAGCTTCTCGCGCTTCCACTCGGTGGACGGCACGAGGCCCTGCACCTCATTCGGCAGGTCGATGCCGCTCTTGACGCCGAGGCCGAGCAGGGTCGCCCACTTGTTGATCCGATCGACGCCGAGCATGTTGCCGACCGTATAGAAGTAGACGTCACACGATTCCTTGATCGCATGGCGCATGTCGACCGCGCCGTGTCCGCCCTTCTTGTGACACTTGAACACGCGGCCGTAGAAGTTCGCGCCGCCCGAGCAGTAGACCGTGTGGTCCGGCGTGACGACGTTCTCTTCGAGCGCGGCCAGGGCCACGGCCATCTTGAAGACGGACCCCGGAGAGTAGCGGCCCTGAATCGCGCGGTTCTGCAGCGGCTTGAGCTGGTCGCCGTTCAGCGCCGACCACGTGGAGCGGTCGATGCCGGAGGCGAACGCGTTCGGGTCGTAGCCGGGCACGCTCGCGAACGAGATCACCTCGCCCGAACGCGGATCGAGCAGGACGGCGGCGCCGTTGAACCCGCTGGCCTTGAACGCATCCTCGACGGCCTTCTGCACGTCGAAGTCGATCGTCAGTTGCAGACGCTTGCCGCCGACGGGCGGCACTTCATCCAGCGTCCGCATCTCGCGGCCGACGCTGTTGACGACGACCAGCTTCGCGCCATCGGTCCCCATCAGATCCCGGTTGTAGGTCTTCTCGATGCCGGACTGCCCGACGATGGCGCCGCTCGGCACACCAGCCTGCGCCTCGGTGGCCTCACCCACGTAGCCGAACAGATGAGCGGCCAGTGCTTCGGTCGGATACCGGCGCGCCGGCACACGCTCGACGACGACGTCGGGCAGTTCAAAGTCAAGGCGGCGCGCGGTCACGGCGGCCACCTGCGCGAGCGACGCGTCGTCCACGATGGCGATCGGCTGATACGCGGGCTCGCGCCGGTGCCGGTCGACGGTCTCGCGCACCCGCGCGGGGTCGAGGTCGAGCACCCGCGCCAGCAGCGTCATCGTGTGCGCGAGGTCGCGGCTATGCTCGCGCACGATGGAGATCGAGAACGACTCCCGGTTCTCGACGAGGACGCGGCCGTGCCGGTCGTACAGCACGCCGCGCGGAGCACGGAGCGCGAGCCGGCGCTGATGGTTGTTCTCGGCCAGCTCCTCGAACCGCGCGTGCTCGACGACCTGGAAGTACCAGAAGCCGACGGCGAGCGCGCCGAACACGAGGGCGACGGCGATCTGCACCGCCGTCAGCCGCATCGCGACACGCTGCTTCGTCTCGCCCGGTCCTGTCGTCATAACTCTGTGCCTACCGCGCCGGCCGCCGGCGCATCCGGCGGCGCTCCATCAGCGCCGGGACACGTTCGATTACCAGGAAAACCGCCAGTCCGACGAGGCCGTTGCCGATCGCCTGCACCGACACGGCCGTCACGGGCGAACCGAAAGTCCGGAGTCCCAGCAACACGTAGAGTCCCATGAAAACCGCCGCGTGCAGCACAGTGGCCGCCATGAAGATCACGAGCCTCGGCACGGGGGCCGTCAGGATGAACTGCTGGGCGACCACCCCTGCAAGATACCCGACCAGTGACTTCGCGAGCCCACCCACGCCCACGACGCCGCTGGCGAGCGTGTCCTGGAGCACCCCCGCGAGGGAACCGGCCAGCATCCCCGGGAGCGGGCCCCAGGCCAGAGCCAGATAGACCACGAGGACGAGCACCAGGTCCACCGCCACCGTGCCGCCGACGGTCAGCCCGCTGAGGGTGGTCTGCAGCACCAGGGAGATCAGCACGGCGAGAACCGCAACGGCGATCTTCACGGCGCATCGGCCTCGCCGGGCGGCACGATGCCGCCGGTGATGATGAGGACGTCTTCGATGCGGCTGAAGTCAACGGCGGGGCGAATCGTAATGTCGCCGAGCGTCCCGCCCTCCCGCCCGACCGACTGCACCTGACCCACGAGCAGCCCCTTGGGATAGATGCCGTCGATGCCCGAGGTCAGCACGCGGTCCCCGGCAACGACGTCAGCAGAGCCGGCGACGAAGTCCATCCTCAGCAGCGGTCCCCCCAGGCCCATGGCGACCCCCTGCGCGCGGGATCGTTCGATCAGCACACCCGCTGCGGCGTTGCGGTCGACCAGCAGCTGCACTTTCGAAGCACGTGCGGTCGTGCGGATGATCCGGCCGACGACCCCGGCCGGCGCTATCACGGGCATGTCGGTGTCCAGCTGCGCGTCCCGGCCGCGGTCGATGGTGACCGTGCGGAACTCAGGGCTCGAACTGCCGCCGATGATCGAGGCGGCGGAGGTGGGGAACGACGTCGCGTCCCGGAGCTGGAGCACGGCCTGGAGCCCGGCGGCGCGGGACGCCAGCGCCTCCTGCTGCTGGAGCCGCACGCGCAGTTCGCCCAGCTCACCGATCAGCCGCTGGTTGTCGGCCCTGACGCGGCGCAGGTCGACGTAGTGCATCCAGGCGCCGTCGAAACCGCGCGAAATGCCGGCGACGACCTGCTGAACGTCGGCAAAGATCCCGAACGCGAGCTGCGCGATGAGCGGCAGACCGCTCCTGGTCGTCACCTGCGCCGAGATCGCGAGGATGTGCACCAGCGTCAGGACGCCGAACAGGGTCCCGTTGCGGCGGCGCAGGTCCAGAATCGCCACGCGGGTCTAGTCGATCGAGATCTTCCGGAGCAGGTTGAAGTCCGAGAGCATCTTGCCCGCGCCGAGCACGACCGACGAGAGCGGATCCTCGGCCATCGCCAGCGGCAGCCCGGTCTCCTCCCGCAGGCGCTTGTCGAGATTCTTGAGCAGCGCCCCGCCGCCGGTCAGCACGATGCCCCGGTCGACGATGTCGGCGGACAGCTCCGGCGGCGTACGCTCGAGCGCGACGCGGACGGCGTCGACGATCACATTGACCGTCTCGGTGAGCGCTTCCCGGATTTCCTCATCGGTGATGGTGATGGTCTTCGGCACGCCCTCGATCAGGTGGCGGCCCTTGATCTCCATCGTCAGCGGTTCGTCGAGCGGATAGGCGGACCCGACCTCCATCTTGATGTGCTCGGCCGTGCGCTCACCGATGAGCAGGTTGTACGTCTTCTTGATGTACTGGATGATCGCCTCGTCCATCTCGTTGCCGGCCACACGGACGGCCTTGCTGTAGACGATTCCGGCGAGCGAGATGACGGCGATGTCCGTCGTGCCGCCTCCGATGTCGACGATCATGTTGCCGGACGGCTCCGTGATCGGCATGCCGGCGCCGATGGCGGCGGCCATGGCCTCCTCGACGAGGTGCACTTCGCTGGCCTTGGCGCGGTAGGCGCTGTCCTTCACGGCCCGCTTTTCCACCTGCGTGATCTCCGACGGCACGCCGATGACGATACGGGGCCGGACCCAGACGTTGCGGTTGTGGGCCTTCTTGATGAAGTAGGTGAGCATCTTCTCGGTCACCTCGAAGTCCGCAATGACGCCGTCCTTCATCGGCTTGATCGCCACGATGTTGCCGGGCGTCCGGCCCAGCATCTCCTTGGCTTCCCTGCCCACGGCTTCGACCCGGCCGTTCAGCTTGTTGATGGCCACGATCGACGGCTCGTTGACCACGATGCCCTTCCCGCGCGCGTAGACGCAGGTGTTGGCCGTGCCCAGGTCGATCGCCAGATCGCTGGAAAAGAGGGCGAACAGAGAACCAAGCGCCAAATCCGTATCTCCTTGAAAACACAGGACCTACGCCGCCAGGTCCGGACAGATCCGCCGGGCCCGCCTGGTGGGCGGTTCGTGCTGCTACTACGTGTCGGTCGATCGCAGGCGTTTCGGCAGCCCTTGCCGCCGTCATGGAAGGTCCGGGCGGGCTCGCTGGTCTGGCCGATCCGCCGGTTATTCAGGAGGGAAACAGGGTGCCGGGTACCGGCCGTTCGACTATAGCACGGGGGTTCGGACCCACCCGGCGCGCGAATCCGCGTGCGCGCGGACCGCAGCCGGGATGGTTGCGGCAGTCGAGAGCCTGGCGTACGATCACCCGTTCTCCTCGTCTGTGATGAGGACAGCTTGTTCGGAAGGATTTGACCCATGACCATGCTCGACCGGATGCGGCGGCACAAGAACTGGCTCAAGTGGAGCCTGGCGCTCGTCGTGCTGACGTTCGTTCTCTTCTACATTCCCGATTTCCTCGCCGGCACGACCGGCGCGGTGCCGACGACCCTGAACGAGGTGGTCGCCAGCGTCGAAGGGCACGAGGTCACGGCCGGCGAGTTCCGCCGCCGGTATCAGATCCAGCTCCAGGCGTACCAGGGCGCCTATGGTGACCAGCTGAACGACCGCATGCTTCAGCAGCTCGGCATCGATC
The DNA here is from genome assembly GCA_964400405.1 of uncultured Bifidobacteriaceae bacterium. Taxonomy (GTDB): domain Bacteria; phylum Acidobacteriota; class Vicinamibacteria; order Vicinamibacterales; family UBA2999; genus CANKJK01. The sequence continues at coordinate 21,887 of CAYNUO010000006.1, read as the reverse complement.
GGCAGATCCTCCAGGGCCTCGTCGACGAGAAGGCCGCGGTCGCCGAAGCGGAGCGCCAGGGCATCACCATCAGTGACGAGGAGGTCGCGCACCAGATCCTCGCCATCCCCGGGTTCCAGGAAAACGGCGTATTCATCGGCCAGAACCGGTACGCGCAGGTGCTCCGTTCGCAGCGTCCGCCGATGACGCCCGCCGACTACGAGCGGGAACTGCGCAACGGCATGATGATCGACCGCCTGCGCACAGCCGTCGCGGGATGGCTCACGGTGCCCGATGCCGAGCTGGAGCGCGAGTACCGGCGCCGCAACGAAAAGGTGAAGCTGCAGGTGCTCCCGGTTCCGTCGCAGTCGTTCCGCGACAAGGTCACCGTGACCGACGCCGACGTCGCCGCGCGCTTCGAGGCGAAGAAGGAGGACTACCGCATCGGCGAGAAGCGCAAGGTCCGCTTCCTGCTGGTCGACTTCGCGCAGGCGCGTCAGCGCACCGTCGTGCCCGAGGCGGACATCGTCAAGCTCTACAACGACAACCTCGCGCAGTACTCCACGCCCGAGCAGATCCGCGCCAGCCACATCCTCTTCAGGACCGAGGGGAAGGACGAAGCCGCGGTCCGCAAGCAGGCGGAAGAGGTGCTGCAGAAGGTCAAGGCCGGCGGTGACTTCGCCGCCCTCGCGAAGCAGTATTCGGAGGATGACGCCAACAAGGAGACCGGCGGCGACCTCGACTACTTCGGCCGCGGCCGCATGGTCCCGGAGTTCGAGGCCGTTGCGTTCGAGATGCAGAGCGGGCAGATCAGCGACCTGGTCAAGACGCCGTATGGCTTCCACATCATCAAGCTGACGGACAAGAAGCCGGGCGCCACGCGCACCCTCGCGGACGTCCGGCTCGAACTCACCGAACAGCTCAAGTTCGAGCGATCACAGCAGGCCGTCACGGACCAGGCGAAATCCCTCGCAGGCCAGATCAAGAAGCCCGCGGATCTCGATACCGTGGCGAAGACCGCGGGTCTCACGGTGACCGAGTCCGGGCTCTTCGCGAAGGACGAGCCCATCCCCGGCATCGGTCCGGCGCCGCAGGCCGTCCAGGAGGCCTTCCGTCTGAAGGACGGTGAGATCAGCGCCGTCGTCGGCACGCCGCGGGGCCCGGTGATCTTCACCGTTTCCGGCAAGGCCGACCCCCGCCTCCCGACGCTCGATGAGGTCAAGGCCCGCGTGAAGGACGACCTCGTGACGGAGCGTGCAGCCGAGATGGCCGTCAAGCGCGCCGCCGAGCTCGCCGCGAAGCTGAAGGGCGCGAAGGACTTCGCCGCCGCCGCGAAGAAGGAAGGCGTGGAGGTCAAGGACACGGAGTTCATCGCCCGCGGCAACGCGATTCCGGAAGTCGGCGTCGTGCCGGAGGTCGAGAAGGCGGCGTTCGCGCTGCCGGCCGGCGGCATGAGCGACCCGCTCGCCACGCCGCTCGGGTCGGTCGTCGTGCGGGTCTCGGAACGGCAGGACGTGACGCCGGCGGATTTCAGCGGCGCCAGGGCCGCGTTCCGGCGCGAGTACGAGAACGAGCGCCGCGGCCAGTTCTTCACCGCATATCTGAACAAGGCGAAGCAGAAGATGGCCATCGTGGTCAATGACGAGGCCATGCGCCGTGCGATCGGCGAGGAATAACACCTGGTTCAGCGGCCTCGCGCTCGCATGCGCGTTGATGGCCAGCAGCGGATGCGAGGCAGAAATGACCGAATTGAAGCGTGTCGATACGCGGCAGGGCACGGGCGCGGAAGCCGTCAAAGGACAGGAAGTCACCGTCCACTACACGGGCTGGCTCTATGACGAAGCGGCGCCGGACCATCACGGCGTGAAGTTCGACAGCTCCCGCGATCGGAACGAGCCCTTTGCGTTCCCGCTCGGTGCGGGACATGTCATTCAGGGATGGGACGAGGGCGTGGCCGGCATGAAGGTCGGCGGCACGCGGACGCTCACCATTCCGGCCAGCATGGGCTACGGTGCGCGCGGCGCGGGCGGCGTCATTCCGCCGAACGCCACGCTGATCTTCGACGTCGAGCTGCTCGGCGTCCGCTGACGCCCGCCAGACCGCGTCTCCTGAAGCAGAGCCCCGTGCCGGTGCGCCGCACCGTCGACGCGGTCGACATCGACATCGTCGCCGTCCGCCCGGACGGCGACGGCGAAGGACGGATCGGCCGCATGCGCGTGGCCGTACCTTTCACGATCCCTGGTGAGCGGGTGCGCGCGCGGCTGGGCCAGGCGTTCGACGCCGACGTCTCCGGGCGTCTCCTCGACGTCCTCTCTCCATCGCCCGACCGCGTAGAGCCGCGCTGCCGTCACTTCGGACCGGGGGCCGCGGCTCCGTGCGGCGGCTGCACCTGGCAGCACATCGCCTACCCGCGGCAGCTCGGGCTGAAACGCACGATCGTGCGGGACGCCCTGCAGCGCACGCTCCGTACCGTGCCCGACGTGCGGCCGACGCTCGGCGTCGATCCCGTGCAGCCCTGGGGATTCCGGCAGAAGGTGCACTTCGCCTTCAGACCCGGCGCGCGCCGGCGCGGCCACACGATGGGTCACTACGCACGCGGCACGCGGGACCTGCTGTCCATCACCGAGTGCCCCGTGCACGCCGCGCCGGGAAACGCCGTCGCGTTCCGTGTGGCGGCGGCCGCCGCATCCGCCGGGCCGGACCTGCGGCTCCGCGGGCTGCTGGCCCGCGTGAGCCACGCGACCGGACGCGTCATGGTGACGCTGATCTCGGATGGTCCGCCGAGTCGACTGCTCCGCGCGCTCACGAAGCGTACGCTGCTGACTGACCCCGCCGTTGTCTCCGTCAGCGTCAGCGTGCATCCGGGCCGTGGGTCGCTGATCCTCGGCGACGAGACGCGGCTCGTGTCCGGAGACGCCCGGCTGTCCGAGACGATCGACGGCACGACGTATCTGATGTCGCCGTCCGCGTTCTTCCAGACGAGTGGGGCGGCAGCCACCCTGCTCGTTCGCGACGTGCTCGCGCGCGTACCGCCGGACCTGCCGGTTCTCGACCTGTATTGCGGTGGCGGGTTGTTCGCCCTCCCGCTCGCGCGCCGGGGACAGTCTGTGGTGGGCATCGAGACCAACCGCGGGGCGGTGGCGGATGCCGTCGCCAGTCGTCAGGCGAACGGCATCCCGGCCAGCCGCTGTCAGTTCATCGCCGCCCCGGTCGAGGTGGCGCTGCGTCGCGTGCCGCCCACGTCCGCCCGCGTCGTGATTCTCGACCCCCCGCGTTCCGGCGCCTCGGCGGCAGTGCTCGACGACATCATCCGGCGCCTTCGGCCGGCGCTGCTCATCTATGTTTCCTGTGACCCGGAGAGCCTCGCGCAGGATCTCGCCCGGGTCGAGAGAGGGGGTTACCAGGTCTCGGTCGCCCAGCCGATCGACATGTTTCCCCACACGGCCGACGTGGAAACGGTGGCGGTCGCGGAACCGGGCCGGGTCGGGTGAAGACGGGAGTGCCCCCATCAAGTCGTTGATCTAAAATGACTTAGTTCATCGTCTGGCCGGCAGTTGCCTTGGATCCGATACGTGTTGTTGACGGGCCGTCCCCGGCGGTGTTCGGATCGGCCCCGCACTTGCACAGGAAGCTTGGCAGATGGTGAAGAAAACTGTGTCAGGTGACTTTTTTATACTGTTGTGTCGACTAGAGTCCTATGGGATGATGTTTTTGCGACCGGACTCTCGTCCTGCATACGTGCGGGCTGATAACGTTGCGTGCGATTCCGTGATCGAGTGAACGGGAGTGGAAGATGCGTGAGAAGAACTTCCGCATTCAGGTCGTCTGCGTGCTGGCGCTGATTGCGCTGGCCAGCTGGCCGAAGTTCAAGCCCATCAAGGAGCAGGCCACGGTGTGGCGTGCCAATCCGCTTGAAGTGCGTACGCAGGCTGCCTCCTACGATCGCCGGTTCGATTACGAGGACCCCACGAGGAGCACGTTTCAGATCACCGATCCCAACCGGCCGATCGGCTCACAGGATCTGCTGTCCCAGTCGGCGATTGAGCAACGCGCCAGTGAGACGGCAGAGACGCGTCGGTCGAAGGCCGAAGAGGAGATCGAAGGTCTTGAGATCATCGGCCGTGCGCGCACGACCATGAATGAAGCGGTCCCCTACGCGAATCTCGTGCTGCGCAACCAGGAAACCGGCGCCGTCGAAGGCCGCGTCCGGGCCGACGAGAGCGGCCGTTTCGTGTTCAAGAATCTCCCACCCGGAAAGTACGTGATCGAACTGGTCGACAAGAACGGCCGTGTCGCGTCGGCTGCCC
>CAYNUO010000006.1:14688-17501 GCA_964400405.1 uncultured Bifidobacteriaceae bacterium | reverse complement strand
GGAAAGTACGTGATCGAACTGGTCGACAAGAACGGCCGTGTCGCGTCGGCTGCCCCGGCGGTGCCGTCGGGTCAGACCAACGCCACAGGTAACGTGCGGATACAGCAGGCGCAGGCGACGCTGTTCGTGGCGTCCACCGACAACGTCACGACCACGTTCGGCGCAACGACGACCCAGACCGCTCCGGAAGTGCTGCGCGTCGCCGGGACCCAGGAAGTCGGGCGCGTCAACGACCTCGATAGTTCGGTGTCGCCCCGCAGGTAACGATGGTAGATCCGACCTCAGCCCCGGCCACACGCGGGGCGTCGCCTTCGCCAATGCCTCCACCCGCCTCACCCGCGGGAACGGGAGGCGTGCGCCAGGTGCACCTGTTCGACCGGCTCGCCGTCGTCGTCAAGTACTACAAGATCGTGCTCGTGGTTTTCGTGCTCGTCGTGGCGGGCATGATGTTCCAGACCTATACGACCATCCCGATGTACCAGGCGACAGCCCGGATTCACATCGAGGAAGAGCACACGGCCGAGACCAACATCAAGGAGCCGTACATCGCGTATACGGACCCTGAGGCGTACTACCAGACGCAGTACAAGATTCTCGCCGGCCGCGATCTCGCCGGCCGCGCTGCGCGTCGCCTCAACCTGCAGTACGTGCCGGAGTTCAACGGCACCGGCGCGCCGCCCACCCGGCTGACACAGCTCAGCGACGGTATCTCGGCGCGGCTCCGGTCACTCATCTCGACGAACAAGCCCGCGCCGCCTCCGGCGGTCCGGGATATCCCGATGGATCAGCTGATCGACGCGCTCCTGCCGCAGATCACCGTCACCCCCGTCCGGGGCAGCCGGCTCGTCGACCTCTCGTTCACATCTGCCGACCCGGAATTCGCCGCGAAGGCCGTCAACGTCCTCGCCGAGGAGTACGTCGCGCAGAACCTCGAGTTCCGCCTGCAGAACTCCGACAGGTCGCTCCAGTTCCTGGAGCAGGAGGTCGAACGGCAGGCCAAGGTCGTGCAGGAGAGCGAGCAGAAGCTCGCCGAGTACCGCGAAGACCGGAACGCCGTCTCGCTCGACGACCGGCAGAACATCGTCGTCTCCCGGCTGAATCAGCTCAACGACGCCGTCACGCGCGCCCGCACACAGCGTGTGCAGCGCGAGGCGCTCTACCGGCAGGTCAGCGCGGCCAAGGACCGCGAGACGCTGGCCGCGATCGTCCAGAACCCGCTGGTGCAGAACCTCAAGGCACGGCTGGCCGAACTCGAGCGTGAGCGCGCCCGCCTCGCCGAGCGCTACGGCGACAAGCACCCGGAGATTCAGCGCGTCGCCAGCCAGATCATCGACAGTCAGCGTCAGATCGATCAGGAGGTCGACAAGACCGCCGAGTCGATCAAGAACGACTACGAAGCCGCATTGGCCGAGGAGCGCTCCCTCAACCAGGACCTTGAAGCACAAAAAGAGGCGGCGCTGGATCTGAACCGGAAGAGCATCGACTACTCCGTGCTCCTGCGGCAGGCCGAGAGCAATCGCGCGATCTACGACTCGCTGCTCCAGCGCTCCAAGGAATTCGATGTCGCCAGCCAGAGCCGGGCGAACAACGTGCGCGTGCTGGACAAGGCACAGGTGCCCGGCGGTCCGTTCACGCCGGATATCCGCCGCGGCTGGATGATGGCAATGCTCTTCGGCCTGGGCCTCGGCATCGTGGCGGCCTTCGCGATCGACTACCTGGATGACACGATCAAGACGCCCGAGGACATCACCTGGCGCCTGAAGCTTCACTTCCTCGGCCTGGTCCCGCGCGTCCGCGGCGATCGGCACCCGTTGCTGACAGGTCCCGTGCCGCATGACTTCGGCGAAGCGTTCCGCGCGCTCCGCACGGCACTGATCATGAGCAGCACGGAACGGGGCACGCGCGTCCAGGTCTTCACCAGCGCTCAGCCGCTCGAGGGCAAGACGACGACCGCCGTCAACGTCGCCCTCGCACTGGCCATCGGCGGAGCCCGCGTGCTGCTGATCGATGCCGACATGCGGCGTCCGAGCCTCCACCGGGCCCTGCGCGTCCCCAACGACAAGGGGCTCGCCGAACTGCTGACCGGACAGGCGAAGATGCGCGAAGTCGTGCAGCGGTCGCCCGACTCGAACCTGCTGGTCATCACGGCCGGCTCCACGCCGCCGAACCCGTCCGAACTCCTGGGCTCGGACGCGATGCGCACCTTCGTGCAGCAGCTGGGCGTGGGACCGTTCGACTGGGTGATCATCGACACGCCGCCGATCCTCGCGGTCACCGACGCCGTGATCCTCGCCCCGATCGTCTCGGGCGTCACGTTCGTGCTCGGCGCGGAGATGACGCGCTGGCGCCTGGCCGAGCGGGCCATCGACACGCTGCAGGCGGGTCGTCCGAAGTCGCTCAGCGCGGTGCTCAACCGCGTCGACTTCGAGCGGAACCGCTACTACTACGCCCGGTACTACGGGCAGCAGTTCCAGAGCTACTACGCCGAGACCCCGGCGGCCAGCTAGACCCTGGCCCCGGTGCCGCGCTTCCGGACCACCGTTCTCATCGCGAGCGTGCCGCTCGCGGCTCTCGCCGCCCTCGGCGGCGCCTACTCATCCTCAGTCCTTCCGCTGCTGATCGCCGCGGCGGTCGTGTTTCTGGCGGCCGCTCCGCCGGTCGCGACTGCCCGTCTGCGGCTCCAGGACGCGAGCCTGCTGGTCTTCCTGCTCGGCCTCGCGCTGCAACTGGCTCCCCTCCCCGGCGCGGTCGTCGACGCACTGTCCCCGAACGCCCGGACGGTCGCGGGCATCCTGCTCCTCGTTCCGCCGGGG
>CAYNUO010000006.1:0-14588 GCA_964400405.1 uncultured Bifidobacteriaceae bacterium | reverse complement strand
TCCGGCTCCCGGGGAGGCATGCTGGCCCTGGCGGTCTTCAATGCCGTCTGGCTGGCGCTGTCTGCCGGGCGGACCGGCTCACGGCGGACCCTCGCCTGGGCGGCAGCTGCCGTGGGCCTCGTCGGCCTCATCGGCGTGTGGGCGAACTTCGAAACGATCGCCGGACGGCTGGGTTCCGGGGACGCGGTGGCACGCACGACCGTGTGGCGCGACACCCTGCCAGTCCTCCGGGACTTCTGGCTGACCGGCACCGGAGGCGGCACCTACGCGAGCGCGATGGTGCTGTATCAGAAGACGGCGCGGTTCGTCGTGTTCAACGAAGCCCAGAACGAGTATCTGCAGCTCGTCGCCGAGGGTGGCCTGCTGCTGGCCCTCCCGCTGCTCGTCTGGCTCGGCGCGTGGGTCGCGACGTGTGCGCGGCGTCTGCGCGAGGACCGTTCGCCGATGGTGTGGCTCAGGACGGCGGCGCTGGCAGGACTGGCGGCCGTGGCGAGCCAGTGCATCTGGGACTCGGCGCTCCGGATGCCGGCCAATGCGTTGCTGGCAGCCGTGCTCGCCGCGATCGTCGTGCACGAGAAGCCCCGGTTTCCGGGAGCCGGCTCGGCCACGGGGCACACGTCGGCTGCCGCCGGTGACGAACGGGAAATACGCGGGTGAGGATTTCGCCTGCTAGGACAGCAGACGCCTGAAGAGTAGCTTCCGCGCTTCCGGGTGCTTGAAGAGCGCCGCGATCAGGTCGCGGTGCCGGTTGAACTGGGCGGTCTTGTAGACGAGCGGCATGATGCCGTCCGTCTGGGCGAGGCTGAACAGGCTGTCGACTTCCCCGTCGCTGAGCCGCTGCGCCAGCATGCGGAGCGCGAGCTGGCTTCTGAACTCGGCGTTGAGCCGCTCGCGCCAGACCGCCTCATACCCGCTGAGCCGCGCCTCAGACACGTCGTCGCGGACGAGCGCGTCGTGCAGGAATCCGGCGGCCAGGTCCGCACTGAACAGGCTGTAGTAGATGCCACCGCCGGTGGTCGGCTTCACGAGCCCTGCCGCGTCGCCGACGGCGATGATCCGGTCCGCATAGGTCCGGCGGATCGTCGCCAGCGGCAGGAGGCGCCGCCGCGGCTGTATGCCTTCGGCTGCCGTGATCCCGAATGTCCCGCGCACGCGATCAAGCAGCCGGGCGAAGTAGTAGCCGGCGTCGCCGTCGCACATCAGGCCGACGCGGACGTAGTACTCCTCACCACGCAGCACGGGCACCGCCCACGCGAAGCCAGCCGGGGCGACCTGCGAGCCAAAGAAGACCTCGACGTCGCCAGCGCGCGAGGCGGGCAGCTCCAGCTGGGCGGAGGCGAGATAGACGGATGGCATGCCGAGGCCAAGCTGCCGCTGGAAGGCATAGCTCGCCCCGCAGGCAAGCACGGCGGTCCTTGCCTGCAGCGTCTCGCCGCTGCTGACGGTCACGGTCACGCCCGAGTCGTCCGTGGTCAGACGCGTGACGCGCTGGCCTGCGCGAATCCGGGCACCGGCGGCCACGGCCCTCGACGCGATCTCCTCGTCGAACACCGCGCGATCCACGACGACCGCGTCGACGCCGGTCGGGTCGTAGTCCACCTGCAGTCCCGACGGAGAGTTGAAACGGACGTGCGAGAGCCCGTTGAGAATCGAGCCGCTGCCGAGGCCGAACTCCGGGAAGGCCTCGCGCGCGAGGATGCCGGTACAGTGCACGGGTCGGCCGACCTCCGCGTGCTCCTCGACGAGCAGCGTGTCGTGCCCGCGCTCGGCCAGCCTGGCGGCGGCAAAGAGTCCGCCAGGCCCGCCTCCGATGACGATGACGTCGTGCGTACGCACGGCACTATTCTCCGCGATTCTCAGATCTTGCGGCCACGCCGCTCCCATCGGCCAGTCGCGGTGATCCAGAACGAGAGGAGAACCAGGCGTATGTCAAGCCAGAAGCTCTGACGTCGTGCGTACAGGCGGTCGAAGCGGTACTTCCTGACCCGCGCGAGGTCGCGGCTCGCGTAGATCTGGGCCAGGCCCGTGAGACCGGGCTTCACGCGATGCCGCTCGGCAAAGCCCGGCACGTCGGTCTGCGGAATCGATCGGCCGTCCCCGCCCACTTCGACCTCGGCCGTCGCCAGGGCCCGCGGACCGACGAAGCTCATGTCGCCCCGCAGGATGTTCCAGAGCTGCGGCAGCTCGTCGAGCGCGGTCTGCCGGAGCACCCGCCCCACGCGCGTGATGCGCGCATCGTCGCGCCGCGCGGCCGTCGCCGGCTGGCTGCCGGCCTCGGGCACCATCGACCGGAACTTGAGGGCGGTGAAGGGCACGCCGCCACGCCCGTAGCGGGCCTGCCTGAAGAAGACAGGTCCGCGATCCTCCAGCGTGATCGCGAGGGCCACCGCCAGCCAGATCGGCCACGACACCGCCAGGCCCACCGCGGCGAGCACGATGTCGAACGTGCGCTTCACCTCAACGCTTCCTGAGCGCGAACGGCCCCATCGCCAGCGCGTCCATGTCGGTGCGCAGGAAGCAGTCCAGCGCCTCTTCCGGCCGATGCACGATGGGCTCGTTCTCGTTGAAGGAGGTGTTGAGCAGGACCGGGACGCCGGTCATCCGGCCGAAGGTCGTGATGAGCCGCCAGTACCGCGGATTGGTCTCGCGGGATACCGTCTGCAGGCGGCCCGACCCGTCGACGTGGGTCACGGCAGGGATCACGGCGCGCTTGTCCGGCCGCACCGGATACACCTGCACCATGAACGGGTCAGGCACGGCCCCGACGAAGTACTCGTCCAGCGCCTCGAGGGCAACGGACGGTGCGAACGGCCTGAACTTCTCGCGGAACTTGATGCGGCTGTTGATGATCTCCCGCATGTCGGCCCGGCGCGGGTCGGCGAGGATGCTGCGATTGCCCAGCGCCCTGGCCCCCCATTCCATCCGCCCCTGGAACCAGCCGAGCACCAGCCCGGTGCTGATCGCGGACGCCGCCCACTCGCAGAGCGCGCCCTCGTCATCGAGGCGCTCGCAGGTCGCGCGCGCCGCCAGCTCAGCCCCCCGCGCGTTCAACGCGGACTCGATCGCATTGTCCGTGAAGGCGGGCCCCCAGTACCCGTGCGCCATCACGCTCCGCCGGGCACCGCCGGCCGCATGCCATGCGGCCAGCGCCGCGCCGAGCGCGGTGCCGTTGTCACCCGACGCCGGCTGCACGTAGAGCTCGCGAAACGGCGTCTCCTCGCGAATCTTGCCGTTGGCGACGCTGTTCATCGCACAACCGCCGGCAAGGCAGAGCTGGTCCGACGGAATGCGTCGATGGAGCGCACGCAGCACCTCGAACGCCCGCTGCTCGTACACCGCCTGCAGCGACGCAGCCAGCGCTTCATGACGCGCGGTCAGCGGTTCATCCGGACGCCGCGGCGGTCCGAGCAACTCCGACAGCCGATCCTCGAACACCTGGCCGATCTGCGGTGCCCCTGACTCCCAGGTCAGATCGCCGCCCGTGCGCCAATGCCGGAAGTAGCGCAGGTCGAGCTGCACGCCTCCGTCACCGTCGACCCGCACGAGACGGCCGAGCGCGTCCGTCATGGAACGCTCGCCGTATGGCGCGAGTCCCATGACCTTGAACTCGTCTCCGTAGTGCGGAAACCCGAGAAACTGGGTGACGGCCAGGTAGAAGAGTCCGAGCGAGTGCGGAAAATAGGTCCGCCGGTCGAGCCGCAGACGCGTGCCGCGGCCTTCGGCGAAACTCGTGCTGACGAAGTCGCCGAAGCCGTCGATGGCGCAGACGGCGGCCCGATCGAACGGGCTCACGAAGAAGGCGCTCGCCAGGTGCGAGGGATGGTGCTCGACGTGCCGCAGCCGCCGTTTCACGTGACCGGGCGGCAGGCCGAGCACGGCGCCGAGCCGCGCGTGCACGCTGTCCACCGCGACCAGGTTCCGCGCCCGGTCGGCGATGAGCCGCGAGTCCGGGCGATGCCGGGCGGCGAAGAGAACCTTCCGCCACAGGTGCGCCTTCGGCTTCCTCGACACGGCGAACAGGTCGACGTCACCCGGGGTCAGCCGGGCCATCGTGAGGCACGCGTGAATCGCCTGATCGGGAAACCCGGCCGTGTGCTTGATCCGGTTGAAGCGCTCTTCCTCTACAGCGGCCACGAGCTGACCGTCGACCAGCACGGCTGCGGCTACGTCTCCATGGAAGGCGTTGACGCCCAGTACCACCATCGTCTGTGACCTTACCCCAGCCCGAGCGCCGCCCTGAGGCGGGCCGTCAGATGTTCGGGGCGAAACCGTTCGTCGATCGTGCGCCGTCCGGCAGAAGCGAGACCGTCCCGCCATGGCCCGTCGACGAACAGCCGTGCGAGCGCGGCGATGAGCTGCGGCCGGTTCGCAGGATCCACGATGACCCCGCTGACACCGTCCCGGAGGATCTCCTCGGCGGCGCCCGGCGCCGCGAGACAGGCCCGCCCGGCCTGCATGGCTTCGAGGAACACCAGCCCGAAGCCCTCCCCGGTGCTCGGCATCGCGAAGAAGGCCGCTCCCAGGTAGGCGGCCGCGAGCTCGCCAGCCGACAGCGGCCCAGTGAAGACGACGCCCTCACCGGCCGCGCCCCGCAGCCGGCCGGCGTCGTCACCGGTCCCGGCCACGACCAGGGTCGCACCGGGCACCGTCTTCCGCACCGCCGGCCAGACCTCGATCAGGGCGTCGTGCCCCTTGTAGCGCTCTCCCGCGGCCATGCGGCCGACGATCAGGGCATACGGGCGCGGGAAGTCCGCTACACCGCTGGCGGGTGTCACGGCGTCGGGCACTGCCGGCTCGCACACCGCGATCGCCTTCTCGGCGAACGCCGGATGTGCCTCCAGAAACCGGGACCGTGTCGCCCGCGAGATGGACAGGACACGCCACGCACGGCGAAGGGCGGCGCGGATGAGACCACTCAGCGGGCCCCACACCTCGACACCGACCAGCACCGGAACGAGCCGCGCGCCGCGCACGACGAGCGGCAACGCGACCGGCAGCAACTGCGCGTGCAGCACGACGACGACCGTGCCTGTGTCGACACCGCGCGCCGTGAGTCCGAAGAGCGCGAATCGCAGCCGGCTGCCGGCGGCACAGCGGACCTTGACCGTGGCGGGCACGCCCGCGGGCGGCACGTCGTCGTCGAGGGACCAGACGTCAAGGTCCGCGCCGGCCTCGGCGGCCAGTGCGGCGAGGGCCCGGATGAACTGCCGCGTCAGAGTCGAGATGCCGTCGGCCCCTCCAGCCCCCGGGGTGAGGAGCAGGAATCGGCTCACCGGCTGCCGGCGCGGCGTCTCCCCGCGCAGCGTCTTCCGGGTCACCGGGCGCCCACCGGGTCGAGGATGGAGGCGTACAGCGCGGTCATGCGCGCCGCGACGGCCGGCCAACCGAAGGCCCGCCGCGTGAGCGCCTGGCCCCGCTCGCCCATCGTCCGGCATCCGGCCGGGTCCGCCAGCAGGCGGCGGAGCCCCTCCGCGAGAGCCGCGCGCGTCTGCGGCACCACCAGGCCCGCACCCTCGTCAGCCACCGCCGGCCAGCCGCACGTATCGGTGACCAGCACCGCCGCGCCCGCCCGCATCGCCTCGAGCACGGCGAGCCCGAAGCTCTCGGAGTCCGAGCACATCACGAACGCAGCGGCATGGCGGAGCACACCGTCACGGCCGTCCTCGTCCACCTCACCCATCCAGACGATGGCGGACGCGGCCAGGCCGGCCCGCGCCTCGAGCGAGGGCCGGAGGCCCTGTTCGTCGGGGCCGGCGATCACCAGTCTGGCGTCGGGATACTGCGGCAACAGATCCGCGAAGGCATCGACCAGCAGGTCCAGGCGCTTCACCGGATGGAGGCGCGAGACGCTGACGATCAGCGGGCCGGTCGGCGGGAGACCGAGGCTCTCGCGCGTGTGCCGTGCGCCGCGGGGCTCCGCGTCGATGCCGTTCGGGATGACCTCGACACGCGCGGAGGGACTCCAGACGCGGATCCCTGCGGCTTCGGCCGCCGAGGTGGCATGCAGCGCGGCCGCGTGACGCACGGCCGGCCGGTCCGCAATCGGATAGACCAGCGCCTTGCGCCACCGGTGATGGTTGAGCGAACCCGCATCGAGCATGCCGCGCGGGGACAGCACGTAGGGCACGCCCGCGCGGCGGGCGCTCCGCGCCGCCGCCCAGACCGCGCGGTTCCAGAGACCGTGGATGTGCGCGAGGTCCGCGCGCCGGAGCGCTTCTTCGAGGGCAGCGGTCAGATCACGGGAACCCACGACGCGGAACGGGCGCGATCGTGCAAAGTACCGCACAGGGACGCCGTCGTATTCGCGTGCGGCCGCGAGGGCCGGCGGGAGCCGGCCCGGCCCGTCTGCATCGGTCGTCAGCACCTCGGCGTCGCAGCCGCTGGCGACGAGCGCCTTGCACAGACCGTGAATGCTGCGAGGGGGGCCCCCGAAGGAGAACGCAGGCGCGTAGTAGGCGCTGACGTGGACCACCCGCACCGTCAGCGGTCCGGGTAGGCCGGCATGCCGACGAAGTTGCTGGCCTGTTTGCTCTTCTCCGTCAGGATGTACCGGTCGAGCAGGTACGCCATGCCGCCGAGGTAGATGATGGTGGCGACGCTGGTGCCGATGAGCTTCGCCCAGGCTTTCTCGTACAGATACAGGTTGTACCAGAAGACGCAGACCACCAGGGCAATCGCCAGCTCGCGGTGCCGGATCAGACGCAGCAGCCCTGAAAACGCGGCGCCCATCGCCATGCCGAAAACCAGCACCGGCAGAAACAGCACCGGCACGCCGAAGTCGAGATAGCCTTCGGCCACGTAGCCGAACGCGATCGACGTCCCTTCATCCGAACCCGCCACCCAGACACCGGAGTACTTGCGGACCAGCTCGCTGTCGTTGATCAGCTCGGCCTTGTCCGGAAACAGGAAGCGCGGCGTCACCGCGTGCAGCAGCGCGGCACCCAGCAGCGCGCCGTTCGTGTGGGGCTGGATCCTGGGCACACGGTCCACGGCCAGCGCCGGATAGTAGATGGCCCACGAACGATCGACGAGCGCCCAGACGTCACTGCCCTGCTCCGAATTCCGCTCGTCGACCCAGTCCGTGAACAGGGCATTCATCCGCTGGAAGCGTTCGGTGCGCGACGACGCATAGAGTTCGTCCTCGAACTCGCGGCGGTACTCGCCGCGCACGCCCATCCACATCGTCAGCGCCATGAACAGGCCCGCGGCCACCCCGCCGAGCGCGACCCAGTCGCTCACGCGCCGCCGGTCGAACGACTCCAGCAGGAAGAGCGCGAAGATGAACATCGGCTCCTTGAATCCCGAGAAGTACCCGGTGAAACCGAGGCCGATCTCGAAGGCCAGCACGCCGATCAGCAGCGGCCAGTTCGGCTCGGGACGCATGAACCGCCGCATCACCAGCGCGACCACCGCCAGGCGGCCCATCGAGAGCACGGCGAGAATCTGCCGGATGGCCGGCATCGCGAACGACAGCTCCGTCAGGATCGTGGTCAACCCGATGCTCGCGACGTACGCGATAAGCAGCACCTTCAGGTTGACGATTTCCTCCGGGCGATTGTCGGACGCCGGCACCGGTGTCCGGGCGTTGACGAAGCGAATGCCCGCCGCCAGACCAAAGGTCAGGGCGAGCACGCACCCGAGGCCGATACCGACCATCTCCTCATAGGCGCGGGCCTGCATCACCGGAAAGACGTCGCCTGTGAGGCGGCTGTAGAAGAGCCCGACGGTCACCTGCCCCCACTGCATCGTCATCGCGAGCTTGAGGACCGGCGGACCCTCGTGCTTCGGGAGCTGGGTCCAGATCAGCAGGAGCGTGACCAGGGCGGCCGCGTGCATCCAGCTGCCCATCAGAAACCCGGCCGCCGTCGCGATTGTCAGCTGTGCAAGCATGAACCTGGCTCCTCAGCCACGATACAACGACTCCGGCCCGGCAGGCGCCCGGTCTCTCAGCCGGCGTCCCAGCGTGAGCAGGCCCGTTGCAGCCTCCCGGAAACCCGCGCCCAGCAGCGGCGCCCGGCACGCCGCCGCGCCGTAGCGTCCGGCGGCCAGGCCATCGCGAATTGCCGCAAGGGCTCCCGTCATGCCGGCCGTGTCGCCCACCGGGACGATGTGTCCGTTCTCGCCATCTCGAATCAGGTCGGCACCTGCCGCCACGCCAGCCGACACGACGCACGGGACGCCGGACGCAAGCGCTTCGTTCACCACCAGTCCCCAGGTCTCGCTCGCGCTCGACAGCACCAGCACGTCGGCCGCGGCATACAGTTCCACGACCTCGCTCTGGTTCCGGAATCCCGGCGTCACGACCCGGACGCCGAGCTGCCGCGCTTCGGACTGAAGAGGCTCGAGCAGGGGTCCGTTCCCGGCTGCGATGAGCGCCGCACCGGGGCCGAGGCCGGCAACGCCTCGAACCACGTCCAGGGGCCGCTTGACGGGCACCAGCCGGCCGACGAACAGCACGACGAAGTCCTCCGTCGCCAGCCCCAGGTCCGCCCGCACCTTGTCCCGGCGACCGCCGGCGCGGGCCTCCGCGGCCCGTGCGGCGAACCAGTCATGGTCGACACAGTGCGGCGAGCGGACGACGAGGCCCGCGGGGAGCGCGAAGTGCGCGAGGTACTCCGCCGCACGTGTGCCGACGGCGAGCCACCCCCGAAAGAGCCGCAGCAGCAGCCACGTCCGGACGTACCAGAACGGCCGGCGCCACGCGGCGGGCGCGCCCGAGAGATTCGAATCTCCCCGGTAGATCGTCGGAATCCCGCGCCGTCTGCACGCGACGAGCGCGCGTACCTGGAAGACGGAGTGCCAGCCCGCGATCAGCACCACGTCGGGCCGCGTGCGGGCGATGCGATCTCCAACGTCGGCGACGTCAATCCCACGGAAGACGTCGTCGGTGAAGACCATCCCGTCCGCTCCCGCGCAGACCTCATAGGCATAACCGTCGAGTGGCCGCGAGTCCCACTCGAACGCCTGCCCGAACGCCTGTCCCTGCTGGTCCGCGCTCGGGACGGCTGCGTACAGCACGGTCAGTGCGACGTCCGGCAGGTTCGTCGTGATCCACCGGAACCACGGCGAGAAGTACTGGATCGGGTGCGTCATCACCGCGGTCACGCGCAGCGGGGACCCGGGCGTTCCGCCGCTCACCGCCGGACCCTGCCGGCAACGGCGTCGAAGACGCCCGCCAGACGCGCCGCCACCGCCCGGGCCGACCATGATCCGTCGGCATCGGGCACGGGAGGGGGCACAGTCCCGGAAGCGGCGCCGATGCGGTGCACGAGCCGTTCGAGCCCCCGCGCGACGTCGCCGGCGAGCGCGTCCGGGTCGAGGTGCTCGTCGAACGTCAAGACCTCCGCCTCGGAGCATCCGCTCAGGAACGCAACCGCGCTGCTGTCCCGGTGGTACAGCGCAAGCATCGGCCGGCCGGTCAGGTAGGCGGGATAGGCCTTGCTCGGCGTGTAGTGCGCTTCGGTGCTGCCAAGCAGCAGCAACCCGTCCGCACGGAGCTGCACGTTCAGCGCGTCGAGATAATCCACTCGCTCCGGGTACTCCCGCACGAGGTCGGACAGGCCGTACTCGCCCGCGATCGGCAGCACGCGGGGCCGTTGGCCCGGCAGCCGCTGATTGCTCGACCCGATGAAGTGCAGGCGGATGGCGCTCGCCGCGGCCGGACGCTCGCGCCGCAACCGCGCGAGTCCGGCGAACAGAGTCCGCACGACACCCAGTCCGGTCGGCAGCACCGTCCCGACATACACGAGGTGCATCACGTCATTCGAGGTTTCGAAGTGGGTGGCGCGACGCGGGTGGCGCCGCACGTAATCGAGATCGCCGGGTTCGAAACCCAGCGGGAGATCCGCGCGGGCCACCGGCGCGGCCGACGGCACCCGGGCCAGCATGTCGACGATGGTCCGCTCCGACACCGCGGTGATCGCGTCCGCCGACGGCACCACGTACCGCTCCATCCACGCCGCGAGGCGGCGGGAGAGGCGGCTGCGGACGTCCGGCCGCCCGTCCGGGCCACCGCCGACGTCACGCCCCCAGGCGCCGACCCACGGGTCCTGGACGTCGAGCACGAACGGCACGCCGTACGTCGCGCGAAGACCCGGGCCGAGCAGGGCGGGATAGATGGGATACGTCGTGATGAACAGCACGTCGAACCGGCCGGTGCCCAGCAGCCTCCGCGCGTGCGACCGCAAGCCGGTCAGGGCGCGGAGGCCCAGGTCCCCGACGCCGGCGCGCCGGGTGCTCCTCGCGGCCCAGGCAGGCGCGCGGACGACGCGCAGGTGGTCCGGCACGAGGCGCAGCAGGTCCGGGTCGAGCGCCCCCTCGTACGCGTGCGGCTCGAGCGTCAGGATGGTCGGCACCCAGCCGAAGACCTCGAGGTGCGGCGCCAGCAGGCGGACCCGGTGTGACGCCGCGCTGGAGTCCGGTGGGAAGTGCGGTGTCACCAACAGGGCGCGCCGGCTCACGCGCACTCCGCGACGCGCCTGGCATAGAGCGCGAGGTACTGCTCGACGATCACGTCCTGACCGAACCGCTCCTCGCAGTCCCTGCGAACGGCCGTGCGGTCCAGGTCACCGAGCCTCGCCACCGCACGCACGGCGTCGTCGGCGCCCGTGCAGATGAACCCGTTCAGGCCGTCACGGATCACCTCCGGTACGCTGCCGCGCCGGTAGCCCACGACCGGCGTCCCGCAGGCCAGCGCTTCGGCCATCACGATGCCGAACGGCTCTTCCCAGTGGATCGGCATCAGCAGCGCCGCGGCACGGCCCAGCAACGCGTTCTTCGCGGTATCGTCGATCGCGCCGACCCAGGTCACGCGGTCGCCATCCACGTGCGGCAGCACCTCGCGCCTGAAGAACGCCGCGCCCTCCGGGTCGGCAGGAGCGGGCCCTGCGATGACCAGCTTCCGCCCGGCCCGATGCGCGATCGCGATCGCGTCGTGCGGCCCCTTGATCCGCTCGACGCGGCCCAGGAATACGAGCGCCGCGTCCGGCGCGACATCGGAGACCGCCGTGTAGAGGCGCGTATCGACGGGATTGAAGATGGCGGACCAGCGGCCCAGGCCGGCAGCCTCATCCGCGGCGCGGGCGAAGAGGCTCGCGGAGCATCCGGTCAGCGTAAGGGTGCCGCGGGAGACCCGCAGGGCCCTGGCGACACCGGTCCACGGAATCGCACGCTGGTAGCTCTGTATCTTCGGCAACCGCCTGGGCAGGATCGGCGCCAGCGCCGCCAGTCGGCCGAAGCTGTGGACGATGTCCACGTCGCGCGCCATCCTCGTGAGCCCCCAGCCGAGCTGTGCGAGCTCGGCGAGCCTGGTCCAACGCGACCCGTGCGGCGGCGCGCCGTACGGGTGCAGCGTGCCGGCCGTCGTGCTCGCGGGATGCGCGAACAGATGAACCGTGTGCCCGCGCGCGGCAAGGCCACGCGCCAGCAGATCGACGGCCCGCTCGATGCCGCCGTACAGCGCCGGCGGCACGGGCAGCATCGGATCGACGGTGAGACAGATCCTCACCGGGGCCGCGCCCACGCGACGGCCAGGCGATGCGCCAGTTCGGATCCGGGGATCGAGTCGAGCATCAGGAAGCGGCGATGCTCACCGGCGTCGGACGCGGGATCCGCGAACGCGTCACCCACGGCAAAGCCGTCCTCGAACGACGCCCGCACCAGCGACACGGTCTCCCGCGAGTAGTCCAGACCGGGACGGCCGTTCGGATACGCGAACAGACGAGGCGGTTTCCCTGTCCACGCGGCGATGGACCGCGCACAGCCGTCGATCTCGTCGCGCTGCTCCTCGAGCGACGCGTTGGCGAGAATCGGGTGGGTCTCGGTATGGCCGCCGACCTCGATGAGCGGCGAGCGTGCGAGCGCGCGCACATCCTCGACCGTGAGCGGCGCGTGCGGGTCGTCCGGCGTGCAGGCGACCTCGGAACGAGCGGCCGCCGCGCGCCATTCCGGGTACGGCAGACGCTTCAGCGCCTCGACCGACGCCCGGCCCTCCCGCTCCGCCGCGGCGTCGAACCAGAAGCGCACGCCTCGCGCGATCGGATCGGTGCACAGAAACATCACGGCCGGCATCGCGAAGCGTTCGAGCACGGGCAGCGCGTGGGTCAGCCAGTTCGCGTAACCGTCGTCGAACGTCAGCAGCACCGGGCGGGGCGGCAGCGGCCGGCCGAGCACGGCCGCATCACGAAACTGGTCCGCGGTGATCGGTGTGCACAGCTCACGCAGGACCTGACAGTGCTCGGCCAGACGGCTGGCGCTGACGTGCAGCTCGGCGCCCTGCATGGCGTGGCGCGGCAGGCGGTCGTCCCGCACGCCGTGGTACGCCAGTACTGCGACACCCGGAAACGGGCGCCGCAGCAGACGACGTCGATAGACTCCGGACGCGTAGAGCCCCGGAGTGAGCCACTCCCGCCACGCCATCAGGAGGCGGCCCCTCCCACGCTCCGGTAGAGCGTCTCGTAGTCGGCGGCGACCTCGTCCATGGTGCGCACCGGACCGATGCCGCGTCGCCAGACATCCACGAGCGAACGGTCCTTGCCGATGGTCCGCAGCATGTCAGCCAGCGCCCTCCAGTCGCCAGCCTTGACGAGCCGTCCGTTGACGCCGTCCTCGACGATCTCGGCCAGGCCGCCAATGCGCGTCCCGATCACCGGCGTCCCGACGGCGAGTGCTTCCAGCGCGACGGTTGGCCCGCCCTCGAACGTGCGGGAGGGACAACACAGCACGTCGATACGGCGCAGAAACGCCGACACCTCGGATGGCGGCAGCGGATTCCCGAACCGGACATGCGCGTCGGGGCCCACGATGCGCTTGATGCGGTCCGCCACGCGCAACTGCTGGTTCGAACCGGCCGGCGCACGGAACTCGAACCGGAGCGGCACGCGCGGGCCCAGCGCGCGAATCGCGCGCGCGAAATCGAAGACGCCCTTGATCGGGTCGAGACGGCCGACATAGGCCACCGTCAGGACGCGCCCGTCCTGGGACTTCGTCGCGGCGGCCTTGACCGGGCGGTCGCGGACCCCGAGGCGGTTCAACAGCACGGTCGCACCGGGATCCTGTCGCAGCACGATCTCGCGGCCTGCCTCCGTCAGCACGACAAACGCGTCAAGTGCCTGCAGCGTCTCCCGCTGCAACTGCAGGTTGTCCCGTATGTGGGCCGGCATGCCGAGACGCGTGCCGATCGGTCCCGGCAGACGCCCGAGGACCGACGAAAGCGGCACCGGGATGAGACTCGCGATGTCCGCGATCGGACGGGGTATTCCGGCCAGAGAGTGCAGGCACGCGGCGCATTTTGCCGGCCGTGGCACGCCGTCGCACAACTCCGTTCCCCACCGGAGCATCGTGCCGCGGCCGCACAAAAACCCAAGCGCACCCGAGTGCGTCGTGCACACGACGCGCGCGCCCGCAGCCGCGCCGGCCTTGATCTCCCACGGACCAACGCCGGTCGCAAATGTGTGGACGTGCAGAATGTCGGGCTTCCACCAGTCGATCCAGGCGTGCAGGTGCTCCGCGCCCCGCGCCGGCACCGCATGCCGGACCTCGGCCCGCGTGGGGTCCGGCGGAATCGGGTACCGGAACACCTCGGCGTCCTCGTGCCAGTACGTGCGCGGAGTCGTCACGCCGGCATCCGGCGCGGCCACACGCACGTCGTGTCCGTGCGCCCGCTGCCGCCTGACGAGTTCCGCGACGTAGATCTCCGTGCCGCCGACCGACTTCGGCAGATACCACGCGCAGAGGTGCAGGATCTTCACCCGGGTATCCGGCGCCGACTAGGCGCTCTCAACGGGCACGCCGGCCTCAGTCACCGCCCAGGTGCCGCGCCGGCAGACCACGCCTTTCGAGCGGGTCAGCTCGATCGGCCGCCACGGATGCACCGGCGGCAGGATCTCGAACTCGAACCCCTCGACGACATCGTCGGAGATGAGCATGTTCTGAATGCCGAGGAACAGGTTCAGCCGGTACCGCCCGGGCACGAATGTCGGCCCAGGCACCGTCACGCGGACGGTGCAGGCGTCGCTCGCGGGAAGCGTCACACCACCATCGTCCAGCGTCATCAGGTTGCAGATCGGGGTGCCGTCGTCGCCGATGATCGTCACTTCCAGCATCTGTCCACGCAGTGAACCGGAGCGCGCGGCGTCCGCCGACAGGCGGAATTCGAACTCGAGGTCCGCATCGCACGGCACCTGTCCGGACGGCCGTCCGGCGACGAGCAGGCGTACGTCCGCCACACGCGCGAAGCCGGTGCCCTGCCGGGAGAGCGGCCTGAACCGCCCGAGCGTCCCGTCCCCGCTCTGCACGGACCGGTAGTGCCCGATGACCTCCGCGATGGGACCGTCTTCGACGAGCCGTCCGTGTTCGAACAGCAGGCCCCGCGTGCACAGCCGCTGCACCGCCTCCAGGTTGTGGCTGACGAAGAGAATCGTCCGGCCGGCCTTTGACACCTCGCTCATCTTGCCGAGACACCGTTTCTGGAACTCGGCATCACCGACGGCCAGTACCTCGTCGACGAAGAGAATCTCCGGCTCGAAGTGCGCGGCCACCGCGAACGCCAGCCGGACGTACATCCCGCTCGAGTAGAACCGCACGGCCGT
>CAYNUO010000005.1:58259-72846 GCA_964400405.1 uncultured Bifidobacteriaceae bacterium | reverse complement strand
AGGACCAGGGGCTCGACACCGTCGAGGCCAACGAGAAGCTCGGCTTCAAGGCGGACCAGCGCGACTACGGCATCGGCGCGCAGATCCTGAACGACCTGCGCGTGAACACGATGCGGCTGCTGACGAACAATCCGCGGAAGTTCGTCGGCCTTCAGGGCTACGGCCTGGCCGTCTCAGCCGCCGTGCCGCTGGAGATTCCCGCCGGCGAGCACACGCGGAAGTACCTCAAGACCAAGAAGGACAAGCTCGGCCATCTGCTGAAGGGCGTGTAATTAGAACTTCTTCCGCGGGTCGAAGCCGGGCTTCACCGTGCCGAACTTCTTCGCGGCCTCGAAGACCGCCGGGTAGAACTGGGCGAACGAGTATTCGACCGCCGTGTTCTGGTCGTGGCACGTGTAGCAGCTGGCGGTCTTCGGGATCGCCTTCGCGGAGGCCGCAGGCTTCGCGCCGCCGAAGTCGAAATAGGCCCAGGTCGTCTCCGGGAAGCGCGTCGAATCCTTGACCGAGGCCTCGACGAACAACACGTCTCCGGCGGCCTGCCCGGTGTTCGCCAGCAGTTCGTGCGTGTTCGCCGCGCGGCCCTCCATGACGAACATCGTGCGTTCGGGCCACTTTCCGGCCTTCATGAACGTCTGGTATGCCTCGCGCGTGACGTAGATGTTCTCGAACACCGCGGGCCCGGTCCGCTTGGCGGGGCCATACGTCATGCCGAGCGACGTGCCGACGAAGACCCATTCGCGGTAGTCCGCCGGCAGGGTCAGTTCCCCGGTCGCCGTGTAAGTCGGCGCCCCGGTAGGTGCCGGTCCGCTTTGTGCCCCCACGTTTCGGTACAGGGCCGACTGCGGCAGAAGGGCGAGGGCGCACAGGGCGACAAGAAGGCCTTTCGAGGTCATGGTCACGGGCTCGATTCTATCCATGCCGGCCGGACGCTGGCGGGGAAACCTTGCCCGTTCTGCGTCGTTTGGCCTAAGATAAGTGTTTCTGTCCCATGGGCTTAGCCGTCCAGGGGCAGGTCGTGACCATGTTCGACGCGCTCAGCAACCGTCTCCAGTCCGTCTTCACGTCATTGCGGCGCGAAGGGCGGTTGACGCCTGAACTCGTTGAAGTCGCGTTGAAGGAGATTCGCCTCGCGCTGCTGGAGGCGGACGTCAACGTCAAGGTGGTCAAGGCGTTCATCGACAAGGTGCGCGATCGCGCCCTTGATGAACAGGTTCTGAAGAGTCTCGACCCGAGCCAGCACGTCGTCAAGGCGGTGCGGGACGAGTTGCTGGCGCTGTTCGGCGAGACGAAAGGCGGGCTGGTTCCGGGGAACCGCTCGCCGCGGGTGGTGCTGATGCTGGGCCTGCAGGGCTCGGGAAAGACGACCACCTCGGGCAAGTTGGGCACGTGGCTGAAGAAGCAGGGGAAGCATCCGCTGCTCGTCTCCACGGACGTCCGGCGGCCGGCGGCCATCGCGCAGCTGGCGGTGCTGGGTCAGAAGGCGGATCTGCCGGTGTTCGACCCGGCGGGCAACCTCGACCCGGTGTCGCGCGCCGCGGGGGCGCTGGCCGAAGCAAAGGGCAAGGGGTTTGACACGCTGATCGTCGACACGGCAGGACGCCTGCACATCGACGACGAGCTCATGAAGGAACTGGCCGCCATCAAGGCCGCCGTGCAGCCGACCGATCTGCTGTACGTGGCGGACTCGATGACCGGTCAGGACGCGGTCCGGAGCGCGGGCGAGTTCCACGCGCAGGTCGGCGTCACGGGCGTGGTGCTGACCAAGCTCGACGGCGACGCGCGCGGCGGTGCGGCGCTCTCGGTCGTGTCGGTCGTCGGCGTGCCGATCGCGTTTGTCGGCAGCGGTGAGCGGCTGGAGGACATCGAACTCTTCCACCCGGACCGCATCGTGTCGCGGCTGCTCGGGATGGGCGACGTGCTGTCGCTCATCGAGAAGGCCGAGCAGGTCATCGACAAGGACGACGCGGCGGACCTGGAAGAGAAGCTTCGCAAGAACGCCTTCACGCTGGAGGATTTCGCGAAGCAGCTGAAGATGGTCAAGCGGCTCGGGCCGCTCGAAAGCATCCTCGGGATGATTCCCGGGATGGGGCAGTTGAAGGAAGCGGCGGCGAACAAGCCGGACGAGAAGCAGCTGGGCCGCGTCGAGGCCATCATCTCGTCGATGACGCCGCAGGAACGCCGGAACCACACGGTTCTCAACGGCAGCCGCCGCAAGCGGATTGCCTCGGGAAGCGGGACGACCGTCGAGGAAGTGAATCGCCTGTTGAAGCAGTTCGTCGAGATGCAGCGGGTGATGAAGATGATGGGGCAGGGCGGCCTGCCCGCCATGGCGAAGGGCGGCATGCGCATGCCGCCGATGATGCCGGGCGGTGGAATGGCCGGGATGCCCGGTCGGAAGAAGAAGAAGGGCGGCCCGTGGGGCCTGATGAAGGGTTAGGTAGGAGGACAGATGCTTTCGATTCGTCTGCGGCGGATGGGTTCAACCAAGAAGCCGTTTTTCCGGGTGGTGTTGCAGGAAGCGCGTTCGGCGCGTGAGAGCGATTTCATCGAGAACCTGGGCACGTACAACCCGCGCAGCAAGCCGGCGAAGGTCGAGCTGGAGAAGGCCCGGATCGAGCACTGGCTGAGCAAGGGCGCGCGCCCGTCGGATTCGGTGCGGACGCTGCTCGCCAAGCACCTGACGAAGGACCTCGGCGCCGTCGTGGCGCCGGTCGTCGCGGAGTAGCCGGTGTCCGAGCAGCCCTTGTCGGATCGGCTGTCGAGCCCGATGAAGGCCGTCGTCGAGGTCGTGGCGATGGCGCTGGCCGACAAGCCGAGCGCGGTGCAGGTGGACGAGCACGACCGTCGCGGCACGACCGTGGTGGAACTCTCCATGGCCCCGGGCGACATCGGCAAGGTCATCGGACGCCAGGGCCGGACGGCGGCGGCGCTGCGCACGCTGGTCGGCTTGACGGCCGAGCGGCACGGCAAGCGCGCCACGCTCGACATCAGGGACTAGGCCGCCGACATGTCCGGCTGGGCCGAGATGGTCCTGGTCGGGCGGGTCGCCCGGCCGCACGGGTTGCGTGGCGCCGTGGTGATCAACCCGGAGACGGACTTCGCCGAGGAGCGATTCTCGAAGGGAAGCCGGCTCTGGATGGGCGGTAGTGGAAGTCCCGAGCCCCGGTCGATGGTGGTCGAGACGATGCGTCTCCATCAGGGGCGGCCCATCGTGCAGTTCGCGGGGTTCGCCACGATCGAGGCGGTCCAGGCGCTCGCCGGGGCCGAACTGAGAGTGGAACCCGAGGCGTTGTCCGGCCTCGGTGACGGCGAGTACTACCACCATGACCTGATTGGCTGCATGGTGGAAACGGCCGGCGGTGAGCAGGTCGGCCGTGTGACAGCGGTGGAAGGCGCCGGCGTTCTGAGCCGGCTGATCGTGGAAGGGCCGCGAGGCGAAGTGCAGGTGCCGTTCGTGGCGGAGATTTGCGGCGTGGTGGACCCGGTGGCCAGGCGCATCGTGATTACGCCGCCCGAGGGGCTGCTCGAGTTGAACGGCTGATGAAATTCGACATCGTCACGATCTTTCCGACGATGGTCGGGGCGGGACTCTCGGAAGGGGTCGTCGCCCGTGGGATTGAGCAGGGGCTGGTCGACGTCAAGGTCTGGGATTTGCGGGACCAGACGACCGACCGGCATCGTTCGGTGGACGACATGCCGTACGGCGGCGGTCCCGGCATGGTGATGACGCCCCAGCCGTGGGTCCGCACGATCGAGGCGGTCAGGGCCGAGCGCGGCGAACCGGGAGCGGTCGTGCTGCTCTCGCCGCAAGGCAGGGTGTTCTCGCAGCAGGAGGCGGTCCGGCTGCGGGCGTTGAACCACGTGGTGCTGCTCTGCGGGCGCTACGAGGGGATCGACGAGCGGGTCCGGGAAATGGTCGCCACCGAAGAACTGTCGGTCGGCGACTTCGTGGTGAGCGGCGGTGAACTGCCGGCACTGCTGGTGGTCGACGCCGTGAGCCGGCTGGTGCCGGGCGTCGTGGGTGACGCGGGGTCGGTGGAGGAGGACTCGTTTTCGCGAGGCCTGCTCGACTATCCGCACTACACGCGGCCGGCGGAGTTCGAAGGCCGGAAGGTGCCGGATGTGCTGCTGTCAGGGCACCACCGGGACATCCGGCAGTGGCGGAAGCGGATGGCCCTCGAGCGGACGCTCGAACGGCGTCCGGAGTTGATCGAGGGCGCGGTCCTCGACGCGGACGAGCAGGCGTGGCTCGCAGAGTGGCGCCGCAGCCGCGGCAACGGGTAAGAAGGTACTGACGCCGGGAGGCACCCGGCATGGAAGGAAGAGACGACGATGGGTCCGATGGAACTGGTGGAACAGTCGCAGTTGACCGAACGGCCGCGGATGGCCGCGGGCGACACCGTGAAGGTGCACGTGAAGGTGCGGGAAGGCGACAAGGAGCGCATCCAGGTCTTCGAGGGCATGGTGATCGGCATGCATCGTGGCGGCGCGCGCGCGTCGTTCACGGTCCGCAAGGTGTCGTTCGGCCAGGGCGTCGAGCGCATCTTCCCGCTGCACTCACCGACGATCGCCAAGATCGAACTGGTGCGGTCGGCCCGCGTGCGCCGCGCGAAGCTCTACTTCCTGCGCGACCTGAAGGGCAAGGCGGCCCGCATGAAGGAAACCAAGCGGACGACCTAGCGCCATCGGTCTCGAGGGGCGGCTACAGGGATGGTGCGTCACCGTGCCCACCGCACCCTCGAGAATGCGCTGCGCCGGGACGGATTCCGGCGTATCGCCGGCACGGACGAAGTGGGGCGCGGGTGCCTCGCCGGCCCCGTGCTGGCGGCGGCGGTCATCCTCGACCCGGACCGGCACATTCCGGGCCTCGCCGATTCCAAACTGCTGACCGAGCGTGCCCGTGAGCGTCTCTACGACCTCATCGCCGAGCGCGCCGTGGCCTGGGCCATCGGCTCAGCGTCTGTCAGCGAAATCGATCACCTCAACATCTACTGGGCTTCGCTCGAGGCGATGAAGCGCGCCGTGACGGCTCTTGCGCCGCAGCCGGACGTCCTGCTGGTGGACGCCTTCACCATCCCGGACCTGGGCGTCCCGCAGCGGCCGGTCCCCCAGGGCGATCGGCGGTGCGCCGCGATCGCGGCCGCTTCGATCATCGCGAAGGTCACCCGCGACCGCCTGATGCACGGGGCGCACGAGGACGACCCGCGCTACGGTTACGACCGCCACAAGGGCTACGCCACGGCCGTGCACCTGAAGGCACTTCGCAAGCACGGATACTCGCCGCTGCACCGGCGATCGTTCCAGCCTGCCGCGATGGCCGGGAGGCGGGGACGGTGATCGTGGACAACCGCGCACGGTTGCTGCGTCGCGCCGACGCACTGGCCAGGACGGGCCGCGCCGCCGATGCGCGCGACTGCCTGCTCGCGCTGGTCGCCGCGTCGCCGTCCGACTGGAGCGTGGTGCAGGCGGCCGCCGAACTCTGCGCACGCACGGGTCGGGTCGCTGAGGCGGTCCGCCTGTATCTCGGCATGGCACGGCACTTCGCGCGTCAGGGTGCAACGGCGCGCGCGGCGCAGCTCTACGACGAAGTGCTGCGACTGAATCCGGGCGATCAGGCCGCCGCCTTCCGGCAGGCGGAACTGGCCGCAGCCAGCGGCGACGACGCGCGGGCACGAGCGCTGCTGGCCGGTGCCGTCTCGGCGAACGACGCGGTGGCGGCCGATGCGATGCCGGCGCTCAGGCTGGCGGCCCGGTCCGCGGACGTGGTGGCGGGCCTGGCTGCCGGCCGGTTCGACGACGCCCGGCAGGCACTGGTCCGGCTGGTCGCGAAGGCCCGCGGCGTCGACCCAGCGGTCACGGAGGCGTGGCTGACGTCGGCGGGCCGCGAGCCCGGACGTCTCTCGCCACTGGCCACGGCACTGGCGGATGTCTGCCTCGTTGCCGGCGACCCGGAGGCGGCCATCCGCACGCTTCGCGAGTTCCTGGTCCGCGTGCCCGGCGATCCCGACGCGTTGCGGCATCTGATTGACGTCGCGGCCGAGGCGGGCGCGGGTGCCGTGGCGATCGAGGCGCAGGGGGCGCTCGTCGATGCGCTGATCCGGCTCGGCCGGCTGACCGAGGCCCTCCCCGTCGCCGAGGACCTGGTGGCACGGCTGCCGGACGCGGCGAACCGCGAGCGTCTGGCACAGGTGAAGTCCGCGTCGGGCGGGCAGGCCCTCGTCACGACGGATGCGTCCTCGGGCCCGGCGCCCGACGCGGCCACCGGCACCGCACCCGGTCGCGCGCAGAGCAGTGCATCCGCGGGTGACACCCGCACCCGGGATCTGAGCGATGCGCTGGACGCGCTCGGCGCGCCATGACGATCGTCCGCCGTGTGCTGCTGATCGTGCTGCTGCTCGAGGTCGGGCTGCTGCTGACCGTGGTGCCCTGGTCGACCTACTGGGACCGGAACTACTTCACGCAGTCGGTGCCGTGGCTGCGGCGCGCGCTTGGCAGCAACTATGTGCGAGGCGCCGTGACCGGTCTGGGCATTGTGAACCTGGCCGCGGCAGTCGTCGACACCGTGGCGCTGGCCGGCGCCGTTCGCGTGGCGTGGGCCGACGCGCTGCGCCGCGTGCGCGGGTAGCCATGCCGTTCCGCTTCTGCCTCGTGACGGACCGCCGGTTGGCCGGCCCCGACTGGCGCGAGGCGCTGCCGACCCTCGCAGGCCGGGCGGGTGAGGCGGGCGTCGATCTGTTTCAGGTGCGGGAGCCCGGGCTCGACGCGCGCGACCTGGCGGTGCTTGTCGGTGCCTGCCGCCGGGCGCTGGCCGGCAGCCGGACCCGGCTGCTCGTGAACGACCGGCTCGATGTGGCGCTGGGCGAAGGGGCGGACGGCGTGCATCTGCCGTCACATGGCCTGACGGTTGCCGACGTACGTCGCCACACACCGCGCGGTTTCGTCATCGGCCGGAGCCTCAGGGCGTCAGAGCCGGACACGACCGTCGTCGAGGGTGCCGATTTCGTGATCGCGGGGACGGTGTTTCCATCACCCTCGAAACCGGGCCTCCCGGCCGCCGGGCTGGACGCTCTGGCGCGGGTCGTGGCGGCGACACGTCTGCCCGTGCTGGCGATTGGAGGCGTGGACGAGTCCCGGCTCGCCGACGTCGCCGGGACCGGCGCCGCCGGGGTCGCGGCGATCCGCTGGCTGAGCGTCCCGTCGGCCGCGGAACTCGGGCGGAGAGTCCGTCTGGCCGCCGAGGCCTTTGATACACTCGGGCGCACCTTCCCATGACATCCGGCGTCGCGCCCGCTGACTTCGGACCGCGCATGAAGCGCGCGCGTGAAACGCGGGGCGTCTCCCTCCGGGAAATCGCCACGCGCACGAAGATTTCGGTCTCGGCGCTGGAAGCCCTCGAACGCAACGACATCTCACGGCTTCCCGGCGGCATCTTCGGCCGCGCCTTCGTCCGCGCCTATGCGGAGGAAGTGGGCCTGGACCCCGAGCAGACCATCCGGGAGTTCCTCGAAGCGTTTCCCCACGACACGGTGACGGTCGGCAGTCCGTACGTGCCGGCCGAGGATCACACCGCTGTCGAAAGCTCGCGTCGCAGCGCCGAGACCGCCGTGAAGCTCGCCGCGATCTCGGTGCCGATCGCGATCGCGATCATCTACTTCACGATGGCCCGCGGGTCTGAGCCGGAGCAGCCGCAGCCGGTTCAGGCCGCGCAGGTCGCCGTGCCACCGCCGCCATCGCCTGTGCAGGCCGCACCGGCCGACGCGGCGCCTCTCTCGATTGAACTGGTGGCGACGGCGCCGGTCGCCGTGACGCTGGTGGCCGACGGGACGCCCGAGGATCCGCGCACGATGCAGGCCGGGGAGCGCCGCACGGTGGCCGTCGAGCGCGGGCTGGGACTCACCGTGAGCAACGCCGCCGCGCTGCAGGTCACGATCAACGGACAGCCGGCTGTCGCGCTTGGCGGCCCCGGTGAACCGCGCACCGTGCAGATCGACCGCTCCACGCTCGCGTCACTTCTCGCGCCGCAGTAGCCCGTTCCTCCTGACACGGCCGTGCACGGCCTTTCTCCGCTCCTCGCACTGTTTCACGCTGGTGACGTCGATCTCGAGCTCCGACGTCTGGCAGCCGCCGGTGGCCTCATGCCGCACGAACGCGACGACGTGGCGCTCGTCGCGCTGCTGACCGGCGACCGTGACCCGGCAGTGGGGGAGCGCGCCCGCCGTACGCTCGCGGCCTGCGATCGGGCGCTGGTGGATCAGGTGACGACTGAACTGGGCCTCGATGTCGGTGCGCTTCCGCCCGCCGGGGCCGCCGCGCCTCCGGACCGCCCGTCGGCTCCCGAGTCCGACGGCGACGCGAACGTCGAGTCCGTCCGCGTCCGTGTCCAGTCGATGAGCGTGCCGGAGCGTCTCCTGCTGGCGCTGCGAGGCGCGCGACCCGAACGCGCCGTGCTGGCGGGGGACGCGAGCAAGGCCGTGGCGTTGGCGGTGCTCAGCAATCCCGGCCTGCACGAGGCCGAGGTGGAAGGACTGGCGAGGCTCGCGCAGGTCCACGAGGAGGTGCTGCGGGCCATCGCCGCCCAGCGGGCCTGGGTGCGGCACTACGGCGTCGTCGTGGCGCTGGTCAGGAATCCGCGCACGCCCGCGGCGATCGCGCTGAACCTCATGCCGCGTCTGCTGGACCGCGACCTCCGCCTGGCGTCGACCGATCGCAACATCGCGGACATCGTCCGCGTTACGGCTCGCCGCAAGCTGCTGACGAGCCAGGGCGGAAACTAGCGGCGCTTCGCGGGTTTCCCCGCAGCCGGCTTCCGCCCGGGCTTGCCCGCCGTCCTGCCGCGCGCGCCCGCGCCTGGCTTTGAGCGCCCGGCCCACTCCTTGCGCATCTCGTTGAGGCCTTCCATGTACACCGTCGCGCGCTCTCGCGTCTCCTCATCAGGCATTGCCATGAGGAGGGCGATCGCATGCTGGAGGTCCGCCTCGATCGTGGCGGCGGAGGTCTGGAAGTAGATCTCGCGGATCTCGGCGAGCAGGGCCGCCGGGTCGGCGGCGGGCTGTCCGAGCCCCTTGAGCGGTACGAACGCGACCGGCTTTACTGCCACTGGAGACCCTCCGTTTCGATGGAGAACGGCAGCAGCCGCGCGCCGCCGGCCTCGAGCGCGGCGGCAACGGCCTCGCGCCGGTCGGGTGGCGCGAGGCAGAAGAGACACCCGCCGCCTCCGGCGCCGCACACCTTGCCCGCGGTCGCGCCGGCCGCGCCGGCGGTTCTCAGCAGCGCGTCGATCGCCGGTGTGGTCACACCGGGAGCAAGGCGTGTCCGGTTCTCCCATTCCTCGCGCAGGGCCGAGCCGACCGCATCCCAGTCGCCACGGGCCAGGGCGGCACGCATCGTCACGGCGGTGTCCCGGATGCGCTCGAAGCAGTCGAAGATGAAGCGGTCGCCGTCGAGGTGACGGCGCGTGATCTCCCAGTTGTTCGTGCCGGAGTTCCTGGGCGCGCCGGTGTAGCACAGCACGATGCGCTGCTCGAGCTCGCGGGGCGGTACGGGAAGCGGCACGCGACGTGGGCCGTCGACGCGCAGCTCGACCGCAGCCGTACCGCCATAGAGCGCCGGACGGTAGTCCTGAAGCCCGGTCGGCACGTTGATCGTCTGGCACTCGACGTTCTTGACGATCTCGAGCAGCGCCTCGCCGTCGAGTCCGGCGCCGGTGGCTCGGGCGAAGGCCGCACCGGTCGCGACGGCCAGGGCGGACGACCCGGCGATGCCGGCGCCGGCCGGTGAGGCGCAGTCGGTGGTCAGCGTGAAGCCCGACGCGAGACCGTTCCCGTCCCCCCGATTGAGGAATGCGTGGGCCAGCAGCGTGAGCAGCTTCAGCTCCGTCGACGCGCGGAGGTCGGCGCCGGCCGGCAGGTCCACCTGGCGGGAGGTGTCGAGCGACCGGAACGCGCGCACGCCGTCCGTTCGCGGCTCGATGCGGGCCCTGGCGCGGAGGCTGATGGCGGTGTTGAGTGTCTGCGCGCCCTCGTGGAAGAGATAGAGCGGCCAGATGTCGAGGGTGCCGCCCGCCAGATCGATCCGGGTGGGTGCCGAGGACTCGATGATCACGACCCGTATCATCGCATCACTCGCGCGAAGTCGGTCGCATCGCTATCTATAATGACGACGTGCCGCTGCCCCTCAGACGCGAGATCGGCCAGCTCGTCTTCGGAAGTCTGTCCGGTCCGTCGGTCTCAGCCGAGTTCGCCGCGCTGGCGCGCGAGTTCGGACTGGGCGGCGTAACGCTCTTCAAGCGGAACATCGAGGAGCCGGCACAGGTCGCCGAACTGGCGCGCGAGGTCCGCGGGCTCGTCCCGGCCGCGCCCCTGTGGGTGGCGATCGATCAGGAAGGTGGCCGCGTCGCGCGGCTGCGCAGGCCGTTCACGGAGTGGCCGCCGATGGCTGCGCTGGGCAGGGAAGGCGATCCAACCCTGACAGCCCGGTTCGCACGGGCCCTGGCGGCCGAGCTCACGGCCGTCGGCATCACGCTCGACTTCGCGCCTGTCCTGGACGTGCACACGAATCCGGCGAACCCGATCATCGGCGACCGCGCGTTCTCCCACGACGCGGCGGTCGTGGCGGCACGTGGCGCCACCGTGATTGAGGAGTTGCAGCGCGCCGGGGTCGCGGCGTGCGGCAAGCATTTCCCCGGGCACGGCGACACGTCGGTGGATTCGCACCTGGCGCTGCCCGTCGTGGACCACGCGCCCGACCGGATCCGTCGCGTGGAGTGCGTGCCGTTCCGCGCCGCGATTGCGGCCGGCGTCGCGTTCATGATGACGGCGCACGTGCTGGTCCCGTCGATGGATGAAGCGCTGCCCGCCACGCTCTCGAAGACGATCGTCGACGGCCTCCTGCGGAAGGAGCTTGGCTACGAGGGCGTGATTCTGAGCGACGACCTGGAGATGCGCGCGCTGGCGGACGGGTGGCCGCGAGGCGAGGCGGCGGTGCTCTCGATTGCGGCCGGCTGTGATGGCGTGCTGCTGTGCCGGGCGCTCAGCGAGGAGCGTCACAGGGATCTCGACGCCCACGTGGAAGTGCTCGAAGCGCTGATTCACGCGGTCGAAGACGGGCGCATCCCGTATGCGCGATTCGAGGACGCGCTCATGCGCCAGCGTCACGCGCGGCACAGGTTCCTGACCGCGGAGCCCCCGGCGGCGCGCGCCTGGCGCACGGTCGTGGGGTCGGAGTCGCACCAGCTCATCGCCGACGAGATGCGGCAGCTCGCATGAGCACGTCGGCGCCCGGCCGGCTGAGGCCGCCCGCCGTGCGGCCGGGAGCACGGGTGGCGGTGATCTCGCCGTCGAGCCCCATCGAACAGGACGAACTGGAGCGCGGTGCCTCGGAGCTGCGCGCGATGGGTTTTGAACCCGTCGTGGACCGGTCGGCGCTCGCGCGGGACGGCTATGTCGCGGGCACGGCCGCGAGCCGGGCCGAGGCGTTCCTCCGCGTATGGCGGGACCCGTCCATTGGCGCGATCGTCGCGTCCCGTGGCGGGTACGGCAGCGCGCAGATGCTGCCGTGGCTGACGCGTGACCTGCTGCGCGCGACGCCGAAACTGTTCATCGGATACTCGGACACGACGGCGCTGCTGAGCTGGCTGACCACCGGCTGCGGTCTGACGGCGCTCCACGGGCCGATGATCGACCGGCGCATCGCCGCCGGTGCCGGTGGCGTGCATCTCGAAAGCTTCAGGGCCGCGCTCCACGGCGGGGCAGGGGGCCGCGCGTTGGCGCCGCCGTCGCTCGAGGTACTGCGCGGGGGAACGGCGTCCGGCGTCCTCGTCGGCGGGACGGTCTCGTTGCTGTGCGCCTCGCTCGGCACGCCGTTCGCGTTTGCCCCTCCGGACGGCTGCGTGCTGTTTCTGGAAGAGATCAACGAGCGGCCGTTCCGGCTCGACCGGATGCTGACGCAGCTCCGGCTGGCGGGCGTCTTCGCGCGGGCGTCGGCGGTCGTGTTCGGCGAGATGCCGGGGTGTGACGACGCCGGGGGGGACTCCGCCCGTGACGTCTGTCTCCGGGTGCTGGCGGACTTCGACGGGCCCGTGCTGTCGGGGTTTCCGTCCGGTCACACGACGGGCCCGGTCTGGACGCTGCCGCTCGGCGTGCGCGCGCACGTGCGGACGGAGGGTGGCCCCGCGCTGGTGGTCGACGAGGAGGCGGTGGAGTAGTGCGCGTACATCTGATTGGCGTCTGCGGCACGGCGATGGCGACGCTGGCGGCGCTGCTGCAGCGGCGCGGACACGACGTGCAGGGCTCGGACCAGCACATCTACCCGCCGATGAGCGACTTCCTCCGCGCGGAGGGTATCCGCCTGCTGGACGGCTACCGCGCGGACCACATCACGCCGGACCTGGACCTGGTGGTCGTCGGCAACGCCATCTCCCGCGGCAACGCCGAGCTCGAAACGGTGCTCGAGCGGCGCGTGCGCTACTGTTCGCTGCCGGAGGCGGTGCGCGACCACTTCCTGCGGGACGCGCAGCCGGTCGTCCTGTCCGGCACGCATGGAAAGACGACGACCACGTCGCTGACGGCGTGGCTGCTGACGGCTGGCGGCCTGAGCCCGAGCCTGCTCGTCGGCGGCATCGCGAAGAACTTCGGTGACGGTGGCACCAGTTATCAGCTTGGCACCGGCCCGCACTTCGTCATTGAAGGCGACGAGTACGACTCGGCGTTCTTCGACAAGACGGCGAAGTTCCTGAAGTACCTGCCGCAGGTGGCCGTCATCGGCAACGTCGAGTTCGATCACGCCGACATCTACGCCGACTTCGCGGCCGTGCAGCTCGCGTTTCGCCGGCTCGTGAATCTGGTGCCCGGAAACGGCCTGCTGCTGCTCGGCGTCGATGACGAAGGCGCCGCGGGGCTGAAGCCGTTTGCCGTGAGTCCGGTCGAGACGTTCGGCCTGTCCGACGGCGCCGACTGGCAGGCCACGGACGTCTCCGCCCGCGACGGCATCACGCGCTTCACGGTCCGTCACGGTGGCGCCGTCTTCGGCCAGTTCCGGTCGCCGCTGCTCGGGCACCACAACGTGCGGAACGCGCTGGCCGCCATCGCGGTCGGCCACTGGGCGGGCCTCGCTGCGGATGTGCTCGTCGACGGCCTGGCCTCGTTTGCCGGCATCAAGCGGCGCCTCGAGATTGTCGGGCAGGCGCGTGGCGTCACGGTGATCGACGACTTCGCCCACCACCCGACCGCTGTGCGTGAGACGCTGGCCGCGCTGCGGGCCGGCTATCCGGACCGGCGGATCTGGGCGGTCTTCGAACCCCGTTCGGCATCGTCGTGCCGAAGGGTCTTCCAGGACGCGTTCGCCCAGGCCTTCGGCGACGCGAACGACGTCGTCGTCGCGGCTGTCTACCGGTCGTCGCTGCCGGAAGCGGAGCGGCTCGATGCGGTCCAGCTCGTCGGCGACCTCTCGGCGAGAGGTCTGCGCGCGCGCTACCTTCCGGAGGTCGCGCAGATTGTGGCGACGATCGCCGCGGAGGCCCGCGAGGGCGACGTGGTGATGGTGATGTCGAACGGCGGCTTCGGCGGCATCCACGGATTACTGCTCGCGGCGCTGGGCCAGAGGTCGCCGCTCTAGATGGGGCCGCTCTGCACGAGGCCGCGCTGAACCGCGGAGAGCCGGGCATGGCTGTCGTCTGGCGTGAGGCTGGCGACGCCGCGTGGGTGGCCGGTCCCGAAGCCGGCTCGCCGGCGGTATCGATGCTGCGCCTGAGTGCGGCCATGCACGACCTCGCGGCCTCGGTCGTGGCTCGCGACCTGCCCGGCGTGAGGGACGTGGTGCCATCGTGCTCGGCCGTCACTGTCCACGTCGACCCGCGTGAAGCCGGGGATGCGCTCGTGCAGGCGCTGCGATCGCTCCGGCCCGCACCGTCACACACCGCAGCGAGAACGGTCGATGTGCCCGTGGTCTACGACGGTCCGGACCTGGAGGACGTCGCCGCGGTGACGGGCCTCGGGGTGGGCGAGGTCGTGGCGCGCCACGCCCGCGACGGCGTCTCGGTCCTGATGATGGGCTTCGCGCCGGGCTTTCCGTATCTCGCGCCGGTCGACGCCGCGCTGACGTTGCCGCGTCGCCCGACGCCGCGGGTCCGCGTGCCCGCCGGTGCCGTCGGCCTCGCGGCCGGCCTGAGCTGCATCTACCCCGGGGGCACCGCCGGAGGGTGGCACCTGATCGGCCGCGCCGGCCTGACGCTGTTCGACCCTGCGGCTGTGCCGCCCGCGGCGCTCCGCCCCGGTGACCGCATCCGGTGGATTCCCGTCGACCGTCTCGACCTCACGCCGTCCGCAGAGTCCGCGCGAACCTCCGCTCCTGCGGCCCCGGTGCGGCTGACGGGTGGGCTGACCGTGCTGCGGCCGGGACAGTTGACCAGTGTCCAGGACGCGGGACGCTGGGGCTTTCAGGCGATGGGCGTACCCGTGTCCGGCACGTGCGATGCCGGGGCGCGCCGCCGCGCGAACCGTGCCGTGGGGAACGAGGGGGGTGCGGCGGTGCTCGAAGTCTCGGCGGTCGGTCCGGACCTGCGCTTCGAGCAGGCGGCGCTGATTGCCTGGGC
>CAYNUO010000005.1:0-58159 GCA_964400405.1 uncultured Bifidobacteriaceae bacterium | reverse complement strand
TCTCGGCGGTCGGTCCGGACCTGCGCTTCGAGCAGGCGGCGCTGATTGCCTGGGCGGGGGCGGCGATGGACGTCGAGATCGATGGCCGGAGCGTGCCCGCCGAACAGGCCGTCGCCGTGCCGCCGGGCGGCGTGGTGCGGTGCGGGCCGCTTCACGGTGGCCTCCGCGCGTGCCTGGCGGTGGCCGGTGGCGTGGACGTGCCGGTCGTGCTCGGGAGCCGGGCGCTGTGCCTCGGCGCGGCATTCGGCGGGGGCGTCGGACGTTCTCTGCTGGCGGGCGACCGCCTGCCCATCGGCACGCCGGCCGGCGCGCCGCCGTGGAGCGCCCGATCCGGTCCTGCCGGTGCTGCCGCGCGACCCCGCCGCACCGCGCTGCGTGTGCTGCCAGGCCCGGACGCGGCGCTGGTGCCGGGCGACTATCTGGACGAACTGCTGGCGCGCCCGCTGACTGTGTCGCAGCACGTCAACCGGGCGGGGTGTCGCGTGACGGGCATGCGTGCGGGCCCGGCATCGGCAGGGGACCGTCTTCCCACCGGCACCGTGCCGGGTGCCGTGCAGGTCACGCCGAGCGGCGACCTGCTCCTGCTGCTGGCGGACCGCCAGCCGACGGGCGGGTATCCGCAGGTGCTGAGCGTGATCGCCGCCGACCTCGATCACGCGGCACAATTGTGCCCAGGTGATGCGCTGACACTCTCGCTGTGCTCGCGGCAGGACGCGATGCGTGCGCTGCTCGACGACGTGCAGGGGCCCGATGGCCACTGAGCTGGCGCCGGCCGCGGCCGTGCCGCTCGCGCCGTTCTGCACGCTCCAGGTGGGCGGGGCGGCGGAGTGGTTTGCCGAGGTGACCGCCGCGTCCGGTATCGCACCGGCGTGCCGCTGGGCGGCGAGCCGTGGTCTGCCGCTGACCGTGCTTGGCGGCGGCAGCAACGTCGTCGTCAGCGACCGCGGCGTCCGCGGTCTCGTGCTCCGGATGTCGATCCGCGGGGTCGACGCAGACTGGGACGGCGACATCTGGCGCGTGCGTGCCGGAGCCGGGGAGCCGTGGGACGCGCTGGTCGAGACGGCCGTGCGCCAGCAGGCGTGGGGCCTCGAGTGCCTGTCGGGCATTCCCGGTACGGTCGGCGGGACGCCCGTGCAGAACGTCGGCGCCTACGGGCAGGACGTCAGTCAGACCATCGACACGGTGGAGGTCGTCGAGCGTGCGACCGGGGCAGCGCTGTCGATCCCCGCGGACGCATGCGGGTTCGCGTACCGCGACAGCCGCTTTCGTGGGAGCGACCGGAACCGGTACATCATTGCTGCGGTGCGTTTTGGACTCTCGCGGGCGCGGGTCCGCCCGTTTGCCGCCGACGTCGAGCGGGAACTCGCGGGCCGGCCCCTTGTGACACCGGGTGACGCGCGGGAGGCCGTGCTGGCACTGCGGCGGGCAAAGGGCATGGTCGTCGAGGAGACGAACCCTGATGCGAGGAGCGTCGGGTCGTTCTTCGTCAATCCGGTGCTGCCGATCGCGCAGGCTGAGTCGCTCGGCACGCACGCAGGCGCGCGGCCGCCGATGTTTCCGGCGGGCGAGGGCCACGTCAAGGTCCCGGCCGCGTGGCTGATCGAGCACGCCGGCTGGTCGCGTGGCGCGGGCGCCGGCCCGGCCGGCCTGTCGAGCCGTCACGCGCTCGCGATCGTGAATCGTGGCGGGGCGTCGGCCGAGGATGTCGTCGCGTTCGCGACCGGCATCAAGCAGGCGGTGCTGGATCGCTTCGGCGTGGCGCTCGCCGCCGAGCCGATCTTTCTGGGGTTCGAGGACGACGCGCGCGTCGCGTTTCTGAAAGGAACAGGGAGCTAGTGTCCCGTCCCGGAGATACGTCACATAATTCCCGGGCGGGGCATCCCGCCTGGCTTCGTTGCTCATCGCTCACTTATGCCCAATAAGCTCACTCTTCGCGCCTTGCCAGCCGGGCGCCGCGCTCCGGGACTTATGCAACGCATCTCCGGGACGGGACACTAGATGTCGACGCTCGTCGTTGAAGGGGGCCACCGGCTCGAGGGCCGGGTGGCCGTCGAGGGCAACAAGAACGCGGCGCTGCCGTTGCTGGCCGCGTGCCTCCTGACGGGAGACGAGTGCGTGCTGACCAACGTGCCGCGCATCGGCGACGTGGAGGTCATGGCGCGGCTGCTCGCCGATCTCGGCGCGGAGGTGACCGGCATCGGGTCGACCACGCTCAGAATCCGCGCGAAGGAGGTCCGCACCCACGAGGCCGACCGCACGCTCGTCGGACGTCTCCGGGGCTCGGTTCTGCTGCTCGCGCCGCTGCTCGCGCGGACGGGCCGCGCGCGGCTGGCGCCTCCCGGAGGCGATTTTCCGGCGCGCCGGAGTATCTCGACGCACCTGGAGGCCCTTGGCGCGTTGGGCGCCCGGCTCAGCGACGGCCCGGATCACGTGCTGGAGGCGCCGGACGGCCTGAAGGCCGCGTCGATGTACCTCTACGAGGCGTCAGTCACCGGCACTGAGACGGCGCTTCTCGCGGCGGCTTCGGTGGCCGGCACGAGCGAGATCCGCCATGCCGCCACCGAGCCGCATGTCGTCGAGCTGTGCACGTTCCTGTCGAAGATGGGCGCCCACATCGAAGGTGCCGGGAGCTCGACGATTCGCGTCACCGGAGCCACGAAGCTGCGCGGAGCGACGCACGAACTGTGGGGCGACTACATCGAGGCCGGAAGCTGGGCCGTCGTGGCGGCCATCACCGGTGGAGAAGTCGCGATCGACGGCGCGCGCGCCGAGGACATCGAGGTGGTCGCGGCGGTCCTGCAGCGCATGAACATCGCGTGCGGCATGGAGGACGGCGCTTTCATCGTCCGGCCCTCGAAGCCGAAGGCCGTCAAGCGCATCGCCACGGGCCTGTGGCCGTCGTTCCCGAGCGACCTGGTCAGCCTCGTCACGGTGCTCGCCACGCAGGCCGAGGGACGGACGCTCGTCCACGACTGGATGTACGAGCTGCGTCTCTTCGCGCTCGAGCAGATGAGCGGCATGGGCGCCGACCTCTTTCTGGCGGACGCCCACCGGATCATCGTCAACGGTCCGACGCGCCTGCGCGGCGGGCGCACGCTGGACAGCCGGGATCTGCGCTCGGGGATGTCGCTCATCGCGGCCGGCCTGGCCGCGGACGGGGAAACGTGCGTCGCGCCGCTCGAAACGGTCGAGCGTGGCTACAGCCAGCTCGTGGATCGGCTCCGGTCGCTCGGAGCGAAGGTGACGAAGGTCAGCTAGCGAACCTGCGGCTGCGGCGGAGACGCGGGGATCTGGAGCGGCACCGCGGGCTGCGGTGTCGCGGCGCCGGGTTGCGGCATCGCCGGAGCCACGGGCGCGAGCGGCATCGGCGGCGGCAGGTCGATCGTCGTCAGCCCCGTCTCGCGGCCCACGCGGAAGGGCCGGAGATCGTTCTCGCTCAGATCCAGCACGCGGATGATGCGCGGCGTGAGCGTGAGCACGATGTCCGTTTCCTGCGTTTCCTTCTTCGAGTGCGCAAACAGGCGGCCGATGATGGGGAGGTCGCTCAGGCCGGGAATCCCGTCGAGCACGCGGCGTTCGTCGTCGCGGATCAGCCCGGCCAGCATGTTCGTCTCGCCGTCGCGCAGCCGGATCACCGTGCTGATCTCGCGGTTGCCGAACGTCGGCAGGCCGCCGAATCCGGTACCGGAGATGCTGCTCACGGCCACCTTGACCTCGAGC
Source organism: uncultured Bifidobacteriaceae bacterium (assembly GCA_964400405.1). Classification (GTDB taxonomy): domain Bacteria; phylum Acidobacteriota; class Vicinamibacteria; order Vicinamibacterales; family UBA2999; genus CANKJK01. The sequence continues at coordinate 54,439 of CAYNUO010000005.1, read as the reverse complement.
GAGACCTCGTCGTCATGGTGCGTGCGCGGCTTGATGTCGATGTTGACGCCGATGTTCTCGTAGTTGAACGACGTGATCGGCTGCTGCGCCGTGCCGCCGGTGGCGATCGGCGCGAACGTCGTGACAGGCACCGGCACACGCTCGCCGAACCGCGCCTGCGCGGAGACGCCTTCCGTCGTCCGGAGCTGCGGGTTCGCGAGCGTCCGGGTGTTCGTGTCGGTCTTGAGGAGCCGGTAGTAGAGGCCCGGAAGGTTGGTCAGCATCATGTCGCTCTGCGTCAGGTTCCGCAGGCTGCGGAGCGTCAGGCTGCTGTCGTCGACCGTGACCGACCCGTTCAGGCCGGCCGAGCCGGGCGAGGCGATCTGCAGGCCGTAGTCTCTCAGACGGGTACGGTCCACTTCGAGCAGTTCGACGTCGATCACCACTTCGGGCCGGGCCTTGTCGATGGCTGAGAGCAGGCGGGCGGCGGCGGCCACGCGCTCCGGCGTGTCCTTGATGGCAATCGCGTTGTTCGCCGCGACCGGGGCGATCCGGCGGGCGTCGATGACGATGCGGAGAACGTCGATCGTCTCCTTCAGGTCGGCGTTGCTCAGATAGAAGGTCCGGACGATCTCTTCCTCGTACTCGCGCCGTTTGGCAGCCGTGTCGGGGATCACCGTGACTGTCCGGGAGCCGGTCACCCGGTAGAACGCCTTCGTGCTGGTGGAGACGGCCGCCAGCGCGTCTTCGAGCGCCGCGTTCCGGAGGTCGATCGTGACTGGCTGATCCCTGAGGTCGGCATCGAAGACGATGCTGATGTTCGCGAACCGTGCGATCGCCGTGAAGACGTCCTTCGACGGCGCGTTCCGGAACGCGAGCGACGCGGGGAGCTTGACGTCGGTGGGGAGGTCGAGCCCCGGCGGCGGTAGCATGCGTGACCGCTCGACGAGCGTCTCGAGCTTCGTCTTGCCCTCCCGCGCGATCGCGACGCGTGTCTTGAGCTGCGCGCGCATGTCCCGCAGGGCGTCCTCGATCTCCTTGTTCGCGGGGTTCAGCTCGCCGGCGAGCTGGTACTCGATGAGGGCTTCGTCCAGCTTCCCGGTGAAGGCGAAGCGGCGGCCCCTGGTGAAGTGGTCCTGCGCGGCGCGGAGTTTGGCGCGATCGAGCGCCTGCCGCGTGGCGCGGTCGTTGGGCTTCGCCTGGAGCGCCTTGGCGTACTCCACGACGGCCAGGTCGTGGTCGCCTGCCTGTTCGGCCTGGAGGCCGCGGGCGGCGAAGCCGGCCGTGGCGCAGCCCATGCCGGCGGACACGCCGAGGCAGAGGGCCAGCAGCGAGGCCAGGCGGAAACGGACGAGATCAGCGGGCGCCATCATCGGTCAGGACATCCACTCCCTTCGGGATGCGGAAGGCGAACTGCGTATCGGTCAGTCCCTGATTTTCCTTCAGACGGGAGAACGCGAACGTCGACGTGCCTCCCTGGAGGTCCACCGTGGTCAGTCCGACGATCCGCAGCGCGGGCAGGTCCACGGACAGCAGCATGTGGGCGTAGTCCGCGCCGGCGCTCCGGGGCACGAGCTTCAGCGTGGCCCGGGTCGCTGATGCCTCGTCCGGCAGGCTGGCGATGAAGTCCCGGCTGACGTTGCCCTTGCCGGCGAGGAAGAGCACTGGCAGCGGGGCGGCGTCATCGGGCGGCACGGCGGAGACGACGACCTGCCGGTCGGCCGGGATGTAGGCATAGATCCGCCGGCCGTCGCTGACGAACTCCTTGCGCTCGGGCGACTCGTAGACCCACCGCATCATGCCGGGCTTCTTGAAGGTGGCGACCCCGCGCTCCACGACCTGGGTCTTGAGCGCGCCGCCCCGGTAGCTGTGCTGGAAGTCAGCGGTGAAGTCCCGGATGGTCTCGTAACGCTTCTGGAGCGCCTGGGCCAGCGCATCCGGCGTCATGGGAGCGGTCCCGGGCGCAGCAGCCGCGCCAGCCCCGAGGGCGGCCAGCGCGAGGAGGAGCAGCACGCCGAAGGCACGTCGTTTCAGGGGCATGCGATACCAGCGGCCTCACCTTAGCACGGTGACTGAGACGATCAGGCCTTCAGTGAGCTGGCAGGAGCCGACGGCTTGGGGGCGTCTTTCGGGGTCACGGCGCCACCTGCAGCCAGCCACGCGGCGATGCCACCGGCGAGCGCCGACGCCCGATAGCCCTGCCGGATGAGGGCGGCGGCCACACCCGAGCTGACGAGTTCATCCGGGTCGGAGTCGTAGACGACGATCGACCGTTCCCGTGGCAGCGCCGGCGCCGGGTCGGTGTGCCGCAGGGCCCCGGCGATGATCACGGTGCTGTGCTCGTACGGATACTTGAGCCGTGCGTCGACGACGACCGGCCGTTCGCTATCCTCCGCGGCCAGCGCGGTCAGCAAGTCTGCGGGTGTGATGCGGGGAACAGGCACGGCGGTGATGAGCGAAGCCGGTTGCCGGATGGTGGGTTGGTGGACGGCAGGGGGATCGAACCCCTGACCTCTGCATTGCGAACGCAGCGCTCTCCCAGCTGAGCTAGCCGCCCGAATTTGCCTAACTCCTGCCTTGCTGAACTCGTGTCGTTCGGACGTCGCGGCGACCTGCAAAACTGTCGAGAATCAGGCGACGAACAACCGCAAGTGTAACATAGCCCTACGATGAAAACGGTCAGGCGAATCGGTGTGCTCACAGGCGGCGGTGATGCGCCTGGCCTGAACGCGGTCATTCGTGCGGTGGTCAAGTCCGCCTGCAATGCGGGCATCGAGGTCATCGGCCTTGAGGACAGCTTCGACGGCCTGGTCTACCCGGACCGGACGCGCGTGCTGAAGCCGAACAACGTCACGGGCATCCTGCGCCTGGGCGGCACGATTCTCGGCACGACGAACAAGGGGAACCCGATCGACAAGGTCATCGAGACGCCGGACGGCCGGATGACCTACGGGGATCGCGTCGTCCAGATGTTCGAGCGCGAGAAGCTCGACGCGCTGATCTGCATCGGTGGCGACGGCACGCTCGCGATCTCCTACGAGTTCCACAAGCGGGGCATTCCGCTGGTCGGCGTGCCGAAGACGATCGACAACGACATCGTCGGCACGAACTCGTGCTTCGGGTTCGATACGGCGGTCGTCTGCGCGACCGACGCGATCGATCGGCTGCACTCCACGGCGGAGGCGCACAAGCGCATCATGCTGGTCGAGGTCATGGGCCGGAACTCCGGCTGGATCGCGCTCCATGCGGGCGTGGCCGGCGGCGCCGACATCATCCTGATTCCCGAGATTCCCTACGACGTCAACAAGGTCGTCGTGCAGGTCAAGGAACGGGAGAAGCTGGGCGCGAAGTTCAGCATCGTCGTCGTGGCCGAGGGCGCGACGCCGATGGACGGCCGGCGCACCGTGATCGAGGAAGCGAAGGGCTCGAAGCTCGAGCGGCTTGGCGGCGTGGCGGCGCGGCTGGCGGTGGACCTGGAGGCCCTCTCGGGCAAGGAATCGCGGTATGTCGTCCTGGGCCACCTGCAGCGCGGTGGCACGCCGACGCCGTTCGATCGGATGCTGGCGACGCGGTTCGGCAGCACCGCGGTCGAGATGGTGCAGAACGGGATCTTCGGCGTGATGGTCGCGAACCGCCCGCCGAGCATCGTGCCGGTGCCGCTGTCCGAGGTCGTGGGGCGGAGTCGCACCGTGCCTCTGGACTCGGACCTCATCAAGACGGCCCGCGCCATCGGCGTCACCTTCGGCGACTGACGACCGGTCCTCATTGGGCGCCGCGCTGCGGCGCCGGGCCTACTTGCCGAGGAGCTCGACGTCCTTCTTCTTCTGGATGTCGTCGATCAGGCTGACGTGCTCGTCGGTGATCTTCTGCACCTGATCGAGCCCGCGCTTCTCTTCGTCTTCCGAGATCTTCGCGTCCTTCAGCAGCTTCTTGAGCCGGTCATTCGCGTCGCGCCGCACCTGCCGCACGCCGTTCCGGCCTTCCTCGGCCTGCTTGTGCACGTGGCGGGAGAGCTCCTTCCGGCGGTCCTCCGTCAGGGACGGAATCGGCACGCGGATGGCCTTGCCGTCGCTCTGGGGGTTCAGGCCCAGATCGGACAGCCGCACCGCGCGTTCGATCGCGGCGAGCAGGGATGCATCGAACGGCTGCACCATGATCAGCGCCGCCTCAGGTACCGAGAGGCTCGCGACCTGGTTGAGCGGCATCTTGGAGCCGTAGGCCTCGACCTGCACGTTGTCGAGGAGGTTCGTCGACGCGCGGCCCGTGCGCACGGCGGCGATCTCGCGGCGCACGTGCTCGATGATGGTGTCCATCCGCGTCTTGATCTGCGCGGACATGCCCTTGATGTCGTTGAATTCCATAGCTGTCTCTCGCGTCGGTTACGGCTCGTGCCGGATAAGGCTTAACCCTGCGTGCTGCGGCTGACGACGGTGGTGCCGATGGGTTCGCCCATGACCACGCGGCGGATGTTGCCGGGCGTGCGCAGGTTGAAGACCACGATCGGGAGCGCGTTCTCCTTGCAGACGGAGATCGCGGCGGCGTCCATCACCTTGAGCTCCAGGGTCAGCACTTCCTGGTAGGTGATGGTGGGGAACTTCCTGGCGTCCGGGTGCAGCACGGGGTCGGCGGAGTAGATGCCGTCCACCTTGGTGCCCTTGAGGATCGCGCCCGCCCGGATCTCCACGGCCCGCAGGGCCGCGGCCGTGTCGGTCGTGAAGTACGGGTTGCCGGTACCTGCGGCGAAGATGACGACGCGGCCCTTCTCGAGGTGGCGCATGGCCTTGCGGCGGATGAACGGTTCGGCGACCTGCCGCATCTCGATGGCGGTCATGACGCGCGTCGCCGCACCCTGCTGCTCGAGCGCATCCTGCAGGGCGAGGCCGTTGATCACGGTGGCCAGCATGCCCATGTAGTCGGCAGTCGCCCGGTCCATGCCCTTGGCGGACGCCGCGAGCCCGCGGAAGATGTTGCCGCCGCCGATGACGATGGCGACTTCGACGCCGAGCGACTGGATTTCGATGATGTCCCGGGCAATCTGGGACGCGACAGCCGGGTCGACACCGAACTGCTGCTGGCCCATCAGGGCCTCGCCGGACAGCTTCAGGAGGACGCGTCTGTAGAGGGGAGCGGGGGAGGGATCCGGCACGAAACGTGATTATACGCGGTCCGGAAGGCGGGCCGGATGTCCCGCCTTCCGGAACGAATGCGTGGAGGGCTATTCGCTCAGCTCGCCGACGCGGAAGCGGGCGAAGCGGCCGATCGAAATGTTCTCGCCGGTCTTGGCGGACGTCTGCGCGACCAGCTGGCTGATGGTCAGCGCCGCGTCGCGGATGGACGGCTGGTCCAGCAGGACGAACTGGGAGTAGAAGCTGCCCAGCTTGCCCTCGATGATCTTCTCGAGCACGTTGGCCGGCTTGCCGGAGTTCTCCATCTGTGCCCGGTAGATGGCCTTTTCCTTCTCGATGGCCTCGGCGGGGACGTCCTCACGGCGGACCCACTTGGGGTCGGCGGCCGCGATGTGCATGCCGACCTCGCGGACGAGGTTCTGGAAGTCCTCGGTCCGGGCCACGAAGTCCGACTCGCAGTTGACCTCGAGCAGCACGCCGATCTTTCCGCCGAGGTGGAGGTAGCTGCCGATCGTACCCTGGGCCGTCGCGCGGCCGGCGCGCTTGGCGGCCTGCGCCAGTCCACGCTTGCGGAGCAGGGTGATGGCGTCCTCGATGTTCCCCTGCGCTTCGGCCAACGCGGCCTTGCACTCCATCATGCCTGCGCCGGTCTTGTCGCGCAGCTGCTTCACCATTTCAGCCGTAATTGCTGCCATTGCTGTCTCCGTCGGAAATCGGCCGCCACGGGCGGCCGGAGTGGCGGCCGTGCCGCCGTACAAACAAATCGCCGGCTCCAGGAACTCGAGCCGGCGAGTTCGGTGGAAACGAAAACTACGCGCCCGCAGGCGTCGGAGCTGGAGCTGCCTCGGCCTTGCGCTGCGGCCTCACCACATGCTTCAGGCGGGCGGCGGCGTCCGCTGCGGCCGCTTCCTCGGCGTGCACGGCGGCTTCTTCGGCCTGGCGCGTCTCGCGGAGCGTGCGTCCCTCGAGAACGGCGTCGGCGACATGCGAGGCGAACAGCCGGATCGCGCGCAGGGCGTCGTCGTTGCCCGGGATGACGAAGTCCACTTCATCGGGATCGCAGTTCGTGTCCACGATGCCGATCACCGGAATCTTCAGCTTCCGCGCTTCGTCGACCGCGATCTTTTCCTTGCGGGTGTCGACCACGAAGATCGCGTCGGGCAGGCGCGCCATGTTGCGGATGCCTTCGAGGTTCTTCAGAAGCTTGCGCTTCTCCTTCTCGTTCCGGGCGATTTCCTTCTTCGAGAGCGTCTCGTAGCGGCCGTCGGTCGCCATCGCTTCGATGTCGCGCAGGCGGCCCAGGCTCCGCTGGATGGTCGTGAAGTTGGTCAGCAGACCGCCGAGCCAGCGCTGATTGACGAAGAACATCCCCGAGCGGGTCGCTTCCTCGGCGATGACGTCCTGCGCCTGGCGTTTGGTGCCGACGAAGAGGATGGTCTTGCCCTCCGATGCGATCGACGTGATGAACTCCGAGGCGTCGCGGAACCGCTTCACCGTCTTGTTCAGATCGATGATGTAGATACCGTTCCGTTCGCCGAAGATGTAGTCCTTCATCTTCGGATTCCACCGCTTCGTCTGATGGCCGAAGTGCACGCCGGCCTCCAGCAGATCATTCATCGCAATTGCGGACAAGCTGTATCCCCTTCTGCTCTCGAAATGCCGTGAACTAGCGTTTGCTGAACTGGAAGCGCTTGCGGGCGCCGGCCAGACCGTACTTCTTGCGTTCCTTGACGCGCGAATCCGACGTCAGCAGGCCTTCCTTCTTGAGGGCCTTGCGGAGCTCCGCGTCGAACTCGCACAGCGCGCGGGCGATGCCCAGGCGCACCGCGCCGGCCTGCCCGTTGATGCCGCCGCCGGCGACCGTCGCGAGGATGTCGAACTTTTCGACCGTTTCCGTCAGCGAGAGGGGGCGCCGAACCTGCGTACGGAGCTGGTCGGTGGGGAAGTAGTTACTGAACTCACGGTGGTTGACCGTGATGGCGCCGGTACCCGGGCGCAGGAAGACGCGAGCGGCGGACGTCTTACGACGGCCAGTGGCGTAATACTCGGTGGCTGGCAAGGCTAGGCGACCTCGATTTTCTTGGGCTGTTGGGCGGCGTGCGGGTGCTGCGCGCCGGCGTAGACCTTCAACTTGCGATACATGGCGTCGCCCATCTTCGTCTTGGGCAGCATGCCGCGAACGGCCTCTTCGAGCAGCTTCGTCGGACGCCGCTTCAGCAGCACGCCCGCGCGCTCCTCGCGCAAACCACCTTCATAACCGCTGTGATTGCGGTAGAGCTTCTGGTCGGCTTTCGCGCCCGTCAGCTTGAGTTGGCTCGCATTCACGATGACGACGTGGTCGCCCGTGTCGATAAAGGGGGTGTACGTGGCCTTGTGCTTCCCTTGGAGCAGGCGGGAAGCCACCGTCGCGATCCGGCCCAGAACCTGGCCGTTCGCATCAATGACGTGCCACTGACTGTCTACGCTTTTCGCGCTGGCGACGAACGTACGCATGAAAATCGAAACCTCGCTGTCCGGCAGGCACATGGAGATGCACTGGCCGGGTATTGACCTACAACTGCAAACCCTGATCCTAGTGACGGTTCCGGCGATTGTCAAGCATCCGGAGGGCCGGTTCGGGCCCTGTTCCGGACTGCGCCGGGCCAGGGCGGTTCGGCCGATTTCGGCCGGTACCTGATCGGCCGCCATGGTTGTAAGCTTCTGACGATTCTGGCACCCGCGCCGGTGTTGTTTCCAGTGCGTGGCGCCGTGGACAGGCCGGAAACCACGCTGGCACGTCCGTTGCGACGAGAGACGCTACCGATCCTCTACACCCCGATCCCCCAGACACCGATAAGGACCACGGACTCCTAGAATGCCTCTCTTCCGCTTTGGCCAGTCGCCGTCCGTAATTGGCCTTGATATCGGCTCCGACGCGATCAAGGCTGTCGAACTGCAGTCGGCGGGCCGGGGCCTGCGGGTGTCGGCTTATGCGACCGAGCGTGTACCGCCCGGCAGCATCGCCGAGGGAAGCATTCTGGACCGCGAGGCGGTGGCGACGGCGATGCGCCAGGCGCTGAGCAAAGGCGGGTTCCGTGGCCGGGAAGTCTCTGTGTCGTTGTCGGGAAACGCCGTCATCGTCAAGAAGATTGCGCTGCCGGTGATGACGCCCGCCGAACTCGCCGACTCGATCGTGTGGGAAGCGGAGCAGTACATCCCGTTCGACGTGCAGGACGTGAACCTGGACTACCAGATTCTCGACCCGGGCACGGGCCCGGACTCGCGGGGCAGCATGGAGGTCCTGCTGGTGGCGGCGAAGAAGGACCGCACGGCGGAATACGCCGCTGTCGTCGAGGCAGCCGGCCGCGTGCCCGTGGTGGTCGATGTCGATGCCTTTGCACTGCAGAACGCGTACGAGGCGAACTACGGGCTGGACACCGATGCGGTGGTGGTGCTGATGAACGCGGGCGCAAGCGCGGTGAACGTCAACATTCTGCAGAACGGCCGGTCCGTCTTCACGCGGGACATCTCCGTGGGCGGCCACGCCTACCGTGATGCGCTGCAGCGCGAGTTGGGCGTCAGCGCCGAGGACGCCGACAGGTTGAAGCGCGGCCTCCGTGTCGAGGGTGTGACCGGGGACGACGTCGCGCCGGTGCTCAAGGCAGTGACCGAGCAGGTGATGCTCGAAGTGCAGAAGACGTTCGACTTCTTCAAGGCCACCGCGGCGGCCGACCGGATCGACCGCGTCGTGCTGAGCGGTGGCGCGTCACGTATCGAGGGCTTCGCGCCGATGCTGCAGTCCCGCTTCGGCGTGCCTGTCGAGCCGCTCGATCCCTTCAAGACGATTGCGTGGGACGCGGCGCGGCTTGGTGCCGATGCGGCGGACGCGCGGCCGGTGGCCGCGGTGGCGGTCGGCCTCGGGCTCCGCCGGGCGGGCGATCGGTGATCCGGATCAATCTGCTCCGTGCGGCGCGCGCCCCCGAGCGCGCCCGGATCGCGACGCCGGCCGCGGCCGTGCCGCTGATCTGCGCGGCCGTGCTGCTGCTCGCCGCCGGAGGGCTGGGCTGGTGGTACTGGTCGCTGGCCCACCAGGAGGATGCGCTCGCGGCCGAACTCGTCACGGCCCGGCAGGAAGCCGAGCGGCTGCGCGGCGTCATCACGGAAGTCGCCCGCTTCGAGCGCCGGCAGGAGCAGCTGCGGCAGCGCGTCGACCTCATCGAACAGTTGCGCGCCAATCAGAGCGTCCCCGTGCGGGTGGTCGACGCCGTCAGCCGGAGCCTGCCCGAGATGCTCTGGCTGACCCACGTGAAGCAGACCGGGCCGGACCTGGTGATTGAAGGCCGCAGCACCACGCTGATCGCGCTGTCGGACCTGGTCGGGAACCTGGGCAACTCGCCGGTCTTCGACCGCCCGGTGGAACTGCTGGACAGCCAGATGGAGTCGGCCGGCCCCGGCGGCGCGGGCACCGGAGTCCAGGAGCTGATTCGATTCACCGTGAAGGCGCGTCTCGCGGGCAGCGCGCCGGCGGCCGCCGTCGCGCCGGCTGCCGCTCCGGCGCGGGCGGGAGGCCGCTGATGCCGATCTCCGGGCTCTCACGGTGGCCCTGGTATGGGCAGGTTGGCGCCGCGGTCGCCGTGGCAGCGCTGGCCGTCGCGGCGTTCTTCACCTACTACGCGCAACCGGTGCAGCAGCGGCTGGCCGACCAGGCGTCACAACTGGCGGCCGTGCGCAGTGACATCCAGCGCGCGCAGGCGACCGCCCGCCGGCTCCCGCAGTTCCGTGCGGATGTGGCCCGTCTCGAACAGCAGCTCGAACGCCTGCGCCCCGTGCTGCCCGAAGAGAAGGACGTCGCCGACCTGCTGCGCCGCATCCAGGGCATGGCCACGGAGTCGCGTCTGGTGATCCGCGCCTTCACGCCTCGCCCCGTGGCGCCGAAGGCGCTGCACGTGGAGTGGCCGATTGCGATCGAGTTCGAGGGGACGTACCACGACGTGGGGCACTTCCTGGCCCGCGTCGGCGGTTTCCCGCGGATCATCAACGTGACCGACATCGAGGTGCGCGGCAAGGACAAGCCGGCGCCGGGTGGGCCGACCGTGACGGTCAGCTGCACGGCCACGACGTTCGTCCTCTCCGTGGCGAAGGACGCGGAGCCCGCCGCACCAGCAGGAAAGCCGGCGAAGGCAGGCCGGGCCCCGGCCGGAGGGAAGGCATGACGCGCGTCCCCCTCCTCGCCGCAGTCGTGCTGGTGGCCCTGGGCGGGATGCCCGTGTCGGCGCAGCGAAGCGCGGCGCCGCGGGAAACGCCTCGCGGGCTGGCCCCCGTCGACACCTACAACCCCGGCGGCCGGCGCGATCCATTCGTGAGCCTGCTCAAGTCGGGTACGGATCCCAGCGGACGCGGGAACGTGCCGCGGCCACCGGGTGTCGCGGGCCTCTTCGTCAGCGAGGTGGCGCTCAAGGGTGTCGTGGTATCGCCGTCGGGATACTCGGCACTGCTGCAGGGTGCGGACACCCGCACCTACGTCGTGCACGTCGGCGATCGACTGATGGACGGTCAGGTGCGCTTCATCGGCGCGGACAGCATCGTCCTGCTGCAGCGCTCCAGCGATCCGCTGGTGGTCCCCAAGGAACTCGAGATTCGCAAACGCCTCAGACAGGTGGGAGAGGGCAAGCCATGACGTGGCTGGGATGGAGCCGGAAGCGCTGGAGCCGGAGAGGGCTCGCATTGGGCCTTGCCGCGCTGGCAATCGCCGTGGCGGGGGCATGGCCGTCGCTTGAAGCGGCCGGCGTCGTGCTGCGGTCGGTGAGCGGTCGCCGCGACGCCGGGCGGGCCGTGGTCGCCATCGAGGCCTCTGCGCCGGTGGCCTATGAAACCGCGCGGCCGGACCCGCGCACGTTCGTCGTCGAGCTGCGGGATGTCGACGTCACGCCGGCGCTGTCGCGTGTGCCGGCGGCCATCGACGGCGTTCGGTCGATTGCCGTGGAGCGCGACCGGACGGCGGACGGCGTGCTCGTCGCGCGCGTTCGCCTCGGCGTCGACGAGGGCGACCAGCCCAGCGCGCGGAGCGCGAAGAACGTCATCTACATCGACCCGGGCCACGCGGCGCGTGCCGCCGCCGCGCCGATGGGCGGCATGGTCCAGCCGGCGCCAGCGGTCCGGCCGGCCGTCACCGCGACGCCCGCCCCGGCGGTCGCGCGCACGCCGTCCGCGGTGCGCCCGGTGGCGCCCACGGCCGCGCTGCAGAACTCCGTCACGCAGGCGCCTGAGGCGCGCAAGTACACCGGACAGCCGATCAGCCTCGACTTCCAGGGCGCCGACCTGCGGGCCGTGCTGCGCGTCTTCTCCGAGATCTCGGGGCTGAACGTGGTCATCGACCCGTCGATTCAGGGCAGCGTCGATGTCGCGCTGCGGGACGTGCCGTGGGACCAGGCGCTCGAGATCATCCTCCGCGCCAACAAGCTCGGGTACTCGCTCGACGGCACCATCGTCCGCATCGCGCCGCTGGCGGTGCTTTCCGAAGAGGAGGCGCAGCGGCGGAAGCTGGCCGACGAAGTGGCGCTGTCGGGGCGGCTCCAGGTGCTGACACGGACGCTCAGCTACGCGAAGGCGGAGGATGTCGCGCCGCTGCTGACCAAGACGGTGCTCTCCCCGCGCGGCCAGGTGCAGACGGACGTCCGCACGAACACGCTGATCATCAATGACCTGCCCGAGCGGCTGACGCAGGCCCTTGACCTGATCGGGACGCTGGACCAGCCGCAGCCGCAGGTCGAGATCGAGGCGCGCATCGTGCAGACGACGCGCGAGTTCGCGCGCACGCTGGGCGTGCAGTGGGGCGTCGGCGCGCGCGCCAGCCAGGCGCTCGGCAACACGCTGCCGCTCGCGTTCCCGAATCAGGGCTCGATCACCGGCCGGACCGGCGCCACGCAGGGAGACACGGCAACGGACGCGGCCAACACGGCCGTCGGCCTGGCGGTGGAAAACGCCACCTCCGCCCTGGGACTCGCGCTCGGGTCGGTCAACGGCGCGGTGAACCTCGACGTGGCGCTGTCGGCGCTGGAGCGGCAGGGCAACGGCCGGCTGCTGTCGACACCGCGCGTGGCGACGCAGAACAACGTCGAGGCCGAGATCACGCAGGGCGTCCAGATTCCGATTCAGACCGTGGCGAACAACACGGTGACGGTCTCGTTCAAGGACGCGGCGCTGACGTTGAAGGTCACGCCGCAGATCACGGCGGCGAACACCGTGATCATGCGCATCTCGGTCGAGAACGCGGCGCCGGACTTCAGCAGGTCGGTCAACAACATTCCGCCGATCGACACGCAGCGCGCCGTCACGCAGGTGCTCGTCACCAACGGCGAGACGACCGTGATCGGCGGCATCTACGTCAGCCGCGAGCAGGCGAGCCAGGACCGGACACCGGGCCTGCACCGCCTTCCGCTGCTCGGCTGGCTCTTCAAGCGGGACGGGGTGACGGACGAGAGCCGCGAGCTGCTCATCTTCATCACGCCACGCATCGTGCGGATGTGACCGTGCGCACGCTGGGAAGGAGCAGGACGGTGAAGGGCAGAGCATTGGCGCTGACGCTGCTTGCGGCGTCGGGCGCGGGCATGGCGGGATGCGGCGAAGTCGCGCGCAGCGGGCAGTCGCCGTCGATGGTGGTGATCAGTTCCATCGAGGCCGCATCGGGTGCGGTGCCGACGGCCTTCGGCGGCACGCTCGACTCCGACGTGATTACGAACGTGCGCCGGACGGGCTCCGACCCTGTCCCGACGGTCTTCAGCGACGTGGCCCGCGCGACGTTGCGGCTCGTGCTCAAGGACCCGGGTGTTCCTGGCAACGCGTCGTCACCGTCGAGCCTCAACCAGGTCACGATCACCCGCTATCAGGTGACGTTCCGGCGTTCGGACGGCCGCAACACCCCGGGCGTAGACGTCCCGCATCCGTTCGATTCGGCCGTGACCGTGACCGTGCCCGCGGAGGGCACCGTGACGACGACCTTCGAGCTGGTGCGCCACACCGCCAAGGAAGAGGCGCCCCTCGCAAGCCTGCGGACGAGCAGCGTGATCATCGCGACCGTCGCTGACATCACGTTCACCGGCCGGGATCTGACAGGGAACACCGTCGTCGCGACGGGCAGCATCGGCGTGCAGTTCGGCAACTTCGGCGATCCGCAGTAGAGGGGTCATGCGCAGCATCAGGGAATCGTTGAACACCGCCCCACTCGTCGCGCTGACGGCGCTGACGCTGACCGCGGCCGGCTGCGGCCTCGAGAAGCAGAGCGCGCCGTCGATCGTCGCCCCGTCCGAGTTCGGCCTGTCGGTGACCGCGACGGTCACGCCCGATCAGCTGCCGCGCGACGGCCAGTCACAGGCGGTCGTCACCGTCGCGGTGCGGGACGCGCGGGGACAGGCCGTCGCCGGGCAGCGCCTGACGCTGTCGGCGAGCACCGGCGCCGTCAACCAGGCCGACGTCACGACGGACGCGGGCGGCAACGCGTCGTTCGCCTACACGGCTCCCGCCGCGAGCACGATCGTGGCCAGCGGCGTCGCCGTGATCGCGGTCACGCCGGCGGCCGGCGGGGCCGGCGATGCCGTGGCGCGCACGTTCTCGGTCCGCCTGACGGGCACGCCCAACACCGGGGCGCCGGTGCCGGCGTTCTCGTTCCTGCCGGAGGCGCCGGAGCGCCTGCAGAGCGTGACGTTCGACGCCAGCGCGACCACGGACGAGGGCGCGCTGTGTCGCGACACCTGCTCGTATGCGTGGAACTTCGGCGGAGAGTCCGCCGCGACCGGACGTGAAGCGACGTATCGCTTCCAGCAGGCGCGGAGCTACGTCGTGTCGCTGACAGTGACCGACGCCGTCGGCACCACCGCGAGCACGACGAAGGTCGTGGCGGTCGTGAATCCCGCCGCGCCGACACCGGTCTTTGTCGCGTCGCCGTCGAGCGCCGCCGTGCTTCAGAACGTGAACTTCGTGGCGTCGGGATCCTCGGCCGCGCCGGGCCATTCCATCGTGCAGTACGACTGGAGCTTCGGTGACGGTGCGACATCCAGTGCCACGTCGGCGCTCTCGAGTCACGCCTACACGGCGACGGGCACCTACACGGTGACGCTGACCGTGACGGACGATGTGGGGCAGACCCGCACCGCCACGTCGACACTGACGGTCGTGAACGGGCTGACGGCGAACTTCTCGATTTCGCCGACGAGCCAGGTCATCACGCGGACGGTCAACGTCAACGGCGGCGACTCGTCGACCATCGCGGGTGCGACGATCAGCTCGTATACGTGGGACTTCGGCAACGGCCAGACCTCCACGGGCGTGACGGCGTCGACGACCTATGCGACCGCCGGTACCTACACGATCCGTCTGACGATCGTGGACAGCGCCGGGCGGACGGCGACGACGACACGCACGGTCACGATCACCGCGACGTGATGACGTCCGCGGCCTCCTTCGAGGCGCGTCTGGCGGCCGTGCGGGGGACGTACGGCGCCGACCGCCTCGACGTGCTCGTCGTGACGTATCCGCCGAACGTGCGGTACCTGTCGGGGCACACCGGGACTGCCGGCGCGCTGCTCGTCGCGCGGGACGCGGTGTCGCTGCTCGTTGACGCCCGCTACCGCGAGTCGGCGCGGCAGCTCGTGGACGGCGGTGGTGCCCCGGCGGCGCTGCGGGTCGTCGACGTGCCGGGCAGCTACGATGCCGCCCTGCTGGCCCGGTGTCTGGCCGATGGTCATCACCGCATCGGCGTCGAGGCCGAGCATCTGTCCGTGTCCCGGCTCCGGTGGTTCGAGCGGATGGGCGCGTCGTCCCCCGTGCCCCCGGAGTGGGTTCCGGTCACGGGGCTGGTCGAAGGCGCCCGCATCATCAAGGACCCGCAGGAGCAGGAGGCGCTGCGCCGCGCCGCGCGGGGCCTGACCGCCGTGGCCGACGCGGCGTTCAGGGCGGCCCGGGCCGGTGTGCGGGAGCGGGATGTGGCCGGCGCGATCGAGGCGGCGCTACGCGCGAGCGGCTTCGAGAAGCCAGCCTTCGACACGATCGTGGCTTCGGGGCCGAATTCCGCACTTCCGCATTACAGGGCAGGTGACCGATTCCTGGCTACTGGCGACTTGGTGGTGCTGGACTTCGGCGGCGTGATGGACGGATACTGCAGTGACATTACGCGAACCGTCGCGATAGGGCCTCCGGGAACGGAGGCCCGCCGTGTGTACGGGGCTGTTCTGAAGGCCCAGCAGGCGGCAATCGAGGCGGTGCGACCGGGCCAGACGGCGGAGGCGGTGGACGTCGCCGCCCGGAACGTGTTGACGGAAGAAGGGTTAGGAGCCGCCTTCGGACACGGGACCGGCCACGGACTTGGGCTGGACGTGCACGAGGCGCCGCGGGTCGGGAAGCCCCTGCCGGAGGTCGCGCCGGTCCCTCTGGCGGCCGGGATGGTCCTGACGGTCGAGCCTGGCGCCTATCTGCCGGGGTGGGGCGGCGTGCGGATCGAGGACGATATCCTCGTGACGCCGGGCGGGCACGAGGTGCTGACGGCCGTGACCCGTGAGCTGGTGGTTCTCTAGACGGACGGAGTTGGAACGGAGCCTATGGATTTCGAGGAGCTGAAGCAGGTGCTGGAGATGGTCCGTGAGCACGACCTCACGGAGCTGGAGCTCGAGCGGCCCGACTTCAAGATCCGCGTGCGCAAGGGCGCCACCGGACAGCTGCAGGCGGCCATGCCCGCGGCTGCCGTGGTCGTCCCGCCGCCGGTCGCGGCCGCGGCGCCGGCCGCCGCGCCCGCCGCACCGGCCGAGGACGTCGACCTCGCCGTCCTCAAGTCACCGATCGTCGGCACGTTCTATCGCGCGCCCGAGCCGGGCGCCCCGTTCTTCACCGACGTCGGGAGCCGCGTGAAGAAAGGGCAGGTGCTCTGCATCATCGAGGCGATGAAGCTGATGAACGAGATCACCTCGGACGTGGACGGCGAAGTCGTGAAGGTCTTCGTCGACAACGGCCAGGCCGTGCAGTACGGCGAGCGGCTCTTCGCCATTCGTCCCAACTGACCATGTTCAAGAAGATTCTGGTCGCCAATCGGGGCGAGATCGCGCTGCGCGTGATCATCGCCTGCCGGGAAATGGGGATTAAGACCGTCGCCGTCTATTCGGAGGCCGACGAGCACGCCCTGCACGTCCGCTTTGCCGACGAGGACGTCTGCATCGGCCCCGCCAGAAGCGCCGACAGCTACCTGAACATTCCGGCCATCATCAGCGCCGCCGAAGTGACCGGCGCGGATGCCATTCACCCCGGCTACGGCTTCCTGTCGGAGAACCCGCACTTCGCCGAGGTGTGTGAGGCCTGCCACATCCGGTTCATCGGTCCGAGTCCGCACGTCATCAAGCTGATGGGCGACAAGGCCCGTGCGCGCCGTGCCATGAAGAAGGCCGGGCTGCCAATGCTGCCGGGCAGCGACGGCCCCGTGGACTCGGAAGAGAAGGCGCTCAGGATCGCGAAGGAGATCGGGTTCCCGGTCATCATCAAGGCGGTGGCGGGCGGTGGCGGCCGCGGCATGCGCGTCGTGAAATCCGAGGAGGAGCTCGGCGCGTCGCTGCGTACGTCCCAGCGTGAGGCCGAGGCGGCGTTCGGCGTCGGCGACTGCTACATCGAGAAATACCTGGTGAACCCGCGGCACATCGAGTTCCAGGTGCTCGGCGACCACCACGGCAACCTCGTGCACCTCGGCGAGCGCGAGTGCTCCGTCCAGCGGCGGCATCAGAAGCTCATCGAGGAGTCGCCGTCGGTCGTGATCACCGAGAAGGTCCGGAAGAAGATGGGCGCGCTCGTCGTGGACGCGGCAAAGGCCGTGCAGTACACGAACGCCGGCACCTTCGAGTTCCTGATGGACCAGGCGGGCCGGTTCTACTTCATGGAGGTCAACACGCGTCTCCAGGTCGAACACCCCGTCACGGAGCTGGTGACCGGCATCGACCTCGTCAAGGAGCAGATCCGGATCGCGGCGGGCGAGCGCCTCGGCTACAAGCAGAGCGACGTCCAGTTCCGCGGACATGCGCTGGAGTGCCGGATCAACGCCGAGCACCCCGAACGGTTCACGCCGTCGCCGGGGCTGATCCGCACGTTCAACCTGTCGTCCGGCCCTGGCGTGCGTGTCGATACCGCCGCGCATGCCGACTGCACGATTCCCCCGTACTACGACTCGATGATCGGCAAGATGATCGTGTTCGGACGCGACCGTTCCGAGGCGATCGCCCGCATGCGGCGCGCGCTGGAGATGAGCGTCATCGAGGGGATCCACACCACGATCCCGCTGCACGTGAAGATCCTCTCCGAGCCGGACTTCATCTCGGGCAACATCGGCACGGGCTTCATGGACCGGTTCGCGGTCGAGCCCGCCGCCGCGCGCGGCACCGCCGCGGCCAGCTAGCGCGTTCCTCCCCGTGCCGACCGAGCCCGCAGGCACGACCGCCGTCCTGCCGTCGCGGCTCTATGTCATCTGCGACGTGGCGGCCCTCGACGCGGCGTCGTGGGAACCCCTCGCGTTTCTGGATGCCTGCCTTGAGGGCGGCGCCCGCTTCTTCCAGCTCAGGGCCAAGACCCTCGATGCGGGCGCCTTCGCCGCGCTCACGCGCCGTGTGCTTGCGCGCGCCGGCGCGGATGCGACCGTCGTGGTCAACGACCGCGTCGACGTCGCGCTGGTGACGGGTGCCTCCGGCGCCCACGTCGGGCAGGAGGACCTTGCTCCGGCGGCCGCGCGGGCGCAGCTCGGCGACGGGGCCATTGTCGGCGTCTCGACGCACACCGAGACCCAGGTGCAGCGGGCCGCGCTCGAGCCCGTGTCCTACATTGCTGTCGGTCCGGTGTTCGGCACGGTGACCAAGGACACCGGCTACGACGCGGTGGGCGTCGCGATGATTGAACGCGCCCGTGCCATTGCCGGTGCGCGGATGCCGCTGGTCGCGATCGGCGGCATCACGCCGGAACGGGCCGCGGATGCCTGCCGGGTGGGCGCCGACGCCGTGGCCGTCATCGGCGGACTCATCGGCCCGGACCCGCGAGCGCTCGTTCGGAGCTACCTGGATCGGCTCGCCTGAGGAGACACCGCTGCCAGGCAGCGGGTGGCGCCGAACGGGGTGCCCCGTACAGCGCGGAGCGCGGAAGCGCGAGCACTGTATGGGGCTGTTCGGCGACAGGACCCGCCCACGCAGCGTCATTGCTGCTGCGGGAAGGTGGAACACGAGAGATAATTCCGCGTCCGGAGGACTGATGCCAGGTTCGAATCCGCTCTTCGCCAGAAAGCCACTCGCGCACCTGCTGGAAGAACTGCACGGCGAACAGCGGCTGCGCCGCGTGCTCGGCCCGGTGCAGCTGTCCTCGCTCGGCGTCGGCGCGATCATCGGGGCCGGCATCTTCGTCGCCACGGGGTCCGCGGCGCACAGCGTCGCCGGTCCGGCGCTGATGCTCTCCTACGTCGTCGCCGGCCTGACGTGCATCTTCGCGGCGCTCTGCTACGCCGAGTTCGCGTCGATGGTGCCGGTCGCGGGGTCGGCCTACACGTACGCGTACGCGACGCTCGGCGAGCTCTTCGCCTGGATCATCGGCTGGGACCTCGTCCTCGAGTACGCGGTGGGTTCGGCGACGGTGGCCAACGGCTGGTCGGGCTACTTCCAGAGCGTGATCGCGAAGTTCGGCGTACACCTGCCCGCCGCGCTGACGAAGGCGCCGATCATCTACGACGCGGCCACCGACAGCTTCGTCCAGACGGGGGCGCTGGTGAACCTGCCGGCGGTGCTCGTGGTCGCCGTCGTCACGGCCATCCTGGTCAAGGGCATCCAGGAGAGCGCGTCGTTCAACGCCGCCATGGTGGGCGTCAAGGTCGCCGCGGTGCTGTTTGTCATCGCGGTCGGCGCCTTCTACGTGAATCCGGAGAACTGGCATCCGTTCGCGCCCTTCGGGCTGAGCGGGCTCAGCATCTTCGGGACGCCGATCCTCGGGCAGGTCAACGCCGGAGGCCAGCCGGTCGGCATGCTGGCGGGCGCCGCGATCATCTTCTTTGCCTACATCGGCTTCGACTCCGTGTCGACGCATGCCGAGGAGGCGAAGAATCCGCAGCGGGATGTGCCGATCGGGATCATTGCGTCGCTGCTCATCTGCACCGTGCTGTACATCGCCGTGGTGGCCGTCCTGACCGGCATGGTGCCCTACACCCAGATCAGCGTCGACGCGGGCGTGTCGGACGCGTTCAAGCACGTGGGCCTCGGATGGGCGGAGTTCATCATCGCCGCCGCCGGCGTGGCCGGGATCACGTCGGTGCTCCTCGTGCTGATGCTGTCGGGCCCGCGTGTGTTCCTCGCAATGGCGCGGGACGGCATGGTGCCGCGCGGCTTCTTCGGAGACGTCCATCCCCGGTTCAAGACCCCCCATCGCTCGACGATCCTGATCGGCGTCGCCGTGGCGATTCTGACGGGTTTCCTGCCGCTGGACGCGCTGCTGCATCTGACGAACATCGGCACGCTCTTCGCGTTCCTCGCGGTATGCGCGGCGGTGCTCGTGATGCGGCGGACGCACCCCGAGACGCCGCGGCCCTTCAGGGTGCCGTTCTTTCCGGTCGTGCCGATCCTCGGCATCTTCTCGTGCCTGCTGCTGATGCTCTCGCTTCCGGTCGAGAACTGGTACCGGCTCCTCGGCTGGCTCCTCATCGGCCTGATCGTCTACTTCGGCTACAGCCGGACGCACAGCGAGCTGCGCCGGCGGAACGGACAGGCGTAGTCGCGCGATGGCAGCCAGATTGCTCGACGGCCAGGCACTGGCCGCCACGCTCCAGAACGAGATTCGGCCGAAGGTGGCCGCCTACACCGCACGCGTCGGGCAACCACCCGGGTTGGCCATCGTGCTCGTTGGCAACGACCCGGCGTCCGAAGTCTATGTGCGCAGCAAGGTCCGCACGGGGCAGGACGTCGGCTTTCGCGTCGACCTCGAGCGCCTGCCGGCGACGGCCAGCCTTGACGACGTCCTGGGACTGGTGGCGCGGCTGAACGCGGACGACCGCTACGACGGCATCCTCGTCCAGTCGCCGCTGCCGGCAGCGCTCGGCAAGCAGGCCGAGCAGCACGTGTTTGACGCGATTGACGTCAGCAAGGACGTCGACGGGTTCAGCCCGGCCGGCGTCGGCATGCTCGTGCAGAACCGCGCGACGATCGCGGCGGGCACACCGTCCGGTGTGATCGAACTGCTGGAACGCGAGGGCATTCAGATAGCGGGCAAGCATGCGGTGGTCATCGGCCGCAGCGACATCGTCGGCAAGCCAATGGCTTTGCTGCTGCTGCATCGTCACGCGACCGTGACGATCTGCCATTCGAAGTCCGCCGACCTGCCTGGCCTCTGCCGCCAGGCAGACATTCTCGTCGCCGCCGTCGGCCGGGCGGGACTCGTTACGGCGGATTTCGTGAAGCCGGGCGCGACCGTCGTGGATGTCGGCGTCAATCGCGTGACCGATCGCGCGGAGGCCGAGCGCATCCTCGGCCGCACGCACCCGCGCTTCGCGCTGTTTGAGAAGAACGGCTCGGTGCTGGTGGGCGACGTCCATCCGGAGGTCGCGAACGTCGCCGGCGCGCTGACGCCCGTGCCGGGCGGCGTCGGTCCGCTGACGATCGCCATGCTGATGCGGAACACCATGGCCGCCGCCGTCGCTCGGCATCCGGCCTGAGCGGGGAGAGATCCGCGTGGCGGCGCAGTGCCTCTAGAAACGGTGCCTCTAAGAACGGTGCCTCTGAGAACAGCACGCATCGGCCTGACCGGCGGCATCGGCACAGGGAAGTCGTTCGTCCTGCGTCATCTCGCGCGATGCGGTGTGCCCACGCTCGATACCGATGCCGTCTCGCGGGACGTGGTGCAGCGGGGCACGCCGGCGCTCGCCGCCGTGGTTGCGCGCTTCGGGCCGGCGGTCCTTGCACCGGACGGAGGACTCGACCGGGAAGCTCTGGCGCGGGTCGTGTTCGCCGATGTGTCGGCCCGGCGGGACCTCGAGCGTCTCGTGCATCCGGCCGTCTGGCAGGCCGTGGCGGCCTGGCTCGCCGCGCAGACGGGGCCGGCGGTCGTGGCGGTGCCGCTGCTGTTTGAAACGGGATCGGAGTCCCGGTTCGACCGCGTGATCCTCACCGACTGTCCGGCAGAGACCCAGGTGGCCCGCGTGATGGCTCGCGACGGCCTGACCGCGGAGGCGGTGCGGGCGCGGGTGTCGGCGCAGATGCCTGCCGAGGAACGGCGTCGTCGTGCGGACGCCGTCATCGACACGTCCGGCGATCCGGAGGCCACGATCGCGGCGCTCGAGGCGGTGTGGCGGGACTGGGGACTGCCCGCGCTCGAGCCGCGCGGGCGATGAAACACACACCGCGGCGGACGCGTCCACCGCGGTGTGTCAGCAGACGGCCGGGGAGGCCGCTACTTGATTTCGAAGCCCTCCGCGGTCTTCTCGCGGTGGGCCTGGTGGCACGCCTGGCAGCTGCCGCCCATGTCCTTCATGGCTGCCTGGATACCCTCGCTGCTCGAGAGGTCGGCGCTCACATACAGGTCGGCGGCCGCCTTGGCCCCGGTCTCCGACAGCTTGATGGCATCCGGTACGCCCTTGGCGTTCCAGTACTTCAGCACGACCGCGAACGCGTCCTTCGCGGCCTGACCCTGCTTCTTGGCAAGGTCGAAGTCCTCGGACGCTCCGGGCTTGCCGAGCGCCGCCATCGCACCGCCAAGGTCCTTCATGGCCTTCTGAAACTCAGCGGATGGCTTCTCAGCAGCGCGGACAGCCGCGATCATGCTGGCAACGAGCAGACAGGTAATGGCAAGAGACAGCCGGCGCATGTAGTCCTCCTCAGGCGCACGTGACCCGTGCGCATGGACAAAGTAAAACCAGACCCGGGACAGCCTAGCGAAGATAGGCGTGCCGGCCAAGCCGAAAGATTGCGCGCCAACCGTGGAGAAGTCCGCGCTACTCGGAGAAGGCGCCGCGCGCCGGCCCGACCCGCTCCTCGACGAACGTGTTCCATTCGTGGCACTGGGGACACTGCCAGAGCAGCTCCGTGCTGCGATAGCGGCAGCGCGTGCAGATGTGAGGGTCGAGATAAAAGACGGCTTCGCGGGCCAGCACGACATACCGCGACACAAGGGCCGGGTCGAAGCCGGCTCCGGCCAGGACCTGCCAGACGGCCTGGTGCACGCTCATGCCGTGCGGGTGGTGCGGAAGGGCGTCCATCAGGCTCTCGAAGGCCTCGGTGGACCGTCCGGCGGCGAGGTCGTGCCGGGCCAGCGCTAAGCGCGCCCGCCAGTCCTGCGGATTCGCGGCAATCAGGCCGCGGCAGAACGCGGGGAATCGCTCCGGCACGCCCGCCTCCCGGTAGGCTGCCTCCAGGCGCTCGAACACCAGGTGCGCCCGGTCGGGGACCGCGGCAGCGAGCGCCTCCCACGCCCTGATGGCCTGGGCGAGCTCGCCGCGGCGGCGCCGGACGTCGCCGAGGTTGAGGTGCGCAGGGGCGGTGTGCGCGTCGATATCGAGCGCGCGCTCGAACGCCTGCATGGCCGGCGCATCGGCGCCGGCCTTGAGGTGCGCCGCGCCGATCTCGTTCTCCAGAAACGCGAGGATCTCGAGGTTCGCCGGCCGCGGGGCGCCGTCGATCTGCGCGATCTGCCGCCGCGCCGACGCAGCGTCGTCCCACTGGTGCTGGTCCTCGTGAAGCTTCTGGAGGTTGACGAGGGCGTGCCGGTTCGCCGGGTCGAGCGTGAGGACCTCACGGAAGGCCTCCGCGGCCCGGTCCACGAAGCCGCCACGGCGGAAGTCCAGGCCCAGGCAGAGCAGGATGTGCGCGTGCTCGATCGGCCGGAGGCCCGCGCGCTGCAGCAGTGACTGATGCGTGCTGATGGCCCGGGTGACCTGTCCCTTCTCGCGGAACAGGTTGCCGAGGATCATCTGCACTTCCAGCGCGTCGGGTTCGGTCGACGCCGCCTGGGTCAGCTCATCGATCGCGTCGTCGATCCGGCCGGTGACGAGGAAGTGCAGGCCGAGCATGTAGTGCGGGGTGTCGCGCAGCCGGCGGCGGTCCAGCCAGCGCCCGTCGCGGAGCTTGTAGCGCTCCCACGCCTTGCCGCTGAAGATGCCGGCGAGCAGTGCCAGCAGAGTCGCGAGAAGCCAGAACTGTGCGCTGAACTGCACGACGTGTCCCGCGGGCTAGATGAGTTCCGTGCCCCAGAGGCTGTGCAGATGCAGCACGCCCTCGGGACGCCCGGCTCCGTCAACGACGACGACGGACGTGATCTTGCGGCGCTCGAGTACGTGCAGCGCCTCGGCCGCGAGCACGTCCGGCTTCAGGACCACGGGCCGTGCCGTCATGATGTCCTTCGCGCCGCGGGTCAGCAGGTCCGCCGTGCCGATCATGTGGCGCCGCAGGTCACCATCGGTGATGACGCCTGCCAGCAGCCCGGCAGCATCCACCACGCACGTCATGCCGAGGCTCTTCCGGGAGATCTCGTAGATCACGTCAGGCACCGGTGTGTCCAGGGTGACCGACGGGAGGGCGTCGCCCGTGTGCATCAGGTCCCCGACGCGCATGAACTGCTTGCCGAGCTTGCCACCCGGGTGCAGGGACGCGAAGTCCTCCACGCGGAAGCCCTTCGCCTGCAGCACGGTCATCGCGAGGGCGTCTCCCATCGCGAGCGCGGCCGTCGTGCTCGCCGTCGGTGCGAGGCCGAGCGGACACGCTTCGGCGGACACGCCGCAGTCCAGCACCGCGTCGGCGGCCCGGCCCAGCGTCGAGCCGGGCGCGCCCGTCAGCGCGATGAGGGAGGCGCCGAGGCGCTTGATGGTCTGCAGCAGCCGGAGAATCTCGTCCGTCTCGCCGCTATGCGACAGCGCGATCACGACGTCGTCGGTCTGGATGGCGCCGAGGTCGCCGTGGATCGCTTCGGCCGGGTGCAGAAAGAACGCGGCGGTTCCCGTGCCGGTCAACGTCGCGGCGAGCTTCCGGCTGATGATGCCGGACTTGCCCATGCCGGTGACGATGACACGGCCCCGGCAGCCGGC
Organism: uncultured Bifidobacteriaceae bacterium; assembly: GCA_964400405.1. Taxonomy (GTDB): domain Bacteria; phylum Acidobacteriota; class Vicinamibacteria; order Vicinamibacterales; family UBA2999; genus CANKJK01. The sequence continues at coordinate 30,295 of CAYNUO010000005.1, read as the reverse complement.
GACGATTCGCACGGCGTCGTCGAACGACGGCCCGATGCGGTCGACCAGCGCGCGGATGGCGGCCGCCTCCGTTTCGAGCACGCTCTTCGCGAGGTCACGCCCACCGGGCTGCGTTTCCGCAGGAGGCGTCACCGGCTGACCTCAGGCGGACATGCGGGTACGCGGTGCAGCGCGAGCAGCCGGGCCAGCAGCGGTTCGAGACGATCGAGACGGAGTGCGTTGGCCGCGTCGCTCCTGGCGCGCCGGGGGTCGTCGTGGACCTCCATGAACACACCGTCGACACCCGCCGCCACGCCGGCGGAGGCCAGCGGTTCGATGTGCTCGGCGAGGCCGATGGTCACGCCGTCACCGGCGCCGGGGAGCTGGAGGCTGTGGGTGACGTCGAAGATCACCGGGTAGCCGAGCGCGCGCATCATCGGAAACGCCCGCATGTCGACCACGAGGTTGTTGTAGCCGAAGGTCGACCCCCGCTCGGTCAGCGTCACGGACCGGTTGCCTGTGGAGGTGACTTTGGCGATCGCATGCCGCATGTCGTTCGGCGCGAGAAACTGACCCTTCTTGATGTTGACCATCCGGCCGGTCGCGGCCGCCGCGACGAGCAGGTCTGTCTGGCGGCACAGGAACGCCGGAATCTGCAGGATGTCCACGACCTCCGCCACCGGAGCGGCCTGCGCGGCCTCGTGGATATCGGTGAGCACCGGGAGTCCGCTGCGCTGCCGGACGTCGGCGAGGACGCTGAGGCCGTCGCGCAGACCGGGGCCGCGGAACGACGTCACGGAAGTCCGGTTGGCCTTGTCAAAGGACGCCTTGAAGACGGCGGCCACGCCGGCGCGGGCCGCGATCTCGCGAATCGCGAGCGCCATCTCGATGGCGTGCTCACGGCTCTCGATGACGCACGGGCCCAGGATGAAGGGAAGGGACCCGTCGCCGAATGTGACCGGTCCCGCGGAAACGCGCTGCACGGCCGCCATTATAGAAGCCATCTCATTGGTGGGCCGTACCACCGGAAACCTCGCGGCTTCCGGCGGAAGGTGTCAGCGCCCGGCGACTGCGGCCTGTACGCCGCCGGTCTTCCGGCGATAGCTGGCCTCGACGAAGCTCGCAAAGAGCGGGTGCGGCTTGAGCGGCCTCGACTGGAACTCGGGGTGGAACTGCACCGCGACATACCACGGGTGGTCGGGAATCTCGGCGATCTCGACGAACTTGCCGTCCGGGGAGCGGCCGGAGATCTTCATCCCCTTGGTCGAGATGACGTCCTCGTAGAGGCAGTTGAACTCGTACCGGTGGCGGTGCCGCTCATGGATCAGGTCGGCGCCGTAGATCGCCCGGGCACGGGACCCGGGCGTGAGCGCGCAGGCGTACTGCCCGAGGCGCATCGTGCCGCCCAGCTCATCCACGCCGAGCAGGTCGCGCAGCTTGTAGATGACGTTGTACGGCGTGTTCTCGTTGCACTCGGTCGAATCGGCACCGTCGAGGCCGCAGACGTTGCGCGCGAACTCGACCGTCGCCCACTGGAAGCCGTAGCAGATGCCGAAGTACGGTACGCCGTGCTCGCGGGCGTACTCGGCCGCCTTCATCATGCCGCGCGTGCCGCGGAGCCCGAAGCCGCCCGGCACGAGGATGCCGTGCGAACCCTCGAGCAGGGCGGTGCCGCCCTCCTTCTCGAGGGCCTCCGCCTCGATCCAGTGCAGGTGCACCTTCACGCGATGCGCGAAGCCGCCGTGGAAGAGCGCTTCGTTCAGGCTCTTGTAGGAATCCTCGTAGCCCGTGTACTTCCCGACCACGTGAATGGTGAGCTCGTCGATCGGGTGCTTGATGCGGTGGACGAGTTCCTCCCACGCGGCGGTCTTCGCCTCTGTCTGCGGCAGGTCGAGCAGCTTGAGCACGATCCGGTCGAGGCCTTCTTCCTTCAGGACCAGCGGCACCTCGTAGATCGTCTCGACGTCCTTGGCGGTGATGACGGCCTCCTCGGCCACGTCGCAGAAGAGCGCGATCTTGCGCTTGATGTCGGCGTCGAGGAACCGGTCGGTGCGGCAGAGCAGGATGTCCGGCTGGATGCCGATGGAGCGCAGGTCGCGGACGCTGTGCTGCGTGGGCTTCGTCTTCAGCTCGCCGGCCGTGCCGATGTAGGGCACCAGCGTCAGATGGACGTAGATGGCGTTCTCGCGGCCGACGTCGAGGCGGAACTGCCGGATCGCTTCGAGGAACGGCATGCTCTCGATGTCGCCGACCGTGCCGCCGATCTCGACGATGAGCACGTCGACGTCCTTCGCCGCGGCCCGGATGTTGTCCTTGATCTCGTTCGTGATGTGCGGAATCACCTGGACCGTGCGTCCGAGGTAGTCGCCGCGGCGTTCCTTGTTGATGACCGAGAGGTAGATCTTGCCGGTCGTCCAGTTGCTGTTGCGCGTGGCCACCATGCTGGTGAAGCGCTCGTAGTGCCCGAGGTCGAGATCCGTCTCGGCTCCGTCATCGGTGACGTAGACCTCACCGTGCTGGTAGGGGCTCATCGTTCCCGGGTCCACGTTGATATAGGGGTCGAACTTCATGAGCGCGACCCGATGTCCGTGGTCCTCGAGCAGACGGCCGATCGAGGCGGCCGCGAGACCCTTGCCGAGTGAGGAGACGACGCCGCCGGTGACGAAAATGAATTTGGTCATGTGTGCTGGAGGATTCGCCGCTCGATTGCGGCACGGACACGGGTCAGGTCGTCTGGGGTATCGACGCCGATGGACTCGTACGGGGTGATGACGGTACGGATACGGATGCCGCGTTCAAGCGCGCGGAGCTGTTCGAGCGATTCGGTGTCCTCGAGCGGAGACCGCGGCCAGCCGGAGAACTCCAGCAGCAGCGACCGCCGGTAGGCGTAGAGGCCGATGTGGCGCAGCGGCGCTGCACCAGCGCCGGGTTGCCTGGCGAACGGAATCCGCGCGCGGGAGAAGTAGAGCGCATCACCCCGCCGGTCGAGCACCACCTTCACGACGTTCGGGTCGTCGGCGTCGCGCAGGTCGGCCATCGGCGCGGCCAGTGTGCTCATCAGGATCGACGCGTCGGCGAGGAGCGGGGCGACGGCGGCGTCGATCGCCTCCGGGGTGATCAGCGGCTCGTCGCCCTGTACGTTCACGATGACGTCGCAGGAGAGCTGCCGCGCGGCCTCGGCGATGCGGTCGGAACCGCTCGTGTGGTGCGCCCCGGTCATCACGGCGTGGCCGCCGAACGCGGTGACCGCCTCGGCGATTCTGGTGTCGTCGGTGGCCACGGCCACGGCGTCTACGCTGGAGGCCGCGGCGGTCCGACGGTACACGTGCTCGATCATGGGCCGGCCGGCGATTTCAGCCAGCGGCTTGCCGGGGAAGCGGGTCGATGCGTAGCGGGCCGGGATCAGGGCAACCGTGCGGAGGGGCTGAGACGTCCGATCGAAGGGATTTCGGAACGTTTCACGGTGCACGTCGAATCCTAACACGGCCCATCGCGCGTGGATCCACGGCGCTGTATGATGACCACGATGTTCCCGGCGACCTGGAAGGGCACGCTCGTCTGGTCCGGCACGACCGCGCTGGCCACCTGGCTTGCGTCCGCGCCGACCGTCGTTGCGCCCGGCGAAAGCCGGCTGGCGCCGCCGGCCCGGTTCGACGCCGCGGCCACGCAGGCCGTCGTCGTACAGATGCAGGAGCTCAACGACGAGGCCGAGCGGCTGGGCCGCCGGTTGGCCGGCGTCGAGACATTCGCCGAGCCGGAGCGCGATCCGTTCAGGTTCGTGCGTGCGTCGGCGCCGCCCGCACCCGCACCGGTTCCCGTTTCCGTCGCGCCGGCAGCCGCGGTGACGCCGCCGCCGGTCCTGCCTCCGCCGTTCGCGTTGTCGGGGATCGCCGAGGACCGTCAGGGTGACGTGGTCGTCCGTACCGCGGTCGTCACCGGAAGCGGTGAACTCTGGCTGGTGAAGGCGGGGGAGAAGGTGGAAGGGAAGTTCGAGGTGACGGCGGTCGATGCCGACGCGGTCGAACTCATCCGCGCCGACACCGGCACCACCGTCCGCCTGACGTTCAGACCCTGACGAGCCGGGCAGTCTTCACTGCCGGCAGCGCCCGCAGTTCCGCCATTACCGATTCCTCGACGGGCTTCGTCTCGTCGACGCTTACCACGCCAACGGCCTGCTTGCCGTCGCGTCCCAGCGCGAAGGTGCCGATGTTGATGCCCTTCCTGCCGAGGACGGTGCCCACCTCGCCGATGACACCGGGCTGATCCGTGTTGGACAGCACGATGAGCGAACCCTCGAGCACGGCCTCGACCGGCACACCGTCGACCAGGACCAGCCGCGGGGCGGCCTTGTCGAACACCGCGCCTTCGACCCAGTGCTCGCCGGCGCTCGTCTTCACCTTCACCGACAGCAGGCGCGTGTAGTCGCGGGCACGGGTGCTCTGCGACTCGACCACTTCGATGCCGCGTTCCTGCGCGATCGCCTTCGCGTTGACCGCGCTGACGCCGCCCGACAGGATCTGCTTGAACAGGCCGACCAGCACGGCGCTGACGATCAGATCCGTCTTGCCGAGGGCCTCGCCGTAGTAGCGGACGGCCACGGACTCGATCCGGTCGGTCGTCAGCTGGGCGAGCACGGACCCGAGGCGCTCAGCCAGCGAGATGAACGGCGACATCCGCCCGTACTCCTCGGGCGAGACGGACGCGAAGTTGACGGCGTTGCGGATGATGCCGTCGCGGAGGCAGTCGCGGAGCGCGATCGTGGTTTCGCTGCCGGCCAGTTCCTGCGCCTCACGCGTCGACGCCGCGATGTGCGGAGACGCGACGACCTGCGGCAGGTTCTGCAGCCGCTGATCGACGGTCGGCTCCTTCTGGAAGACGTCGAGCGCGGCGCCGGCCACATGACCGGCCTCGATCGCGTCGGCCAGCGCACCCTCGTCGATCAGGTCGCCGCGGGCGGTGTTGACGATGCGGATGCCCTTCTTCGCCTTGGCCAGCAGCGCCGCGTTCACCATGCCCTTGGTCTGGGCGGTCGACGGCATGTGGAGCGAGATGTAGTCGGCCCTGGCGAAGAGGTCCTCGAGCGAGACCAGCTCGACGCCGAGGTCCTGCGCCACCTGCGCGGAGATGAAGGGGTCGTGCGCGATCACGCGCATGCCGAACGGCGCGACGCGGCGGGCGACTTCCTGGCCGATGCGGCCGAGGCCGGCGAGACCGAGGACCTTGTCCCGGATCTCCTCGCCCATGAACGACTTCTTGTCCCACTTGCCCTGCTTCATCGTGGCGTCGGCACGGGGGATGTGGCGGGCGAGGGACAGAATCTGGCCCACGGCAAGCTCCGCGACGCTGATGCTGTTCGCACCGGGCGCGTTCATGACGACGATGCCGCGCGCGCTGGCGGCTTTGACGTCGACGTTGTCGACGCCCGTGCCCGCGCGGGCGATGACGCGGAGCTTCGGCGCCGCCTCGATGAGCTCGGCGGTGACCTTCGTGGCGCTGCGAACCATGATGGCGTCCGCATCGGCGAGGTCGGCCTTCAGTTGTTCGACGGGGCGACCTGGAGTGGCATCTACGGTCCAGCCTTCCGCGCGCAGCAGCTCCGCGGCGGATGCCGGAAGATCATCAGCAATAACGATTTTCATTGTCAGGGAATCAGGATCTCAGACGTGATGGGTTAACGACGATTCAGTATAAACTTTCTGCGGCTCCTCGCTGTCGCACCATCATGGTGCAAACCGCTAAAAGGTTCGACTTCGCGAGGAATTTCCTGCACGGTCCGGGTCATTTCAACAGGCTTTTCCACAGAAACTGTGAACGCAGTGTGTCTGACGGCGGGGCGAGTCCCCTAAGGGAAAGAACGGCATGAATCGCAAAGTGACAGTAGTTGGCGGCGCCGGCAATGTCGGTGCCACGGTGGCGCGGTCGGTCGCGGAAAAAGAGCTCGCGGATGTCGTGATCATCGACATCGCGGATCAGAAGGCGGCCGGCGTGGCGCTCGACATGTACCAGTCGCAGCCGATCCTCGGCTCCGACGCCCGTGTCATCGGCGGCGCGGACTGGAGCGCGGCGGAAGGCTCGGACGTGGTCGTCATCACGTCCGGCAAGCCGCGCAAGCCGGGCATGAGCCGCGACGATCTCGTGAAGGACAACTTCGAGATCATGAAGAGCATCGCGCCGAACCTCGTGAAGTACACGCCGAACGCGATCATCATTCCGGTGGCGAACCCGCTGGATGCCATGTCGCAGGCGCTGTTCAAGCTGACGAAGTTCCCGAAGGAGCGCATCCTCGGAATGGCCGGCGTGCTCGACTCGGCGCGGATGAGCACGTTCGTGGCGATGGAACTGGGCGTGTCCGTGCAGAACATCCACTCGTTCGTGCTCGGCGGCCACGGCGACACGATGGTGCCCCTGCCGCGCTATTCGACCTGCGCCGGCATTCCGATTACGGAATTGCTGTCGAAGGAAAAGATCGACGCGATCTGCACACGCACGGCGAACGGCGGCGCGGAGATTACGAAACTGGTCGGCACGAGCGCGTGGTACGCGCCCGGCACGGCCGCGGCCCAGATGGTCGAGGCGGTGTTGAAGGACAAGAAGCAGATCCTGCCGTGCTCGGTCTATCTGACCGGCGAGTACGGCATCAAGGACCTCTTCGTGGGCGTGCCCGTGAAGGTGGGCGCGCGCGGCGTCGAGCAGATCATCGAGATCACGCTGACGGCCGAGGAGAATGCGGCGCTCCAGAAGTCGGCCGGCGCCGTGCGCGAGCTCGTCGACGTCATCGGCATGTAACGTGCCTCAGGCTGTCGTGGAGCCGTCCGGGTCCCCGGGCGGCTCCACGGTTCCTCCTCCGGCGGGCCTCCACGGCCCGCTGCTTCTTGCCGCGGTGGCGCTCTACACCGCCGGCTTCCTGATCTGGTTTCCGACCGCGCTCTCGATCACCGATGAGACGCATTACGTGTCCGGCGCGGTGGCGTTGGCCCGGGCGGCGTCGACCGGCGTGCTCGACGGCTTCGCGGGCGCCGGCATGCAGGGGGAGGCGCCGACCACGTATCCCGCCGGCACCGCGCTGCTGCAGGCGCCGTTTGTCGGCTTGTTCGGCTGGCACGCGGCCGCATTGGCGTCGGTTGGCGCGCTGGTCCTGGTCGCCGCCGTTCTGTGGCGGTGGCTGCGGGAGGCGGGGTTCTCGCCGGCGCCGGTGTGGCTGTGGCTCGGGTTTCCGCCCACGCTGGCGATGGGCCGGCTCGCGATGAGCGACGTGCCGTCGGCGGCGTGCGTGGCGCTCGGGCTCTACGCGTTCTGGAAGGGGAGCCGGGCCGGTGCGACGTGGCGGCCGTGGCTTGCCGCCGGGCTGGCGACCGGGGGCTCACTCGTGCTGCGCGAGCCGCTGCTGCTCATTCTGGGCCCGTTCGCGGCCGGCGCCGTCGTGCGGCGTGAGCGGCACGTGCCGGCCCTCGGCGTGGGCGTGCTGGCGGGCGTCTCGCTGCGGTTGCTCACGGGCTTCCTGATGTACGACGATCCGCTGACGGTCAACCCCGTGGGCTTCGGCTTCGCGGCGGGAGCAGTGATGGGGACGGCCCCCGTCTATCTGTTCTCGCTGCTTGTCCTGGTGCCGGGCTGCCTGCTCTGGATGCCGCGGTACCGCGGCTGGCGCTGGCAGGAGTGCCAGGTCGCCGTCTGGGGCACGGTGGCCTTCTTTCTGTTCTACAACTACGGCGCGGATCCGGCAGCGGACCTGCGCAAGTTCCTGCTGATGGGCCGGTTCCTCATTCCGCTCGTGCCGCTGCTGGCCTGGTGTTCGGCCTCAACCCTCGGCCCGTGGTGGGAGCGGCGACGGGGCAATCGCGCCGGGAGTGTCGTGGGGTGGGTGCCGCGGCTGTGGGTCGCCGGCGTGGTCGGTGGGACCATCGCCGTGCACCCCGTGCTGGCGTCGTGGGACCGCCTGCAGGCCGGCATCGGCGTGCGGATTCTCGACGCGACGCCGTCCACGGCCACGATCGTGACGGTCTCCGCCGACCTCGAGAAGTACGTTCATCCGGCGACTGGGCGCCGCACGCTGCTCTCGGCGGACATCGCGACGCCCGACGCGATGCCGGCGCTGGTGCGCCGGACCGGGGCGATGTTCGTCGTGGCCGTCGAGAGGTCCGCGGATGCGTACGAGCAGGAAGTGGCGGAGCTTGCGCGTGCGTACCGCGCCGACCTGGCCCGGGTCTGCGTGCTGGAGCCTCTGGTCGACGACGAGGTGGGCCCGGGCACCCGCGTGAGGGTGCACCGGGTCGGTGCGTGCGCGGACCCGGCGGGTCCGGCCGCGGGCGTCAGCCCTTGAGGGCCGCCTTGTGGTAGTCCCGGTACATCCGGGCAATGCCTGAAATCGAGATTTCCTTCGGGCAGACCGCCTCGCACTCGCCCTCGTTCGAGCAGTTGCCGAAGCCTTCCGCATCCATCTGGTCGACCATCCGGACGACGCGTGTATAGCGCTCCGGCTGGCCCTGCGGCAGCAGCCCCAGGTGCGTGATCTTGGCGGACGTGAACAGATGCGCCGCCGCGTTCTTGCAGGCCGCCACGCATGAGCCGCAGCCGATGCACGCCGCCATGTCCATGGCGGCTTCGGAGACGTTCTTCGAGATCGGGAGGGCATTGCCGTCCGGCGCGCCGCCCGTATTGAACGAGACGTAGCCGCCGGCCGCGATGATGCGGTCGAACGCGCTCCGGTCGACCACGAGATCCTTGACGACAGGGAAGGCCCTGGCCCGCCACGGCTCGATCGTCACCGTATCGCCGTTCTTGAAGCTGCGCATGTGCAGCTGGCACGTCGTCGTGCCGCGGACCGGGCCGTTCGGCACGCCGTTGATCACCAGGCCGCACGCGCCGCAGATGCCCTCGCGGCAGTCGGACTCGAATGCGATCGCGTCCTCGCCCTTCTTGATGAGGCCTTCGTTGACCACATCGAGCATCTCGAGAAACGACATGTCGGTGCTGACGTTGTCCGCCGCGTAGTCGACAAGGCGTCCGGGCTTGCCCGGGCCGTCCTGCCGCCAGACCTTGAGCTTGATGCTGATCGTCGCCACCTACTTGTAACTCCTCTGCGTGGGGTGCACTTCCTCGAAGACCAGCGGTTCCTTGTGGAGCGTCGGCGCCTTGCCGACCCCCTGGAACTCCCAGGCCGCGACATACGAGAAGTTCTCGTCGTCGCGCTGCGCTTCGCCGTCCGGCGTCTGGCTCTCCTCGCGGAAGTGGCCGCCGCATGATTCCGTCCGGTTCAGCGCGTCCCGGCAGAGCAGCTCGCCGAACTCCAGATAGTCGGCCACGCGGCCGGCGTGTTCGAGGCTCTGGTTCAGGTTGTTGGGGTCGCCCGGCACGGACACCGTGTTCCAGAACTCCTCGCGGAGCTTCGGAATATCCTCCAGCGCCTTGCGGAGCCCCGCGTCGGTGCGGGCCATGCCGGCGTAGTCCCACATGATCTGGCCGAGACGGCGGTGGAAGGAGCGAATCGTCTGGTTGCCCTTGACCTTCAGCAGGGAGGTGATGCGTTCCTGCGTTGCGGCCTTGGCCTCCTTGAAGGCGTCGTGGTCGGTGGAGACGGCCGGCAGCGTCGTGCTGCCGAGATAGTGGGCCAGCGTGTACGGGATGACGAAGTAGCCGTCGGCGAGACCCTGCATCAGCGCGCTCGCACCGAGCCGGTTGGCGCCATGGTCCGAGAAGTTGGCTTCGCCGAGCACGTGCAGACCCGGGATCGTGCTCTGCAGGTTGTAGTCCACCCAGAGGCCGCCCATCGTGTAGTGGATGGCCGGATACATCCGCATCGGAACCTTGTACGGATCCTCGTCCGTGATGCGGTTGTACATGTCGAACAGGTTCCCGTAGCGCATCCGGATGACGTCCTCGCCGACGCGCTTGATCGCGTCCGCGAAGTCCAGATAGACGGCCAGGCCGCTCTCGCCGACGCCGCGGCCGTCGTCACACGCCTGTTTGGCGTTGCGGGACGCCACGTCGCGGGGGACGAGGTTGCCGAAGCTCGGGTACTTCCGTTCCAGGTAGTAGTCGCGTTCGCTCTCGGGAATCTGCTCCGGCGGCCGCGTGTCGCCCTTCTGCTTCGGCACCCACACGCGCCCGTCGTTGCGCAGGCTCTCGCTCATCAGCGTCAGCTTCGACTGATGTTCGCCGCTGACCGGAATGCAGGTCGGGTGGATCTGCGTGTAGCAGGGATTCGCGAAGGCGGCGCCGCGCTTGTGGGCGCGCCACGCGGCCGTCACGTTGGAGTTCACCGCGTTGGTGGAGAGGTAGTAGACGGTGCCGTAGCCTCCCGTGGCGAGGAGCACCGCGTCGCCGGCGTGGCTCTCCAACTCTCCGGTGATGAGGTTGCGCACGACGATGCCGCGGGCCTTGCCGTCGATGACGACCAGGTCGAGCATCTCGCGGCGGGGATAGAGCGTGACGGCCTTGTCGGCCACCTGCCGCATCATCGAGGAGTAGGCGCCGAGCAGGAGCTGCTGGCCCGTCTGGCCCCGCGCGTAGAACGTGCGCTCGACCTGGGATCCGCCGAAGGATCGGTTGTCGAGCAGGCCGCCGTACTCCCGCGCGAACGGCACGCCCTGGGCGACGCACTGGTCGATGATGTTCACGCTCGCCTGTGCCAGGCGGTAGACGTTCGCCTCCCGCGCGCGGTAGTCGCCGCCCTTCACAGTGTCGTAGAAGAGCCGGTACACGCTGTCGCCGTCGTTCTGGTAGTTCTTCGCGGCGTTGATTCCGCCCTGCGCGGCGATCGAGTGCGCGCGGCGCGGGCTGTCCTGGATGCAGAACGACTTGACGTTGTAGCCCTGCTCGCCGAGGGACGCCGCGGCCGAGGCGCCGGCCAGGCCCGTGCCGACGACGATGATGGTGTATTTACGCCGGTTGGCCGGGTTGACCAGCTTGTTCTCGAACCGTGCGCGGTCCCACTTCGAGCCAACGGGACCCGACGGAATCTTGGAGTCGAGAATCATGCCTGCACGCCTCCCGTGACGTAGGCCCAGAGGGCGATGAGGATGAAGAGCGCCGCGATGAGCGACGCCGCGACCTTGCCGAACAGCAGGATCCGCGGCGTCCAGGCCGGGTGGTCGAGCCCGAGCGACTGGAAGGCGCTCGAGATGCCGTGGAACAGGTGCGTGCCGACCACCACCATGGTCAGCACGTAGAACGCGACCAGGGCCGGATTCGCGAAGTAGCCCATTTCCATCGCGTACAGATCGCGGTGGCCATCGGCGGTCATCGGCGCCGGCGCGAACTTGAAGCCGTAGACGTGGAGGACCACGAAGACGAGCAGCCAGATCCCCGACAGGATCATCGTCGATGACGCGAACGACTTCCGGCTCGCGCCCCCGGCCGGCTTCTTGACGGCATAGGCGACCGGGCGCGCCTTCCTGTTCCGCAGCGTCATGCCGACCGCCTTGACCACATGGGCCAGAAAGCCCAGCAGCAGCACGACCTCGATGACGATGATGAGCGGGTTGGCTGCGAGCGCGCCCGCGTACTGGTTGAACGTGTCGGGTCCGGCGAACACCACGAGATTGCCCGCGATGTGGACCAGAAGGTAGATGAAGAGGAACAGTCCCGTGATGCCGACGACCAGCTTGGTGCCGACCGACGACGCTAACGGACGTGACGACATGAGGACTCCACAGACGGCGAGCCCCGTGCTGCCGTCACAAACCTTCCAATTGTAGATTTGTGCGTCGAAACCGCGCAAGCCGCGCTTGACCGGCCGCCGAAGCGCTGACTACGATTGCATACTTTGAAAATCCACGAATATCAGGCCAAGAGTGTGCTCACGCGGTTCGGCGTGCCGGTTCCGCGGGGCGAGGTCGCGTTCACACCAGGGGAAGCCCGTGCGGCTGCCGAGCGTCTCGGCACCAGCGTGGTCGTAGTCAAGGCACAGATTCATGCCGGCGGCCGCGGCAAGGGCGGCGGCGTGAAGCTGGCGCGGTCGCTGGACGAGGCCGAGCAGCTTGCCAAGCAGATGCTGGGCATGACGCTCGTGACCCACCAGACCGGGCCGGAGGGCCGGAAGGTCGAGAAGCTGCTCGTCGAGCAGGGTCTCGAAATCGCCCGGGAACTCTACCTGAGCATCGTGATCGACCGCGCCGTGGAAGCCCCGGTCATCATCGCGAGTGCCGCCGGCGGCATGGACATCGAAGAGGTCGCCGCGAAGACGCCCGAGCAGATCCTGACGCTGACGGTGAACCGCGCGACGGGCATCATCCCGTTCCAGGCGAGAAAGCTCGGCTTCGGCATCGGGCTCGACGGCGCGCAGACGAACAAGTTCGTCAAGGTGCTGGAGTCCATCTACCGCGCGTTCATCGAAACGGACGCGTCGATGGTCGAGATCAACCCGCTCATCGTCACGAAGAGCGGCGACCTGCTGGCGCTGGATGCCAAGGTCAGCTTCGACGACAACGCGCTCTACCGGCACCAGGACCTGAAAGACCTGCGCGACCTGGCCGAGGAGGATCCGCTCGAGGTCGAGGCCTCGAAGTTCTCCCTGAACTACATCCGCCTCGACGGCAACATCGGCTGCATGGTCAACGGCGCCGGGCTGGCGATGGCCACGATGGACATCATCAAGCTGTCGGGCGGCGAGCCGGCCAACTTCCTGGACGTCGGCGGCGGCGCGAACGCGGAGCAGATCAAGAACGCGTTCCGCATCCTGATGGCCGACGCGAACGTCAAGGCCGTCCTCATCAACATCTTCGGCGGCATCCTGCGCTGCGACGTGCTGGCCGCGGGCGTCATCGCCGCCGTGAAGGACCTGGGCGTGCCGGTGCCGATCGTCATCCGGATGGAAGGCACCAACGTGGACGAAGGGAAGCGGATGCTGAAGGAGAGCGGGTTGAACTTCGCCACCGCGGACTCGATGGGTGAGGCAGCCGACAAGGCCGTCGCGCTCGCGAAGGGGGGCAAGTAGTCATGGCCGTCCTCCTCGACAAGAACACCCGCCTCATCGTCCAGGGGCTGACCGGCAAGGAAGGCACGTTCCACGGCAAGCAGGCCGCGGCCTACGGCACCAACGTCGTCGGCGGCACCTCGCCCGGCAAGGGCGGGTCGACGCACGAAGGCTTCGCGATCTTCAATACGGTCGCGGATGCGCGCGCGAAGACCGGCGCGAACGCCTCGGTGATCTTCGTGCCGCCGCCGTTTGCGGCCGACGCGATCATGGAGGCCGCGGACGCGGGCATCGAGCTGGTCGTCTGCATCACCGAGGGCATTCCGGTGGTCGACATGCTGAAGGCCGTGACCTTCCTCGAAAGCCACCCGAAGACGCGCCTGATCGGGCCGAACTGCCCGGGCATCATCTCGCCCGGCAAGGGCAAGGCGGGCATCATCCCGCACAACATCGTCCGCGAGGGCCGGATCGGCATCGTGTCGAAGTCGGGCACGCTGACCTACGAAGCCATCCACCAGCTGTCGAAGGTCGGCATGGGGCAGACCACGTGCATCGGCATCGGCGGTGACCCGCTCATCGGCACCAGCCACATCGACGCGCTGAAGCTCTTCAAGGACGACCCGGACACCGAGGCCGTCATCATGATCGGCGAGATCGGCGGCACCGCCGAGCAGGAGGCCGCGGCCTACATCAAGGCCGAGTTCACGAAGCCGGTGGTCGGCTTCATCGCCGGTCAGACGGCGCCGCCCGGACGCCGGATGGGGCACGCCGGCGCGATCATCTCGGGCGGGTCGGGCACGGCGGCCGAGAAGATGGACGCGTTGTCCGCGGCCGGCGTGCGCGTCGTGAAGAGCCCGGCCGACATGGGCAAGGCGATGCAGGAACTGCTCGGCCGCTAGGCGGGCGCAGCCTTTCAACACAGGAACACACGGAGATTCATGGCTATCGAACGCACATTCGCAATCATCAAGCCCGACGCCGTCCAGGCGAAGCTGGCCGGCAAGATCCTCGCGCGCATCGAAGAGGCGGGTTTCACCGTGCGGGCCATGCGCCTGCAGCACCTCACCAAGAAGGAAGCCGAGGGCTTCTACGCGGTGCACAGCGCGCGGCCGTTCTTCGGCGCGCTGACGGACTTCATGTCGTCCGGCCCCTGCGTGCTGCTGGCGCTCGAGGCCGACGGCGCGATTCTCAAGTGGCGCGCGCTGATGGGCGCAACGGACCCGGCGAAGGCCGAGCCCGGCACGATGCGCAAGGACTTCGGCCGGTCCATCGACAACAACGCGACCCACGGGTCGGATGCGCCCGAGACGGCCGCCTTCGAACTCGGCTACTTCTTCCGGGGCCTCGAGCTCAACTAGTCCGTCATCGCGCCGTGACTCCGGTCGCGGCGCCCGTATTCCGGAGTCGCGATGCCCTCGATCAAGTCTGACAAGTGGATCCGGAAGATGGCCCTCGAGCACAAGATGATCGAGCCGTTCGAGGACCGGCAGGTGCGTGCGGGCGTCGTGTCCTACGGGCTCTCGTCCTACGGCTACGACATCCGCGTGGCCGACGAGTTCAAGGTCTTCACCAACATCAACAGCACGGTGATCGACCCGAAGAACTTCGACGCCCGGTCGTTCGTGGACATCAAGACGGATGTCTGCATCGTGCCGCCGAACTCGTTCGCGCTGGCCCGGACGGTCGAGTACTTCCGCATCCCGCGCGACGTGCTGACGGTCTGCCTCGGCAAGTCCACCTACGCCCGCTGCGGCATCATCGTCAACGTGACGCCGTTCGAGCCCGAGTGGGAGGGCAACGTCACGCTGGAGATCTCCAATACGACGCCGCTGCCCGCCAAGATCTACGCCCACGAGGGCATCGCGCAGGTGCTGTTCTTCCAGAGCGACGAGGTCTGCGAGGTCTCGTACAAGGACAAGAAGGGCAAGTACCAGGCCCAGACGGGCCTCACGCTCCCGCGCATGTGACGTGCGCGGGGGACGCCCGCTCACGCTAAGATCGTGGGCGTGATCCGCCCGTTTCGCCAGATTCTCCCGACCATCGACCCCTCCGTGTTCGTGGACCAGTCCGCCCAGGTCATCGGGGACGTCCACATCGGCAGGGAGTGCGGCGTCTGGATGAACGTCGTCATCCGCGGCGACGTGAACAGCATTCGCATCGGCGACCGCACCAACGTCCAGGACGGGACCATCATCCACGTGAACCGCGTGCCGTCGTATGCGTGCGTCATCGGCGCGAACGTGACGATCGGCCACGGGGCCCTCGTGCACGGCTGCACGGTCGAGGACCGGTGCCTGATCGGCATGGGCGCGATCCTGCTGAACGGCTGCCGGATCGGCACCGGGTCCATCATCGCGGCCGGCACGCTGGTGCCCGAGGGAATGCAGATTCCGCCCGGGTCCATGGTGATGGGCGCGCCGGCGAAGGTGCGCCGCCCGGTGACGCCGGAAGAGGATGCCTCCCTCGACAAGTACGCCGCGAGCTACGTGAAGTACCGGCTGGACTACATGCCGGCAGCGGTCGCGAACGCGTGAGTACCCCGAAGCTGAATACGGGCCCGGCGCGCGGCATGCGCGACTTCCTGCCGGCGGACGTGCGCCGCCGGGAGTTCGTCATCGATGTCGTCACGCGCGTCTATCGCTCGTACGGCTTCGAGCCGCTCGAGACGCCGGCAGTCGAGAACATCGAGACGCTGCTCGGGAAGTACGGCGAAGAGGGCAATCAGCTCATCTTCAAGATCCTGAAGCGCGGCGAGCACGAGGCGACCGGGCAGGCGGACCTCGCGCTGCGCTACGACCTGACGGTGCCGCTGGCGCGGGTCGTGGCCGAGCACCGCGCGAAGCTGCCGCGGCTCTTCCGCCGGTACCAGATTCAGCCGGTCTGGCGCGCCGACCGCCCGGCGCGCGGGCGGTTCCGAGAGTTCTACCAGTGCGACGTCGACGCGCTCGGGTCCACGTCGCCGGCCATCGAGGCGGAGCTCTGCGGCGCCGTCAGCGAGGTGCTGACCGATCTTGGCTTTACGGACTTCGCGATCCGGCTCAACCATCGTGAGCTGCTGCGCGCCGTGCTCCAGGCGGCGGGGGTGCCGGACGCGCTGCACGGGGAGGCGCTGATCGCGGTCGACAAGCTCGACAAGATCGGCGCGGACGGCGTGACGGGCGAGCTGACCGCGCGGGGCGTGGCCGCGGACGCGGCGCAGGCGCTGCTCGGTGTGTTCGCCGCGACCGATGCGGACAACGCCGCGGCGCTGTCGCGACTGGCGGCGTTTGTGACGAAGCCGGGTGGCGACGAGCCGCCGTTCATCGCGAACCTGCGCGAGATCCTGACGCTGGCCGCGGGCACGCCCGCGGCCGGACATCTCCGCGTGGACCCCGCGCTGGCGCGCGGGCTGTCGTATTACACCGGGGCGATCTTCGAGATCGCCGTCGCGGACCTGCCGGGCAGCCTCGGCGGCGGCGGTCGCTACGACGGCCTCGTGGGCATGTTCTCGGGCGAGCAGGTGCCCGCGTGCGGGTTCTCGCTCGGGCTGGAGCGCATCCTCGTCGTGATGGGGGAGCGGAACCTGTTTCCGGCAGAGCTGTCCGCCGCGCCGGCGGACGTGATGGTCACGGTGTTCCGGGGCGAAGACACCGGGCTGGCAATACGCCTGGCGGGTGTCCTCCGGCAGGGCGGCCTGCGGGTGCTGGTCTACCCGGACGTGGATAAGATGGGCAAACAGCTCAAATACGCCAGCGGGTGCGGCATTCCCGTGGTGGCGATTCTGGGCGAGTCGGAGGTGGCGGCCGGGACGGTCACCATCAAGCGGCTCGCCGACGGCCGGCAGGAAACCGCGCCCCAGGACGGGGCGGCCGGCGTCATTGCGGGTTTTCTAGGAGAGGTTCGTGGCTGAGCAACTGGGTGACCTGACACGCACGCACACCTGCGGCGCGCTGCGCACGGGCGATGTGGGCAAGGACGTGGTGCTGCTGGGCTGGGTGCACCGCGTCCGCGACCTCGGCGGCGTGCTGTTCGTCGACGTCCGGGATCGGAGCGGCGTGACCCAGGTGGTCTTCGACGCGGACGACGATGCGACGCTGACAAAGGCCAAGAAGCTGCGGTCCGAGTTCGTCGTCGGGCTCGCTGGTACGGTGCGCCGGCGCTCGGCCGAGACGGTCAATCCGAAGCTCGAGACGGGCGACGTGGAAGTCGTCGTGCGCACGCTGACGCTGCTGAACGAGGCGAAGACGCCGCCGTTCCAGGTCGCCGACGATTCGCCCGTGTCGGAGGACGTCCGCCTGAAGTACCGCTATCTCGACCTTCGGCGGCCGCGGCTGCAGTCCAACATCATCCTGCGCCACCGGCTGACGACCGTCATTCGCCGCTACTTCGACGAAGAAGGCTTCCTCGAGATCGAAACGCCGATCCTGACGAAGTCCACGCCGGAGGGCGCGCGCGACTACCTCGTGCCGAGCCGCGTGCACCCGGGCGAGTTCTTCGCACTGCCGCAGTCGCCGCAGCTCTTCAAGCAGATCCTGATGGTGTCCGGCATGGACAAGTACATGCAGATCTGCAAGTGCTTTCGCGACGAAGACCTGCGTGCCGACCGGCAGCCGGAGTTCACGCAGGTCGACGTGGAGATGTCGTTCGCGCGCCAGGAGACGATCTTCGACCTCATCGAACCGCTGATGGTCCGCGTGTTCGACCTGATCGGCGTGAAGGTCGAGACGCCGTTCCTGCGGATGCCGTACGCCGAGGCGATGGCGAAGTACGGCTCCGACAAGCCGGACCTGCGGCCGGGGATGCCGATTCAGGACCTGGGCCCCCTGTTCACGGACTCGCAGTTCCGCGTGTTCAAGGAAATCGTCAACGGCGGGGGCACGGTGCGCGGCTTCGTCGTCAAGAACGCGGGCGCCTATTCGCGCAGCGAGGTGGACGGCCTGGTCGACGAAGCCAAGGCGCTCGGCGCCAGCGGCCTCGTCTGGGCGCGCCGCGCGGACGACGGCACGGTCACGAGCTCGGTCATGAAGGCGCTCGGCGAGGCCGAGGTCGTGCGTGCGCTGGACGCCGCCGGCTGCGGCAACGGCGACCTGCTGCTGATCTCGGCCGGCGAACCGGACACCGCGTCGAAGCTGCTCGGCCAGATCCGGCTGAGCCTCGCCAAGCGCAAGGGCATGCTGGACGGCAGGGACTTCCGCTTCCTGTGGGTGCTCGACTTCCCGCTGCTCGAGTGGGACGCCGAGGACAAGCGGTTCGTCGCGATGCATCACCCGTTCACGTCGCCGATGGATGCCGACCTGCCGCTGATGGAGACGGACCCCGGCAAGGCTCGGGCGAAAGCCTACGACCTGGTGCTGAACGGCAGCGAGATCGGCGGCGGCAGCATCCGTATCCACGACGCGGCGCTGCAGAGCCGGATCTTCTCGCTGCTGAACATCAGCAAGGAGGACGCGGCGTCACGCTTCGGCTTCTTCCTCGAGGCGCTCGAGTACGGCACGCCGCCGCACGGCGGTATCGCCCTCGGCCTCGACCGGCTGGCGGCGCTGCTGGCCGGGGAGTCGTCGATTCGCGAGGTCATGGCGTTCCCGAAGACGGCGGCTGCCGTCGATCAGATGTCGGACGCACCATCGGCTGTGGACGCGCGGCAGCTGAAGGAACTCCACATCCAGATCACGAAATGAAGCGGATCGTCCTGCCGGACGACGGAGTGGAGGCCATCTTCGGGCCTCGCGACAGCAACCTGAAGCACATCGAGGGGCTGCTCGGCGTTCGTTTGCGCACGCAGGGGCACGAAGTCTTCGCCGAAGGGTCGCGGGAGGCCGAGGCGCTGGCGGAGCGGATCTTCCAGCAGCTCGGGTCGCTGGCCGGCGAGGGCTACATGCTCGGCAACGGCGACGTGAAGACGGCCGCGCAGCTCGTCGTCGACAACCGTGACGTCGACATCCGCGACTACTTCCTGAAGGGCAGCCAGCGGCAGGCGGGCCGGAAGCGCATCGCGCCGAAGACGCTCAACCAGCGGCGGTACCTCGAGGCGATCGAGCAGCACGACATCGTGTTCGGTGTCGGCCCGGCAGGCACGGGCAAGACCTACCTCGCGATGGCGGAGGCCGTGAGCTACCTGCTCTCGAAACGGGTGAACCGGATCATCCTGGCTCGGCCCGCCGTCGAAGCGGGCGAGAAGCTCGGCTTCCTGCCGGGCGACCTCGCCGAGAAGGTGAATCCCTATCTGCGGCCGCTCTACGATGCCCTCTACGACATGCTCGATGCCGAGAAGGCGGAGCGGCTCATCGAGCGCGGCACGATCGAGGTGGCCCCGCTGGCGTTCATGCGCGGCCGCACGCTGAACGACGCCTTCGTGATTCTGGACGAGGCGCAGAACGCGACCTCCGAGCAGATGAAGATGTTTCTGACGCGCCTCGGCTTCGGCTCGAAGGCGGTGGTCACGGGCGACGTCACGCAGGTCGACCTGCCGGGCGGGAAGTCGGGCCTCGTCGAGGCCCTCCGCATCGTCCGCAACGTCGCAGGCATCGGGTTTGTCGACTTCGACGATCGCGACGTCGTCCGCCACAAGCTCGTCCAGGAGATCGTGCGCGCTTACGAGCGCGCGGCCGCGCCGCTGCTGCACCCGGAAGACTCCGCGCTGGCGGCTGCGCCGGACGGCCCGGCACCGGGCAGGGACTGACGTGCCGGCACGCCCTCGACCGACGCCAACCGGGAAGAAGCGGGTCGCGCCCCGGCTCGCCGTTGATGTCGTGGCCGGCGGCGTCACGGCGGCCCGTGGCCTCGCCGCGTGGCTCTCGGCCGCGGCTCCTGCCCGCGCGAAGGGGTCGGTCTGCGTGGCCCTGCTCAGCGACGCCCGCGTCCGTGCATTGAACAGGCAGTTCCGCCGAATGGACAAGGCCACGGACGTACTGTCGTTTCCGTGCGCTCCGCTCGACGGGTCGATCGGCGACGTCGTCATCGCCACCGGTGTGGCGCGCCGGCAGGCCCGGGAGGCGGGGCACTCGCTGGCGGTAGAGTTGAAGGTGCTCGCGCTGCACGGCCTGCTGCACCTGATGGGCTACGACCACGAAACGGACGACGGCCAGATGGCGCGTGTCGAGCGCCGCCTGCGCGCACGGCACGGTCTGCCGTCGGGTCTCATCGAGCGGGCGCACGCATGATGCCGCTGGTGCTCTTCGTGCTCGCCTGCCTGACGGTGGCGCTGGGCTGCGTCGAGACGGCGTTCTCCGCCATGCTCCGGCTGTCGCTGCGTCTGATGGCCGAGCGCGACGATCCCAACGACCGGCTGACCGCCTATCTCGCCGACCCGCTGTCGCTGTTCGTGCCGGTGCGGCTGCTTTCCGCCGCCTGTCTGGTGCTGGCAGCACTGCTGATTCAGCTCGCGACGGGCGCGGCCGGCTGGAAGGCGGCGCTCATCATCTTCCTGGCGATGGGGACGTGGACGCTCGGGCTCCAGTACGCGTTGCCCGTGCTCATCGTCCGCCGGGATCCGGAGCAGGCGCTGACGCTGCTGCTGCCGCTGTTTGACGCCGCGGCCCGGCCGCTGTCGGCCGTCACGCGTCCGCTGGTGGGACTCGTGGCCGAGATGCGCGCCTCCGATCGCTCCGCGGAGTCCGGTGAGGGCAGTGCCGAGGAGGGACAGGCCGGCACGGCCGAAGGCGCCGACGAGGCGACGATTTCGGATGCCGAGGGACGCGAGCTGCTGAAGTCGGTCGTCGACTTCACCGACGCGCTGGTCAAGGAACTGATGACGCCTCGCCCCGACATCGTCGCGATTCCGGTCACGGCGTCGCTGGCGGACCTGCGGAGCCTCTTTCGCGAGGAGCAGTACTCGCGCATCCCCGTCTACCGCGACAGCCTCGACAACGTCGTCGGCATCGTGTTCGTGAAGGATCTGGTGGCACTTCCGCCCGGCGCGGAGCCACCGCTGACGACGTTGATGCGGACGCCACAGTTCGTGCCGGAGAGCAAGCGCGCCACGGAGCTGCTGAAGGAGCTCCAGCGCCGGCAGACACACATGGCGATCGTGGTGGACGAGTACGGTGGCACGGCCGGCCTCGTGACCGTCGAGGACCTGATCGAGGAGATCGTCGGCGAGATCCGGGACGAGTACGACACCGAGAGCGACACGATCATCGAAGAAGAGGACGGCGCGCTGCTCGTGCAGGGCAAGGCCGCCGTGGACGATGTCGCCGACCGGCTGACGGTCTCGATCGTCCGCGAGGGCTTCGACACCGTGGGCGGCCTGCTGCTCGCGCGGCTCGGCCGGATGCCGTACGTCGGCGAAACATTCGAGACGGATGGCCTGGAGGTCGAGGTGGTGGAGGTTGAACGCCGGCGGATCACGAAGGTGCGGCTGCGGCGCCTGCCCTCGGTGGATGACGCCGAGGCGGCGGCGCAGTGATGTCTGACGAACCCACACCAGGCCCGGCACTCCCCGGCGCGTTGCGCTCCGGCACCGTGGCGCTGGTGGGCCGCCCGAACGCGGGCAAGTCAACGCTGCTCAACCGGCTGGTGGGGGAGAAGGTGGCCATCACCTCCGACAAGCCCCAGACCACGCGCACGCGGATCCTCGGCGTGCGGAACGACCCCGGCGGCCAGATCGTGTTCGTCGACACGCCGGGCGTGCACCGGCCCACGCACCGTCTGAACGTCCGCATGGTCGATGCCGCGCTCGACGCCATGCGCGAGGTCGACGTGGTCGTGCTCGTCGTCGACGCGGCCGTCGAGACCGGGACCGGCGATCGCTTCATGCTCGAGCGCGTCGCGAAACTGACGGTTCCGGTGTTCCTGGCGCTGAACAAGGTGGACGCGGTCGAGAAGAACAAGCTGCTGCCGCTGATTGACTCGTATCGGCGCCAGCGCGACTTCGCGGAGATCGTGCCGATCTCGGCCTGGGACGGCACCAACGTCGAGACGCTCGCCGCGCTGCTGCTGGCCCGGCTGCCCGAGGGTCCACCGCTCTACCCCGAGGACTACCTGACCGACCAGCAGGAGCGCCAGACGGCGGCCGAGCTGGTGCGGGAGCAGGTGCTGCGGTGCACCCGCGACGAGCTGCCGTTCTCGACAGCGGTCGTCGTCGACCAGTTCCAGGAAGCCGAGGGACCGAAGGGCACGCTCCGCCTCTACTGCACCATCCTCGTCGACCGCGATTCGCAGAAGGGGATCGTGGTCGGCAAGGCCGGCGCCATGATCAAGGCCATCGGCACGGCCGCGCGGGCCGAGCTGGAGGCGCGCTTTGGCTGCAAGGTCTATCTGGACCTGCACGTGAAGGTACGCCCCTCGTGGCGCGACGACGAGCGGATGCTCGACGACCTCCTTACCCGCTAAAACCGCCCCCTTTCAGGGGACGAACCGTCGCCCGGCTGCCGCAAGAATCGTGCTAAGGTGACCGAGCGGATTTTCCTATGGCGCAGCGCAGAATCGACCTCGCACTCGACTCCGTCAAGCGGCTGCTGCGCATTGGGGCCACGGCGAACCTGCTCAATCTGCTGCAGAAGCAGCACCCTGCCGATCTCGCCCAGCTGTTCAGTGAACTGACCGACCGCGACCGCGAGGCCGCCTTCTCCGTGCTCGCCGATCGGAACGGCCGGCTGGCCATGGAGGCCGTCTCCGAACTGGGCCAGGAAGCCGGCGCGGCCCTCCTCGGCACGCGGTCCGCGGAAGACATCGCCCGCCTCGCGCAGGAGATTCCGTCCGACGACGCGGCGGCCCTGATCGACTACCTCCCGGAAGACCTCTCCGCGGCCGTCCTGGACTTGATGCGGCCGAAGGAATCAGGCGTCGTCGAGAACCTGCTCGAGTACGACGAGCAGACGGCCGGCCGGATCATGAATCCGGATGTCTTCGCGCTGAGCGAGGACATGACGGTGGGGCAGGCGATCGCCGAACTGCAGGGCGCGCGCGACGTCGAGATGGTCTTCTATCTCTACGTCGTCGACGAGCGCCGCCACCTCGTCGGCGTGACGTCGCTGCGCCGGCTGCTGCTGGTCGCCCCCGAGACGCCGCTCAAGCGGATCATGACGTCCGACCTGATCAGCGCGCGGGTCGATACGGACCAGGAAGAAGTGGCGCGGCAGGTCGCGTCCTATAACCTGCTCGCCATTCCCGTCGTCGATCAGGAGAACAAGCTGGTCGGCATCATCACCGTCGACGACGTCATCGACGTCATCAAGGACGAGGCCACGGAGGACATCCTCCGGCTGGCCGGTGTGTCCGGCGACGAACGCGTGTTCACGCCGGCCCGGGAGTCGCTGAAGCTGCGGTTCCCGTGGCTGGCCGTGAATCTGGCGACCGCGTTTCTGGCGGCATCGGTCGTCGCGCTCTTCGAAGGGACGATCAGCCAGCTGACCGTGCTCGCGATCTTCATGCCGATCGTGGCCGGGATGGGTGGCAACGCGGCCACGCAGACGCTGACGGTCATCGTGCGCGGCATCGCGCTCGGCGAGCTGACGTGGGCCAACGCCCGGAAGGCCTTGATCAAGGAAGTGACGGTCGGCGTGAGCAACGGCCTCGCCACCGGACTGATCGCGGCACTGGTCGTGGCGCTCTTCCGTGGCGACCCGGTGATCGGCGGCTTGCTCGGTGTGGCCATGCTGTTCAACCTGCTCGTGGCCGCCGTGGCCGGCACACTGATTCCGCTCGGACTCAGGGCGCTGAAGATCGACCCGGCGCTGGCGTCGGCCGTGTTCATCACGATGTTTACCGACGTGGCCGGGTTCGCCTCGTTTCTCGGCCTGGCGACGATCTATCTGCGGATGACCGGCAAGGTCGGCTGATCCCGGTGCCGCTTTATTCCGGCGACGCCCTGATTCTCCGGACCTACAAGCTGTCGGAGGCGGACCGGATCGTGGTCTTTCTGACCAGGGACCGGGGCAAGAAGCGCGGGGTGGCCAAGGGGGCCCGGCGTCAGCGTTCACGTTTCACCGGCGCGCTGGAGCCGCTGACGGAAGTGAAGGTCGCGTACTTCGAGAAGGAAGGGCGCGAACTGGTCGGAATCAATTACGCTGACACGGTCAGGTCGCCGTTATCACTGGCCGGCAGCGCACTGGAGCACGTCGGGTATTTCGCGGAACTGCTGGACGAGTGGGCCCAGGACGCGGACGCCGACGAGCGGCTCTTCAGGCTCGGCACATCGATCCTGGACGCGCTGCAGGCCGGGGCGCCGGTCGAACCGCTGGCCCGGTATTTCGAGTGCTGGCTGCTGCGGCTTCAGGGGCTCTACCCCGAAGCGCGCGGCGGGTTGTCGGCGGGCGCCCATGCGTTCCTCACCGCGTCGCGGAGCATCGGCCCGCGGCAGGTGGCGGACCTGCCGGCCGAGGCCGGCGTGCTGCGGGAACTGGAAGGCGCGCATCGGGCACTGATCTCGATGCATCTGGAGAAGACACTGAAATCGGATCGCGTGCTGCGCGAACTGCGGCGGCACGGCTGAGGCGGAACCCTGTGACTTTGCAAGACCTCATCCTGAAGCTTTCGGCCTACTGGGCCTCGCAAGGCTGCCTGCTGCAGCAGCCCCTCGACCTGGAAGTCGGCGCGGGCACCTCGCACCCGGAGACGCTCTTCCGCGTGCTCGGGGACAAGCCGTGGAGCGTGGCCTACGTGCAGCCCTCGCGGCGGCCCGATGACGGCCGCTTCGGCCAGAATCCGAACCGGCTGTTCAAGCATCACCAGTTCCAGGTCATCCTGAAGCCGTCGCCGGACGAGGTGCAGCAGCGCTATCTCGAGTCGCTCGAGGCCTGCGGCATCAATCCCCGCCAGCACGACATCCGCTTCGAGGAGGACAACTGGGAGTCCCCGACGCTCGGTGCGTGGGGCATCGGCTGGCAGGTGCTGCTCGACGGCATGGAGATCACGCAGTTCACCTACTTCCAGCAGGTGGGCGGCATGGACCTGACGCCGATCTCGTGCGAGATCACCTACGGGCTCGAGCGCATCGCGATGTTCCTGCAGAAGGTCGACAACGTGTACGACCTGGAGTGGGGCGGCGGCGTGAAGTACGGCGAGGTGCGGCTGCGCGAGGAGATCGAGCAGTCCAAGTACGCCTTCAACCAGAAGGACGACGGGTCCCCGCTGCTGCCGCCGGCCGAGTTCTCGGCGCTGCACCGCGATCTCTTCGACCGCTACTACGACTTCTCGGCGAAGCTGCTCGAGGCGGGACTCGTGCTGCCCGCGCTCGAGCACGTCCTGAAGTGCTCACACCTGTTCAACATCCTTGATTCCAGCGGCAGCATCGGTGTGACCGAGCGCACGGCGTACATCCTGCGCGTGCGTCAGCTGGCCGTGAAGATTGCGCGCGCCTACGCGGATTCGATCCAGGCGCCCGCCGGAGAACGCTGACGTGGACCGGGAACTGTTGATCGAAATCGGCTGCGAAGAGATCCCGGCGAGCTGGCTGCCCGGACTCACGGCCCAGCTGAAGAAGCACCTCGCGGCACGGCTCGTCGACGCGCGACTGCCGCATCCGTCCGACGTCGAGGCGTTCAGCACGCCGCGGCGGCTGACCGCGCGCGTCGTCGGACTGGCCGAGCGGCAGACCGACAAGGAAGAGCTGGTGATGGGTCCGCCTGTCTCCGCCGCGTTCAACGCGGAGGGGCAGCCTACGCCCGCGGCCGTCGGCTTTGCGAAGAAGAACAACGTCGACGTCTCGTCGCTGCTGCGCGAGGAGACGCCGAAAGGCACCTATCTCGCGTGCCGGCTCCAGCAGCGCGGCAAGGCGACGGTCGACGTGCTCGGCGACGTGATGGCCGGGATCCTCCGCGACTTCAACTTCCCGAAGCAGATGCGGTGGGACGCCTTTCTCGAGGACGGCAAGGGCGAGCTCGTGTTCGCCAGGCCGATCCGCTGGCTCGTGCTGCTCTATGGCGGCCGCGTGGTGCCGTTCGTGATCCGCCGGACCGAAAACGCGCAGGGCCCGCAGGTGCAGGACGTGGCGTCCGGCGCGAACACCTACGGGCATCGCTTCCAGACGACGAGCGGGCGATCGGGCCGCGCCGTGAAGGTCAAGACCTTCGAGGACTACGAGAAGCGGCTGCTCGAGAACTTCGTGATCCTCGATCGCCGCGAGCGCGAGCAGCGGATCAAGCGCGAGCTTGAAAGCCACGCCCGGCGGCTCGGCGGGCGCGTGAGCCAGGCCGTGGCCGCGCAGTCGAGCCTGCTGCAGGAAGTGCCGGACCTGGTCGAGTACCCGTGCGTCGTGGCCGGGCACTATCCGGCGGAGTTCCTGAAGCTCCCGGAAGAAGTGCTGACGACGACGATGATTCACCATCAGCACTACTTCCCGGTGGTCGACGACGCGGGCACGCTCAAGCCCGCCTTCCTCGCCGTGACGAACATCGAGTCGGAGAAGCCGGAGGTCGTGGCCCGCAACTCCGAGCGCGTGCTCGTGGCGCGGCTTCGTGACGCGCAGTTCTTCTGGGAGGAGGACAGCAAGGCGACGCTCGAATCACGTATCGAGCGGCTGTCGACGATCCTGTTCCACAAGAAGCTGGGCAGCTACAGGGAGAAGGCGGAGCGCGTCTCCGTGCTCGCCGGGTGGATTGCGGGCGAGGTCTTCGGCAAGCCGGAGCAGGCCGAGGCGGCCCGCACCGCCGGCCGTCTGGCGAAGGCCGACCTCGGCACCGACATGGTGCGCGAGCTGACCGAACTGCAGGGCACGATGGGCGGGATCTACGCCCGCCAGGAAGGCATGCCCGAGGCGGTCTGGAAGGCGATCTACTACCACTACCTGCCGATCGGCGTGGACGCCGCGGCGGCACCGTCGAAAGAGGACCTCGGGGTGGCCGCCGTCACGTGGGCGGCCGTGGCGCTGGCCGACAAGCTGGATTCGGTGGTCGGGATGCTCGCGGCTGGCGAGCGACCGACCGGCTCACGCGACCCGCTCGGTCTGCGTCGCCAGGCACAGGGCGCCGTGAAGATCCTGGCGGACCTGCAGGAGGTCACCGGGATCACCTCCCGCGTCACGCTGGGGCGGCTTGTCGCGAAGGCCGGCGAGCCGTGGACGGTGGACGCCGACGCGCAGGACGCCATTCAGGCGTTTCTGGTCGAACGTGTGCTGTATCTGTTCGAGCAGCGCGGGTTCGACGTGCGGAACGCCCGTGCGGTGGCGGCACGTGCGCTCGATGGCCTCGATGTCGCGCGCGCGAAACGGACCCTCGCCGTGCTGGCCGAGTTCTCCGCGCAGCAGGAGTTCCGTCTGC
Source organism: uncultured Bifidobacteriaceae bacterium (assembly GCA_964400405.1). Classification (GTDB taxonomy): domain Bacteria; phylum Acidobacteriota; class Vicinamibacteria; order Vicinamibacterales; family UBA2999; genus CANKJK01. Next base: position 3,229 of record CAYNUO010000005.1, on the reverse strand, counting down.
TGGCTGAGGCGGTGAAGCGCGTGAAGAACATCTCGAAGGGCGTGGTGTTCACGCGCGGGTGGGATGCGCTGAAGACCTACGCGCCGACCGCGCCGGACGCGGCCGAACGGGATCTGATCGGCTACGTGGCCTCGCGCGTGGCCGTGATCGATGAAGCCGAGAAGAGCGGCCAGTATCTGGCGGCGTTGAAGGACATCGCCGGGCTGCAGCCGTTCGTGGCGAAGTATTTCGACGACGTGATGGTGATGGCCGAGGATGCCGCGTTGCGCGACACCCGGCTGCAGGTGATGGCGGGGCTGCGCGACCTGGTCGTGCGGATCGCCGATATCTCAGAGATTGTGGCGGAGTAGCGGAGCAGACATGGCGAAGAAGGCGAGCAAGGCGAAGAATGCGAAGAAGGCCGTGAAGAAAGCCGTGAAGAAGGCTGTGAAGAAGAACGCGGCCGCGAAGAAGCCGGTGGCGAAGAAGGCAGCGCCGAAGAAGACGGCAGCGAAGGCGTCTCCCGCGAAGGCCGGCCAGTTCGTCTATCAGTTCGGCAAGCGGACGGATGGTAACGGCTCCATGAAGCCGCTGCTCGGCGGCAAGGGTGCGAACCTCGCCGAGATGTGCCGCATCGGGCTGCCGGTGCCTCCTGGCTTCACCATCACGACCGAGGTCTGCACCTACTACTACGCCAACCGCCGTTCGTATCCTCCGGCCCTGAAGGCCCAGATGCAGGCCGGTGTGGCCGCGATCGAGAAGCAGACCGGCAAGCGCTTCGGCGACCTGAAGAACCCGCTGCTCGTCTCCGTGCGCTCCGGCGCCCGCGATTCGATGCCAGGCATGATGGACACGATCCTCAACCTCGGGCTGAACGACCAGACGGTCGAGGCGCTCGCGGCCAAGACGAACAACCCCCGCTTCGCGTGGGACTGCTACCGCCGCTTCGTGCAGATGTACGGCGACGTGGTGCTCGGCGTGCAGAAGCGGCCGCACGAGGATCACGAGCCGTTCGAGACCGTGATCGAAGGGCTGAAGCACGAGCGGTATCACGCGGGCATCGAAGATACGAAGCTGACGGTCGACGACCTGAAGGTTCTCGTTCAGCGCTTCAAGGCGCTCGTCCGCGAGCGCGCGGGCGTGGCGTTCCCGTCGGACCCGTGGGATCAGTTGAACGGCGCGATTGGCGCCGTCTTCGGGTCGTGGATGAACGACCGCGCGATCGTCTATCGCCGGAAATACAACATCCCGTCCGAGTGGGGCACGGCCGTCAACGTGCAGGCGATGGTCTACGGCAACACGGGTGACGAGTCCGGCTCCGGCGTGGCCTTCACGCGCAACCCCGCGAACGGCAACAAGGAGTTCTACGGCGAGTTCCTGATCAACGCGCAGGGCGAGGACGTCGTCGCGGGCGTGCGCACGCCGGATCCGGTGGCCGCGCTGCAGAAGGTCATGCCGAGCGCCTACAAGGAGCTGGAGCGCATCCGGCAGACGCTGGAGCGCCACTTCAAGGACGTCCAGGACTTCGAGTTCACGATCGAAGACCGCGTCGTCTACATGCTGCAGACGCGGAACGGCAAGCGCACCGCCATGGCGGCGCTGAAGTTCTCGATCGACATGGTCAAGGAGAAGCTGATCGACTGGAAGACGGCGGTCCTGCGGAATCCGGCGGACCAGCTCGACCAGCTGCTGGCCCCGGTGTTCGACGCGAAGGACATGGCGGCGGCGAAGGCGATTGCCACGGGCCTTCCGGCCGGCCCTGGCGCGGCGTCCGGGCAGATCTATTTGAACGCCGACCGCGCGGTCGTGGCGGCGGAGCGCGGTGAGCAGGTGCTGCTGGTCCGCGTGGAGACGTCGCCCGAGGACCTGCGCGGCATGATCGCGGCCGAAGGCATTCTGACGGCGCGTGGCGGTGTCTCGTCACACGCGGCACTCGTGGCCCGTCAGATGGGCAAGGTCTGCGTGTGCGGCGCGGCGGCCCTCGATGTCGACTACGCGGCCCGGACCGTGACCGTTGATGGCACGCGCTACGCCGAGGGCGATTGGATGTCGATCGACGGCACGGCGGGCAAGGTCTACGCCGGCAAGCTGAAGACGGCGCCGTCGGAGATCGTCGCGGGCGTGATCAACGGCGACCGCGCGGCCCAGGCGACCGAGAAGTACAAGAGCTTCCAGCAGCTGATGAAGTGGTGCGGCCAGGCGTCGCGGATGGACGTGCGCACCAATGCGGACACACCGGAGCAGACCGAGAACGCCGTGGCGTTCGGCGCCGTCGGCATCGGTCTCTGCCGCACCGAGCACATGTTCTTCGAGGGCGATCGCATCGACGCGATGCGCGAGATGATCCTCGCGGAGTCGGTGGACGAACGCCGTGCCGCGCTGGCGAAGCTGCTGCCGTATCAGCGCGACGACTTCGCGGGCATCTTCCGGGCGCTCAAGGGCTACCCGGCGACCATCCGCTTCCTGGACCCGCCGCTCCACGAGTTCCTGCCCCACACGGAGCAGCAGCAGGCCGAGCTGGCGAAGAAGCTGGGCGTGCCCGTCGAGCGTCTGCAGCAGCGTGTGACGCAGCTGCACGAGTTCAACCCGATGCTCGGGTTCCGCGGCTGCCGCCTCGGCATCGTCTACTCGGAGATCTCCGAGATGCAGGCGCGCGCGGTCTTCGAGGCCGCAGCCCTCGTGCAGAAGGAAGGCATCAAGGTCAAGCCGGAGATCATGATCCCGCTCGTCGGCTTCAAGAAGGAGCTCGACCTGCAGGTGGCCGTCGTGCACGCGCAGGCGAAGGCCGTGCAGGCGGAGCAGAAGGTGAAGCTGTCGTATCTGGTCGGCACGATGATCGAGGTGCCGCGCGGTGCGCTGACGGCGGACGAGATCGCGCAGACGGCCGAGTTCTTCAGCTTCGGCACCAACGACCTGACGCAGACCGCACTGGGCATGTCGCGCGACGACTCCGGCTCGTTCCTGCCGCAGTACGCGGAGCTCGAGATCGCGGGACGGAATCCGTTTGCCACGATCGACCAGTCCGGTGTCGGCCAGCTCGTCGAGATGGCCGTCAGGAAGGGCCGGTCGGTGAAGCCGAACCTGAAGCTCGGCATCTGCGGTGAGCACGGCGGCGACCCGGCCTCGGTGGTGTTCTTCCACCACGTCGGGCTGGACTACGTGAGCTGCTCGCCCTACCGGGTGCCCGTGGCGCGGCTGGCCGCGGCGCAGGCCGCCATCCAGGGCGCGAAGTAGCCGCGGAAGGTCAGGC